>NZ_JBEOOE010000004.1:0-195059 GCF_040308885.1 Pseudoalteromonas sp. 120-MNA-CIBAN-0494
CATGTTCATCGCCTAATCCTTAAACTCTTTTTAGAGTAAATAATGATAGGCAGTTACACAAAATTAGTTACATCCTCCTCGCGCGCTAACTTTTGTGCGGAGATGGTACTGTACTGCAGCTCATCTGCTGCAGAGTTATCTGCAATCCATAACAATACATTACCTATTTCATCCGGTTCGGCTACAGCCTGCTGCAAGCCTTTAATACCCTGATCGCCAATAGTCGCTCTTAGCGTTTCAGTGTTAACAACTCCCGGGTTTACTGTAAAAGCGCGAATACCTTGATGACCATGTTCACGGCAAATAATACCCGACAGTCGCGACACTGCAGCCTTACCTGCACCGTATGCATAACCCCAGCCCCCTTTAGATGCAGGAATAGGCGGATCTTTTTCACCCGCTCCCGAGGTTATATTTATTATACAACCGCTTTGTTGCGCTAACATACTTGGTAAAACAGCTTGTGCTATTTGCACTGGCGCGCCTATGTAACCTCTAGCAACTTTTTCAAGCGTTTGCTGCGTTATATCTAGTAAAGAAGCATTAAGGCCAGCCCCCTGATAAATAGCATTATTGACAACCACGTCAATTTTACCAAAGTGTTCAAACACCTGCTTTAGAGCATTAGCAACGGAGTTAAAATCAAGTAAATCCATTTTTAGCGCAATGACCTCACAACCTAATTGCTCCATCATTTGGGCTGTTTGTTTTAAACTCCCTTGCGTACTTTGCTGTGCTACCTCGCTATCTAATTCACGAGCTGTTATTGCTACTCGATAGCCTGCTTTTGCAAATGCGATGGCTGTTGCACGACCAATACCTCGACTTGCACCTGAAATAAACGCTACTTTTGACACAAATTATCTCCTATTTTTTATTTAACTTAGCATCAATTTAGCATTGCGGCATAGTTTAAATGGACCAAGGATTTTATTGTTATATGAAAATGCTACATAACTGATTACACAAGTAATAATGTGTGTTCTAAAAGCATCTGTTGTTAGATTAAATAAGTGATTTTGTGAGGAGATTTTGTGGTAATAAAGGTTAACGTTAGCTAAAAGCAAAAAACCCAGCAACGTTAGTTACTGGGTTTTAAATTTGGTGCGGATGGGGGGACTTGAACCCCCATGCCCTAAAGCACCACCCCCTCAAGGTGGCGTGTCTACCAATTCCACCACATCCGCATTTTTTAAGCTTGCGCTTAGGTGTTAAACTTTATGATTTATTTGAGGAGTATAAATCGTTTAACGTTTTAGCTTTTACGCTAAATTAATTTGGTACGTCAGAGCGTTGCTCTTTCGAAGATGTAACTGGCACATCTTCTTCAACAGGAATAACTGTTTCTAAAGCTGGTGCTGCTTCAAGGTTTTCCCATTCATCAGTCTTTTTAATATGACTTGCAGTAAGGTTGCCCAGTACTATGCTTAATATAAAAAACACAGAAGCTAAAACTGTCGTTGTTTTAGTCATAAAGTTACCTGCACCTGATGATCCGAAAACAGTTGACGAAGCACCCGCGCCAAATGAAGAACCCATATCGGCACCTTTACCTTGCTGGATTAAAACCATTCCAACAAGCGCTAAAGCTACAACTAAATAAACTACTAGTAAAATTTCGTACATTTATACGGTCCCTTTTGCACTGTTGCAGATAGCAGTAAATGAATCTGCTTTTAAACTTGCGCCACCGATTAGGCCGCCGTCTATATCTGTTTGTGCAAATAATAATTCGCTATTTTTTTCGTTAACGCTACCACCATATAAGATGGTTAGCCCTTGTGCTAAATCGCTGCTTAATGAAGCGATTTTGTCACGGATAAATTTATGAACGCTTTGTGCCTGTTCTGGCGATGCAGTCTTACCTGTGCCTATGGCCCAAACGGGTTCATATGCTATCACAGAATCTTTGAGTGCTGCTACACCTAATTTTTCAATTACTGCATCAATTTGTGCAGCAACTATTTGTTCTGTTTTACCGTTTTCTTGCTCACTTTCGCTCTCTCCAACACATAAAATTGGCGTTAAACCAACTTGTTGTGCGCGAGCAAATTTTGCAGCTACGACATCATTGCTTTCTTTGTATATATTACGACGCTCTGAGTGACCTACTAATACATATTGGGCGCCCAACTCTTTAATAAGTTGTGCATCAACTTCACCGGTAAATGCACCGGGGGTATTTTCTGACACAGTTTGAGTTCCCGTTGAAACACCGCTGGCTATCATTGCTGACACTAACGGAAACGGAGGAAATAAAACAATGTCTATCTCGTTTGATTTAACATTGTTAATAGCATCAGACATTTGTTTAACCAGCTCTAAAGAGCCATTCATTTTCCAATTGCCTGCGACCATCGCCTTGCGTGCTGCCATTTTTCCACTCCACATGAGAAAGCGGTCGAGATATTAACTCGACTCGCCCAAAGTTACAAGAGGTTATTGTTATCAATCAGTTTGTTTGCTCATAGATTCAACAACCGCGGCTATTTTTTCTGCGCTGTCGATTACTAACTTCTCTTGTTCGGCCTCAACCATAACACGTACAACAGGTTCAGTGCCTGATTTACGTAGTAACACACGCCCCTTTTCACCTAAAGTTTGCTCAACCTCTGCTACTGCAGCTAATACTGCAGGCGCTTTTGTCGGATCTGTACCTGGGGTGTAACGTACGTTAATCATTTTCATTGGGTACTTAGTAAAACCAGTACCTAAGTCTTGTAATGTTTTATTTTGCGCAACCATAGCAGCTAGTACTTGCAAGCTTGAAATAATGCCATCGCCGGTGCTAATTAAATCAAGGTTTAATACATGGCCCGAACTTTCGCCGCCAATAGTCCAGCCTTTTTGTTGTAGCAATTCCATTACATAACGGTCGCCTACTTTACTGCGTGCAAATTCAATACCTTTGGCTTTCAATGCATTCTCAAGGCCCATGTTTGACATAACAGTGCCAACAACACCACCACCTAAATTATCATCTTGCGCTGCTTGGCAGGCAATAATATACACTAAGTCATCACCATCAAACACACGACCATTATGATCAACCATCATTACACGGTCGCCATCGCCATCATAGGCAATGCCCACGTCTGCATTATGTTCAAGCACTTTACGTTTTAGGGTATCTACGTGAGTAGCGCCGCATTCATGGTTAATATTTACACCATTAGGCTCACACGCATGCGTGATTATATTTGCACCTAGTTCGCGCATTACTGATGGGGCAATATGGTAAGTTGCGCCATTGGCACAATCGAGTACAATTTTTAATCCTTCAAGCGACAAGCTTTGTGGAAATTGGCTTTTACAAAATTCGATATAACGACCATCAGCGCTAGTTAAGCGACTCGCTTTACCTAGTTTATCTGACTCAACACAAGTCATTGGTTCATCAAGCATGGCTTCAATTTCAAGCTCTACTTTGTCATCAAGCTTTAAACCGCGACAGTTAAAAAACTTTATGCCGTTATCGTAATACGGGTTGTGCGATGCACTAATTACTATGCCGGCTTCGGCTCTAAATGTTTGTGCTAAATAAGCAATCGCAGGGGTTGGCATAGGGCCCAGTAATACAACATCGATTCCTGCTGCAATTAACCCTGCTTGTAATGCGGTTTCTAACATATAGCCTGAAATGCGGGTATCTTTACCTATCATCACTTTTTTAGTGCCGTTTTCTGATAGGACACGGCCCGCAGCCCAACCTAGTTTCATTGCAAACTCAGGATTTATAGGATGCTCACCCACGAGCCCGCGTACACCATCGGTGCCAAAATATTTTCTTTCTTTCATTTAAAGTACTCCTTGTTTGCAGGCTTGTAGTACGTTAAGTACATCTGCGGTTTCTTTTACGTCGTGTACACGAATAATATGCGCACCATTTTGTGCTGCGATTAATGCGCCCGCTAAACTGCCGGCCAATCGCTCATTTGTATTTCTATTTAATAAGTTGCCAATCATCGACTTACGCGATAATCCCGCTAATAACGGTAAACCAAACTGATTAAAGTCATTAAACTGCGCCAGTAGTTGGTAATTGTGGTTGAGTGTTTTACCAAAACCAAAGCCAGGATCAAGAATAAGTTGTGTTTGCTTAATCCCCGCTGTTTTACACGCAGCAATACGCTGACTAAAAAACTGTTTTATATCTGTAAATAAATCATCATAGTGCGGCGCTGCCTGCATGCTGCGAGGTTGGCCTTGCATATGCATTAAACACACCGCAACATCAGGAAACTGCGCCGCTACGTTCAGTGCGTCGCTTTCTTGTAATGCACGTACGTCATTAACAATATCGGCCCCAGCTAAAATAGCTTGGTGCATTACTTGTGCTTTACTGGTATCAATAGATATAACGCAATCACTGTTTTCACGAATTGCTTTAATCGCTGGTATTACACGTGCTAATTCATCCTCAAGGCTCACATCAGGAGCACCTGGGCGAGTCGACTCTCCGCCAATATCTATAATTTGCGCGCCGTCGTCTAACAATTGCAGCGCACGCTGCAGCGCAATATCAGGGTCTATAAACTTCCCGCCATCTGAAAAAGAATCGGGAGTAACATTAAGTATTCCCATAATTACTGGATTTGCCAAACTTAGTGTACGTTTGCGAGGTAAGTTTAGTAAATTATTCATGATGACCTTTTTTGTTTGAATTAGCTGAAGTTTATTTTATACGTTTGATACAAAAAAGCCCCGAGGTTCGGGGCTTTTAGTTTAGCTATTTTAACGATTATTCAGCTTTGTCATCAAGGTTTGTTTCATCTTTTTTAGCTTCATCAGTTGGTTTTTGATCTTCATCAACTAATTTTTCTGCTGAAACATCTTCTTTAACTGGCTTTTTTTCATGGCGGTCATGGGCATCGCGTGGTTCGCGAACTTCTTGGCGCGCCATTAAATCATCAATTTGCTTAGCATCAATCGTTTCGTACTTCATCAGCGCATCTTTCATTGCGTGTAGAATATCGATATTTTCTTTTAATATCGCTTCTGCTCGTTGATAGTTACGATCTGATAATAAACGTACTTCGCTATCGATAATTTTAGCTGTTTCGTCCGATATACTCATAGAGCGGCCACCGCCCATGTACATATCGTTTTGATCTTCTGCGTAAAGTAGTGGTCCAAGTTTTTCACTTAAACCCCAGTGCGTTACCATTTTACGGGCAATATCACTCGCACGTTCAATATCGTTACTAGCACCTGTGGTTACTTTATCTGCACCATAAATAAGTGCTTCTGCGATACGTCCGCCATACAGGCTTGAGATCATCGACTCTAGCAATTCTTTAGAATGGCTTACACGGTCTTGTTCAGGCAAGTACATAGTTACACCTAGCGCACGGCCACGTGGAATTATAGATACTTTATAAACAGGATCATGCTCTGGCACCATACGACCAACAATAGCATGGCCAGCTTCGTGGTACGCTGTCATGGCTTTTTCTTGCTCGCTCATCACCATGGTTTTGCGCTCAGCGCCCATCATGATTTTATCTTTAGCAGCGTCAAACTCAGCCATACTTACAACACGTTTATTACCGCGTGCAGCATACAGTGCAGCTTCGTTTACTAGGTTTGCTAAATCAGCACCTGAAAAACCCGGTGTACCACGTGCAATTACAGCCGCTTCAACGTTGTCGCCTAATGGCACTTTACGCATGTGTACTTTAAGAATTTGTTCACGGCCACGAATATCAGGTAATCCAACTTCAACTTGACGGTCAAAACGACCAGGACGAAGTAAGGCTGGATCTAATACGTCTGGGCGGTTAGTCGCAGCAATAACGATAATACCTTCGTTACCACCAAAACCATCCATTTCTACTAGCATTTGGTTTAGCGTTTGCTCACGTTCGTCGTTACCGCCGCCCATACCAGCGCCACGTTTACGACCTACAGCATCTATTTCATCAATAAAGATAATACAGGGTGATGCTTTTTTAGCTTGCTCGAACATATCTCGTACGCGAGATGCGCCCACACCAACAAACATTTCAACAAAGTCCGAACCAGAAATAGTAAAGAACGGCACTTTTGCTTCACCAGCAACGGCTTTAGCAAGTAACGTTTTACCTGTACCAGGAGGACCAACCATCAACACGCCTTTAGGAATGCTGCCACCTAATTTTTGAAATTTTGATGGGTCGCGTAAAAAATCTACCAATTCTGATACATCTTCTTTAGCTTCATCACAACCAGCAACATCGGCAAAAGTGGTTTTTATTTGATCTTCGCTCATTAAGCGCGCTTTACTCTTACCAAACGACATTGCCCCTTTACCGCCACCGCCTTGCATTTGACGCATGAAAAATATCCACACACCAATAAGCAGTATCATTGGGAACCAAGAAATAAATATACTTGCTAAAAATGACTGCTCTTCAGGTTTAACCCCTTTCACATTGACGTTACTTTTTAACAAATCATTTAAAATGTCTTTGTCGTAAATAGGCATAATCGTTTGAAAACGTTCGCCACTGGTTTTAGTACCTGTAATTGTGCCACTGGTACTTTCAATTGCCACTTCTTGTATAGAGCCACTGCGGGCATCTTTAACAAATTGACTATAACTTGTTTGACGATCTACTTGATCGCCGCCATTAAAGCTCTGAAATACTGACATCAGCACAACTGCAATAACCAGCCAGAGTATTAGATTTTTTGCCATATCGCTCAAGGGGTTAACCTCTTGTATCCAATTAATTTAAATTCAACTAAACGCCCAACAACTGTACTACAGTTTATATCCAGTCGCTACTATATATACTTCCCGTGAACGGGCGCGCGAGGCATCTGGTTTACGTATCTTCACTGTTTTAAAACTATTACGTACATCTTGCAAGAACTGATCAAAGCCTTCACCTTGGAATACTTTAACAATAAATGCACCATTTTTCTTTAATACTTGATTACACATATCCAGTGCAAGCTCGACCAAATACATGCTACCAGCTTGATCAACTGAATTGTTACCACTCATATTTGGTGCCATGTCAGAGAGTACCACATCAACATTTTTGCCATCAATACGTTTTAACAATGCACTTAACACTGCTTCTTCACGAAAGTCGCCTTGTAAAAAGTCAACACCCGCTAATGAATCCATAGGAAGGATATCGCACGCTATAACTTGTCCTTTATCTCCTACTTTTTCTGCCAAGTATTGTGACCAACTACCCGGTGCAGCCCCCAAATCAACAACAGTCATTGCTGGGCGGAGTAACTTGTCTCTACTTTGGACCTCATCTAATTTAAAAACAGCTCGAGAACGCCAACCTTTTTTTTGCGCCTCTTGAACATATTTATCATCAAAATGTTCTTTCAGCCATCGCTGTGAACTGGCTGACTGTTTTTTATTTGTCATAAATTAACACGCAACTAATTAGTAATATTCTTTAGATGGCGGTAGAATACCCTTAATTCAAGCCATATTCAGCAAAATTTGTATAAACATGACATTATCAAACAAACAAAAGCAGTTTTTAAAAGGTCAGGCACATAGCCTTAAGCCTGTAGTTTTACTAGGTTCTAACGGTTTAACCGAAGGCGTAGTAGTAGAAATTCAAAGCGCATTAGAAATTCACGAATTAATTAAAGTGAAGGTTCCAACTGATGATCGCGAAACTAAAGCGCTCATTTTTGAAGCAATTGTGCGTGAAACTGGTGCAACTAAATTACAATCAATTGGTCACACTATTGTGCTTTACCGCCAAAGTGAAGAGAAAAAAATTAAATTACCGCGTGGCTAAACACTACTTGTAGGATTTACCCGGTAATATAAAAAAACCAGCATATGCTGGTTTTTTATTATCTGTCACTTTTAAATTAATTATTAAAATCCATAGTGAGTTCACTGACCCTATATTGTGGTGCATCTTTTGGGGTTTTATCGCGTATTTTGTCTAGTATGTAATAGCGCGAAAACTCATCTTCAGACATAGCATTAATCCCACCATTTGAAAGCAATGCCGTAAGCTCAGGTGTGGTATTACTGTGCCCTACAACAATTACAACACCCTGTAATTTTAGTAAGTTACTTTTAAATGAAGCTAAATCACCTGCATCATACATTTTTACTGCAGTGTTAAAGTAAGTAGCCATTGGCGCTGCTGTTTGTAATGTACGCTTATAATTGCTGCTAAATAGCTGCACGTTTTTATGTTGTTTTATTAACTGTACCAAATACTGTGCACGTTGTGCGCCAAGCACTGTAAGCGACGGGTTTTTACCGGCTTGTTTTTCACTGTGGCGAAATAAATAAATCTTATCTGGGGCGGCAAATACAAATTGGCTATTAAACACCATAACCAGTAGCGCCAAGATTAAAAGCCTTTTATCTTTAATCATGATTTTTAGCCTCGCTTATATTTAAGCACTCTATTTATAAACTCTGTTGTAAGTTCATTTATCACCCCAGTTTCGGCATTTATTATTAAGCTAAAACCCACATTTAAATGAGGAAAAACCACTAAATCGGTGCGATAGCCTTGCACCCAACCACTATGGTAATAAAGGGTTTCATCATCGTAGTTATATACTCGCCAACCTAGCCCATAAAAAGCCTCACTAAGATGACCTTTCCATACTCGTCGGTATTGCTCTTTTTTGGTATGCGTATAGGGACGTGTTTGTACCGCTAATGCATCGAGCGATAATACATTTGGGTACTGACCTAATTGCGCCTTTAACCATATTGCCATATCGGCGGCACTGGCATTTATGCCTGCAGCGGGGGCTACTTTATAATAATTTTTTTTCAGCTTAGCGCTATACCAACGTTTTTTCCCTCTTACATGTGGAAATGCGTAGTTTTTATCTTGCACCATAGCGTCGTAGCCTAAACTAGTGTCATGCATTTTTAAGGGCGTAAAAATAGCGTCATTTAGCCACTGAGAGTAACTTTTATGAGTACTCCTTAAAATTACATCGTCAATTAAACTAAACATCACATTTTGATAGCCATAACACTGCCCAGGATCGCATATGGGCGCTACCGTAAGTAGCTTTTCAATAATATCTGGATAACTCATTCGTGATTCAATTAGGTTATCGTAGGCGTTGGGAACTAGGCCACTAGAGTGACTTAAAATATGATAAACCTTTAAATTATCTTTGTAGTCGGTGTTAGCAAATTCAGGAATATAGTCGCTAATAGGCTGGTATAAATCTATTTCCCCTTCACTTGCAAGCTTAGCAGCTAACGATCCTGCAAAGGTTTTAGACACCGATGCTAATCTAAAACGTGTATGTTGATTAACCCTTTGAGAGCTACCCACTTTGGTAAAGCCCATGGTATGGATATAATCACTCGACTGCATATTAACAATCGATAAAGCCGCGCCAGGTATACCTTTTCGTTTAAGCTTTTTTTGTGCGTAACGCCCATATTTTTTTACAAATGCAGGCCAATCTGGATCTACATTTGCAGCAACCTCTGAGTGGGTTATTAAAATACAAAAGGCGAGCAGGTAATAAATCGAGTAATTAAGGTACTTCATCGGTGGCTGTTTTTTCTTTTTTTAATTGCTTCTATGCATATAATATCATGAACTTTTGTCAAGACTAACGTACAATATGTTGATTATTGGCCTTTTACTGAGTGTGAAGTATTTATGCGTTTTTTAGTTGTACCACTTTTTATATTATTTTCATCGGGTTGCGCTATAACCACAACAACAAATCAGCCTGCTGAGCCATTGGCAATGCCCTTAAAGCCAATGTTAAAAAGTCAGACATACCAACTGGAGTATGAGGCACAACACACCTCGCCTAAAGTAAAGTCAGTGCAATTACCAGCTCATAAAGTAATGAAAAACCAAACGGTTAAAATTGTTACCGACAGAGTAAGTGTAACCGACACTTTACTGGCGCAAATAAGCCAAGCGCTCAATGACAAACAACTAAAAGTAACTACTAAAAACGATAGTGATTACACACTTGCTATTCATCAAGTTGATCTGTCGTTTACCGATGATAGTAAATACACGTTAAATCAGCCCAAACAACCTTATGCTCTATACTCTAAAGTTGCACAGCAATTTCCAACCCAGCAGTGTGCAACTATTTTAGCGCAAGTTAGCATGCGCTTAACGCATAAAGCCTCTGGTGATGTTGTTTGGTTTGCAAAATCATCTTTAGATAGCACTAGCTTTCATCGTGAATCACTGATCTATAGCTTTACCGAAGAGCAAAAAATCACTAATGAACTTGAAGTAGTCGCCTTTGTCCACCAGCAAAATACCGAACAAGCACGTTTAGCACGCGCCGAAGCAAATACAAAGGTAACTATTCCTAAATATAATACAATGAGCAAGCTTAGCACACTGACTAAAGTGCAAGGCCCGTGTACTCGCACAGAAATAAGTGCTTTAGCACCAATGATGCAGTTTTATTTAAGCAGTATATTAATCGACAAAATTAAAGTGATATAAGCGTAAGTTAAACACTACATTTTTTACAGGTTTAAAGGAACGTTTAACAATATACTACGCTTTATAACCATTACTTATTTAGGTTCCAAGGATGAAGCACTCAATACTTAGCTATTTTTTATGTTACACCTGCTTATTATTTGCCTGTGTATTTAGTGCCCATAGTACTGCCAGTAACCGCTATTATGCTGATAACACCTTAGAGCCTATTCAAGGCTTTGCATGGGACTGGAGCGCCGGTACTGGTTATTATATTGAAGACTCTTACCTTATCGGCATGGACTCTTATGACGATGGTATTGAATTAGATCTCAGCCTTGCGGTTTCTTTTGATAACTTTTATCTCGATTATGACCATAACCAACTCAGCGGCGGCCTTGTTATAGGCTACAGTCTAATTAACAAATATAATTGGGAGCTCGATATAATCGGTGCTAACGCCCAAGCTGGGTTTGGTCAAAAAGGCTTGGGGTTTTATAACAATGGTGTGGTTGAGGAATTACGCGGCATTAAAAAGCGTAAGTATGACTTTAATACAGGCCTTAGATTTACCCACAGATTTGATGGCTCACAGGTTTCTATTGAATTTTTGCATGACATTTCTAACGCCCACAATGGCTGGGTATTTAATTCTTTTTTTAGCAAAATACAACCTTGGCGTAACTGGGAGTTTCGCTCAGGCATAGGCTTTAGTGCCTACTCTGCTGACTTTACTAACTATTATTTTGGTATTGAGCAAAGTGAAGTTACCTTGCTGCGTCCTGCCTATAAAACCAATGCCAGCAGCAGCATTATGCTTGAGTTTCATGCTGAGTACCCGCTTAACCAAGACTGGGTGTTTTTAGCCGGCTGGTTAACGACTTTATTTTCTAAAGAAATTGACGACAGCCCTATTATTTCTCAAGGGTACCAACACAAAGCCAAGCTAGGCGTGCGTTATGTATTTTAGACGCTGGTGTTATTTACTATTAGCTTACCCTGGCAGTTTACTCGCCGAGGTGCCCCAAGAGGTAACCGCACTTAGTGCAATACCTAATACCTGCGTGGCACTACGTGAAGGCCGCCACTGTTATACTGAAGTGGTTTTATCATGGCAGCAGCCCACAATAGGTAACTACTGCTTACGAGACGCTACCTCAAAATATATTATGCAATGTTGGCTTAAGCAGCAACACGGCGTTTTTAATTATGCATTTGACTCTGAGCAGAGCTTATCATTTGAATTATTTGATAGTAATACTGCAAAAGTCATAGCCACCACTGAAGTAAAGTTACAGTGGGTTTATCAAAACAGGCAGAAAAAACGCCGTTGGCGATTGTTTTAATAAGGAAGTCTTATGGATAATTACGGTACTATTTTACTCGTTGAAGATGATATTTCTTTGGCACAATGGGTGGCTGAATATTTAACAGAACAAGGCTATTGTGTACATGTTTGTCATCGCGGTGATGAAGTTGTTGGCCAAGTTAAAACCTTGAAACCGCAGTTAATACTACTTGATATTATGCTTCCTGGGTTAGACGGCATAAGCGTTTGTCGCGAGCTACGTAGCTTTTATCAAGCTCCTATTATTATGCTAACAGCTCGTGATGACGAAATGGATGAAGTGATTGGCTTAGAGGTAGGTGCCAGTGACTACATAATGAAACCGGTACGCCCTCGTGCATTACTAGCAAGAATAAAGTCAGCCCTTAGGCTCACCACCCAAAGCAGCCAATCTCATAAACAGCATAGTATTATTAATGTAGGGGCTTTGAGCATTAATAGTGAGTCGCGAAGCGTTAAGCTTAACGATATCGATATAAATATATCTAGCGCTGAGTATTTATTGCTGCATTACTTAGCCAGTAACGCAGGGCAAGTTGTATCACGCGATGCGGTGTTTAAAGCAACCAAAGGACGCGAGTACGACGGCCTTGATAGAAGTGTTGATGTGCTAATTTCTGCGCTACGTAAAAAGTTTAATGACGATCCGCAAAACCCTGAAAAAATTAAAACAATTTGGGGACGAGGTTATTTACTCGTTGCCACTGCTTGGTAGCTACAAATGAAAAAGTTTTATATTGCACTGCTTAGCAGCGCACTGCTTTCGATTATTGTTTTAGGCTGGCTTATTGACGCTTTTAGTCAAAATACACACGCCCCTTTAGACGAATTTAGCATGCAAAGTAAAATGATTGCAGGGTTTAGCAAACAGCTTGCTACTCTCCCCCCTGCACAGCGCAGTAATTATGTTACAAAGTTAGCCAACGACTTTAGCCTGCCGCTTACCTATAAGCTAAACGACACTTTAGCGCTTAGCCCTGCCTTACTTATGCAAATGCAAACCCATGGTGGGTTAATTTTAGAGGGCGAACAGGGTTTTCATATGCTTTATAGCAACCAAGCATTAAGCCCTTATCATTTATCTATGCGCCTCGATAACTCATTTGAAGCAGAGCAACGCGACGATATTATTCTAACCTTATTATTTTACGCTGGGCTGTGTGTATTTATGGGTTTTATTATTTATCCCTTAGCCAAACGCTTGAGCGTGTTAAATGAAGCAGCTAAAAAATTTGCATCGGGTGATGTTAAAGCTCGTATCAAAGTCTCTCATTTCACGTATATAAAAGATGTAGAGCTCACCTTTAACCGTATGGCGAGTCAAATAGAAAAGCTGGTTGCTGAAAATAAGCTAATGGCTTCGAGTTTATCCCATGACATTCGCACCCCCATAGCTTGCCTGCGATTTGGTTTAGATGCTGCAATAGATAGCAATGACATGCCAAAAGTGAAGCAATATTTAACCCGCATGGAAAATGACTTAGACCATATGGAGTCTATGCTAAAAAGCTACCTAGCCTTTGCCACGCTAGAACAAAATGCCAACCGCTTAACCTACTCTGCAACCCATATGCGCAGCTACTTTGAAGATATTTTAGCGCAGCTATCGCCTAAATTAGACTCCCACAAACTCAGTGTGCAACTTAATAGTAGTAACGATGTTATTTATGCCGACTTACATTGGCTTGCCAGAGCCGTTACTAATTTAATTAATAATGCCTGCGACTTTGCCCTGCAACATATTTATGTAAGTGCTACTGTCAATGAGCAACATATTATTATTACCGTAGAGGACGATGGCCCAGGCATAGCAGCTGAAAACTTTAGCAAAGTATTTAGCCCTTTTTTTCGCGAAAACAATCACCGCAATCGAGCTGATAAAAGTTATGGCCTCGGATTAGCAATTGTTGAAAAAGTAGCTGACTGGCATCACGGCCGTGTTTATGCAGGCAAAAGTAAGCAGTTAGGTGGAGCTTGTTTTACCCTGAAAATAGCTCAACAACACCCTAGTGTAAAGTAAAGGCTACACACTGTAAATTAACAATTATTAAACAATATCAAGCTGTTAATTTTTAGTTTTAAGTTACTTTATTAAAATCTATGTTCATAACACAGAGTTTAATAAAGTAATTGTGCTAGATCAGCAAATTAGCACTTTTTATTTTTTTACATTTCCAGTAGATTGTCTGCGCCGTCACAAAATAGAGAAGTACAATAATATGAGTGCAGTAAGAGGCGAGTTTAGCTCTCGCTTTGGTTTTATAATGGCCGCCGCAGGATCTGCTGTAGGTTTAGGTAACATTTGGGGTTTCCCTACACAAACCGCAAGTAATGGTGGTGCCGCATTTTTAATTGCGTATTTAGTACTGGCATTCTTTTTGGCTTATCCTGCTTTAATGGCGGAGCTAATGATTGGTCGTCATGGCCAAGCAAATGCGGTTTCTTCACTTAGAAAAATATCTAATAAACCTTGGCAAAAACATTTTTCTTTTGCGGTTGGTTTTGGCGGTATTTTATGTGCTGGCTTTATTTTAAGCTTTTATGCCATTGTTGCTGGTTGGATGCTAAGTGCAACAGTAGAACCTATTACAACGTTAGTGGGCGCAAACTCTGCATCTGCTTGGCTAGGTGAACAGTCACTTAGCAGAAACATCATTTTCACTATGATCTTTATTGTACTAACCGTTGCTATTATTAGTCGTGGCGTTGAAAACGGAATCGAAAAATGGTCAAAACGTTTAATGCCTGCTTTGCTCAGCATTTTATTTGCGTTAATTATTTATGTAATGACCCAAGATGGCGCTATTGAAGGCTTAAAGGCGTATTTAGTACCTGATTTTTCATCTATTTTTGATGCTAACTTGTTAGTTAGTGCACTAGGGCAAGCATTCTTTTCATTATCACTAGGTACCAGTGTGATGATTATTTATGGCTCGTACATTAGTAAAAAAGAGAACTTAGTTTCGTTAGGTGCTTATGTCACGCTTATTGATGTATTTATTGCTTTTGTCGCAGGGTTATTAATCATTCCTGCTATGTATGTAGCACAAGCACAAGGGATTGAGATTTTCTCACCGACTACCGGAAAGCTCCTCTCTGAAGACACATTAGTATTTCAAGTATTACCTGCACTTTTTGATGGTATGGGTGGTATGGGGTTATTTGTTGGCTTTGCGTTTTTTGCGCTAATGAGCATTGCAGCACTCACCTCCTCTATTTCAATGCTCGAAGCGCCGGTATCTTATACGGTAGAACGCTTTGCAATGTCTCGCTTACAGGCCACTTGGGTAATTGGTGCATTAATCACTCTAGTGAGCATCACGATAGTGTGTAACTTAGAGTTACTGTTTGGCTTAGTGATCACCTTAACCACTAAAGTGGCACAGCCATTATTAGGTCTTATGTGTTGTATATACGTAGGCTGGATTTGGTCAAGAGGCTCATTACTAAAGGCCATTCAAGAAGGTAACCCTGAAGTACACAATACCTTATTTTGGAAAGTATGGCCTTGGTACACTAAGTTTGTATGCCCACTGGCGATAGGCCTGGTATTTTTACATTCATTATTAAGCTAAAGTTAGTTTCTGCTCTTAACAACAAAAAAGCCCACATTGTGGGCTTTTTTAATCAAGGTACTAGTTGTAAAACCATATCTTGATGAGCAATGCCATCTTCTAAATATTCAGCATTAATACTTTCAAATCCGAATGAGCGATAAAACTCCAGTAAGTACGTTTGTGCACCAATATAAATATCACGTTCTGGCCATTGGCTTTTACAGCAATTAATGGCCTCTGTAACCAATTGCTGAGCCAATCCTCTGCCTCGCTCCTCTTTAGTGACTAACACGCGACCGATCGCACTGTATTTTGCGTTTTTTTCGTAGCATCGAGCATAAGCTTGTAGCGTATTATTTTTCACAGTGTAAATATGCAAGGTACTTGGTGCTATATCATTATCGTCAAGCTCTGGATAAGGGCACATTTGCTCAACTACAAATACCTCTACGCGCCCACGCATTATGGAGAATAAGGTTTGCGTATTGAGCGCAGTAAAAGTTTCACATTTAAACGCCATTGTAACTCCTGTCGTTGGCTCTAATAGACATAAAAGCCTATACGTTATTAGGGCTAGGCATAATAGCAGTAATGCAGCTAGGGGCTTAATTAACCGCTATGCTATATAATAAAATGGCTTAAAACAAAAACCCAGCATAAGCTGGGTTTGTTTTAAGTAATTATCTACCTTAGGTAAATAGTCGCTCTAACTGATCGCATAATTGCGAGAGATTTACATGGTCGTGCTCTATGGTTAAATCTACATAACCATCGCCTTTAAATGCTCTATCTAACTCAATTAACACATGGGTTTTATGTGCTTCTGGAATGAATGATAATTCAATTTCTTTCACTCCAAATAAACTGCGGCTGTTAGGCTTGTATTCTAGCTCTTGATAACAACCAGACACTGATTGAAACGTTGATGCGCGCAAATGGCCTTTTTCAACATCAGCTTTAGTTAGGCTAAAACCTAGCTTTTCCATGGCCTGCATACACGTTTTAACAGCTTCATTGGGGTACACATGTAAATGGTCTTTATCACTTGGATCAAGCGCTAAATCAATGTCCAGCCCAGTTTCAAGCCAAACATAAGATTGGTTATACCCTGCATTAATTTCAGTAATAGGTGTTTCTGAATGCAACCGTGCTTGAAAAGGAATCGTTTTAACTTCCCCTGGCTCTACCGTGCCTATATCTGTAATGCGCCACTGCTCTATAACGTGGTTGGTAAAATAGTCACCATCTTCATTTGATGCTTTAACTCGCGTCATTAATAGTAAATCTAACCCTGCAATTTCTTGGCTTACATCACCAGCTGTAATAACGATTTGCGCATTAAATAATTGCCCAGGCTGAAGGTGCTCTGTTTCTAAAATAGTGTCTACTTTGGCGGCACCAATACCAACCGATGCTAAAATCTTTTTAAACATATTTTTCTCCTTAAGCTGAGCGGCTCTATAATGTGCTCTAACTTAAACTTCGTCGTTAGCGCATCTTAACCACATTTAAATGCTCTTGTCAGTGAAAAACTACTATTTACATGCTGTTTACGATTAAATAAGTGTTAAATGTCCATTTTTCATACGCAACAGAGCAAGTATTTGATTAAACGGCGCTTAAGCCTAATCTTTTATGAAGGACTTATTGTATGAATAAAATGGTGAGTATTTGTATATTTATTTTCAATGGTATTGATTTTTCGTTACACTAAACCTCCCAATGAAGTGATATTTATAATTATGGAACTAATTTACTTTGCCGCCGCGTTTGTGTTTGGCTTTGCTGTTTATCAGCTAAAGCTCCCTCCTCTTATCGGTTTTTTACTTGCGGGATTCGCGCTTAATTTAGCGGGCTATAAAAGCACCGAATTACTCAACACCATTGCTACCTTAGGCGTTACGCTTTTATTATTTAGTATTGGTTTAAAGCTAAAAGTAAATAGCTTAATGAAACCACAAGTGTGGGCTTCTGCTACTTTACATATTATTTTGAGTAGTGCGTTATTTAGTGGCTTTATGCTATTACTTAGCCTATTTGCACTGCCATTATTTGTTGATTTGAGCTGGCAAAGCGCTTTATTAGTTGGCTTTGCATTGAGTTTTTCTAGTACCGTTTTTGCTGTTAAAGTGTTAGAAGAACGCGGTGAAATGGGCAGCTTACACGGAAAAGTAGCCATTGGTATTTTAGTTATGCAAGATATTTTTGCCGTGGTATTTTTAGCTATTAGCACAGGTAAAATCCCTAATATTTGGGCTTTGGTACTTATTATTTCACTGCCGCTAGTACGCCCAGTTATGGGGTGGATACTAAACCGCTCTAAACACGGCGAACTCCTGCCATTATTTGGGTTTTTCTTTGCACTTGTGGCTGGTTATCATGCATTTGAGCTAGTTGGTTTAAAAGGTGATTTAGGGGCATTAATAATAGGTATGATGATTGCGCCTCATAAAAAGGCCAGTGAACTTTCTAAGTCATTACTTAATTTAAAAGATATTTTATTGGTTGGCTTTTTCTTAACAATAGGTTTAAACGCAGAGCTTACCACCAGCTCATTACTTGCCGCATTATTATTGGTGTTAGTATTACCAATCAAAACGTTTTTATATTATGTGCTAACAAACATGTTTAACTTACGTGCTCGCACCTCATTGCTAACCACTTTTAGTTTAGCTAATTATAGCGAGTTTGGTTTAATAGTTTGCGCTGTAGCCGCCTCTACAGGCATGATCACCTCTGAGTGGTTAGCCGTTATTGCAATTGCCGTATCAATTACCTTTATTATTGCATCCCCTTTAAATAAGCGCTCTAACGAAATTTACGCAAAAATAGAGCCTTGGCTACTAAAGTTTGAAAGTAAAACTCGTTTATCCGAAGAACTGCCTGTTAACCTTAACGACACTAAAATTGTTATATTTGGCATGGGCAGAATTGGCACAGGTGCTTATGAAACAATAAATGCTACGCACCCACAGCTAGTTGCAGGTATAGACATAAAGCCTGAAGTAGTTGATAAGCACATAAAACGCGGAAGAAATGTATTAATAGCAGATGCGACCGACCCTGACTTTTGGCAGCGCGTAAATCACTCTCGTGTTGAAATGGTCATGCTAACAATGCCACAGCATATGCAAAATATTTTTGCGTTAGAGCAATTAAAAGCATCGGGTTATAAAGGGCAAGTTACCGCTATTGCTAACTACCCTGATCAGCAAAAAGAGTTAGAAGAAATGGGTGTAAATTCTACCTATAACTTTTACTTAGAAGCCGGTAGTGGTTTTGCTGAGCACGTTAAACAAAAATTATTTTCGTAAAGCAGCACTAATTTGAATTTACATTCTTTTACAAGCTAATTCTCTAACATAGAAAAAAGCAGGTAAACTAAAGACTATTGGTAAATATTAGCGCAAGCACCTGCCCCTAGTTAGACTCCAGCTAACGAAGGGCTTACTAATAAAATATATTAATCCAGAGGGCCTGCTCCCTCGTTAAATAGGCTGTTACTTGCCCGTCACAGCCTATTTTATCTCTTTAATATACCTTACACTTAGCTATGTTTTATAAAACCTTTAAAGCCAATGGATCCTACACAGCTAAAAATTGCCGTTAATACTATTATGCCCTTTGGAAAGTACGCAGGCCGCCCTTTACTGCTTTTACCCGAGCCCTATTTAGTATGGTTTAAACAACAAGGGTTTCCCGACTCAAAGCTAGGCAGCCAACTAGCCATGATGTATGAGGTAAAGCTCAATGGGCTAGAGCAAATGTTAATGCCATTACTAGAAAAGAAAAATAATTAAATTAAGAACTTTTTTATAAAGGGGCTGTCTATTACTTTGCTACTTGTTGATTTTGATTAAAACCCAAAAAAGCGCCCTTGTTAACAAGGGCGCTTTTTTATTGAGTGTTTTTTATCTGTGTACTTTTTATTTATGTACTTTTTATTTATGTATTAAAAGCTGCTATTTATTAATCGGTAAGCTGACAATAAATTTAGCTCCGCCTAAGCTTGAATCTTCAATTGTACACTGACCTTGATGCCAAGAAATAATTTTACTGACAATAGCCAACCCTAAGCCAAACCCACCGGTTTTTTTATCTCTACTTTTATCCAATCGAGTAAATGGCTTAAATACGTTTTCACGCTCAACTTCAGCAATACCATTGCCATCATCTTCAACAATAAAAACTATATTATTAGCTTGCGCTAATAAGGTTATTTGCACACTATTATTGGCATGCTTTAAAGCATTACCTACCAAGTTTTGCATTATTCTCGCCATAAAGTGACTGTCGCAGCGGTAAATCAGTTCACTGGGTAATGTAGTGCTTAACTTTATTCGCGTATCAAAACTGAGTTTTTCAACCACCGTTTTAACCACTGCCACTAAATTACAATTGATCAGCTGTAAACTCGGTTGCTGTGAATCTAAACGTGCATACTCAAGCATTTCAGAAACCAGTGCCTCAAGTTCATTTATATCGACTTGCATATTAGCTAAGTATTTTTCGGCTTTATCATCGAGCATTCGGTCTTGAAGCATTGCAATGGCAAATTTTAACCGCGCCAGTGGCGTTCTAAATTCATGCGATACCGATGAGGTAAGCTCTTGCTGCGCGGTTAATAAAAACTCAATTCGCTGCTGCATCACTTGCAAGGTGCCCGTTATAGGTAAAAAAAATGATTTAGAGCTATCTGTTAATTGAAAGTCCTGTGAGCCACCTACGGCCTCGCATGCATTACGCAGCTTAGCAAAGTCTCGCCACAGTAAAAAACTCCACAAACCAACAGGAATGCCTACAATTAATAACAGCAATAAGTAGGGTAAAACAGAGGCAACGGGCTTGGCTGCCCCCCCTATAGGGCCAACCTGTAATAGTTGTGTGGCGTTAAGTTGAACATACCAAACTATGCGCTGTTGTTTATCATATAAATAAAGGTAGTGATTTTTTAATAGCTGAGCTTGTTGCTCGGCGGGTAATATTAAATCGCGCTGAGCAATTACTTGACTAGAAAAATGGTTTTTTAGCTTTGTAAGCCCATTAGGGGTTTGTGATAATAGCCACAAAGACTGGCCAAACTCATCGTCGAGTAGCACCTGCTGCTGCGATTCTTCATATGGCCAAAGCTGTTCAATTACCCCGCTGACAATAAATAACGAGACAATAATATACACATACAGGCTTATAAACAGCTTGCCCATTAACGCAGCTTAACACTAAGCATTAATTACATATCCCACGCGTCAGAAACAAATAAATAGCCTTGCCCCCAAACAGTTTTAATCCGATAAGGTTTGTCGCTGTTATCGCCCAGTTTTTTGCGAATTCTTGAAACGCGTACATCTACGGTGCGATCTAGGCCATCGTATTGTCGCCCTATCATATGTTGGTGCACATGTTCGCGGCTCAATACTTCTCCGGCATTTGATGCTAGTAGCCAAAGTAATTCAAATTCATGTGAGGTTAGGACTATTTCTGCACCCGATAACTTAACAATACGGCTGGTTTTATCAATAAATAAGTCGCCAAACTGCAGCTCTTCGGTGGCTTTTAAGTTAGGTTGCCCACGGCGTAATAATGCGCTAATTCTTGCTAATAATACACGTGGCTCAGCCGGTTTAATAACATAGTCATCAGCGCCAAGCTCTAGCCCTATTACCTGATCAAAGTCTTCACCTTTGGCCGTTAACATTAAAATAGGAGTGGTGTATTTATCACGTACTTGTCTGCAAACACTAAAGCCATCTTTACCTGGCAGCATTACATCTAAAATAATCAGGTCGACGGGATTACTTTCAAGGTAAGTAAACACTTCATCACCACGATCTAGTACGTCGACTTCTAAGCCATTATGTTCGAGGTAATCTTTGGTTAATTGCTGTAAACCAAGATCATCTTCAACAAGTAATATTTTTGGCATTTACTACTCCTAAATTAAAAAAAGCTCCACGGTGAACGCAGCCGATACTGTTTTTTAGTATGGGCACTTTGTACTTCAACGAGTACGCTCGCAAGTGAGTCACCGGTGTGAGGATTGATCAGGGAGTATATGGTCTCCACCTGAACACGCGCTTTATAGCTAAACTGACCAGAACCTTGCTGTTGCCAGCATCGTATTTGCGTATTTTGTTGATACAAACACACATCTTTAACCGCTAACTGCTGCCATTTAAACTGCAAATTGAGATCGCAAAAATCATGCTGTTCAGAGACAACACAAACTTTGGGAGATACATCAAGAATTGTTTGCGCCACGCTAACGCCACTAAGTAGTGAAGAAATAAACACAAAAAAGATTAAATACTTCATATTAAAAAGTATGTTCAAATCCTATAAAGGCAGTCGTTGAATAATGACGTTCAAACAGCGGGCTACTATCCATAGCCGAATAGTCATAATATGCTAAATGAAAACGAAGAGCGTTGGCCTTGCTAAGGGGCCAGCGGGCATCGATTTTAGCATAAGGTTGCCAACTACTACCAACTACTATTTTACCTAACAGTGTTTCATCACTGTTTAAACCGTAATAATAGTCGTTTAATTGCGCAGACTTATAATTAACTCCCACAGTGGGCTTTAATTGCAAATTACCTACTTGCCCATGATACTGCCATTGTATTGCAGCTCGCCAACCATTATAAGCTGAGTTTACATCGTGCAATGCTTGCACGGATAACATCTGCTGTTCAGCTACAAAGGAGTAACTAATACCTGCATCTAAAACGAGCTTGCGCTTACTAATATTATTAATATTTATTTGTTGAGGCGAGGTATCTGTTTCTAACTGGGTAAATTGATTATTTGAACTAGCACTTTTTAGCGCAAATATATTTTGCGGGTGCCAATCAATAAAAAAACGCGACTCAGGGTTTAATTCTGTTACTAGGCTTAAGTTATGCTGTTGCGTTTGTTTAATCGAGTAGCCAACTCGGCCATTATCAAAAAACCACTGTTGCCCATAAAAGGCTATTTGAGGAATGATCACCAACGGAATATTATCTGCACCATATAATGGATTAGTTATTACTCCCGCCCCTATACTCATACTTAAATGCAGTTGCTCTGTAGATATATGTGCATCTACAGGCTCGTCACTTTGCGCTAATACCTGAGCATTAAACGAAAGAGAGATTAATAATATTATTATAAAATAAAACCGCATTGTGTTCATCGTACATATATAAAAAGGCCATTTATCCATAGTAGCAAGGTCATTGAGAACAAGCTCTAGGCAGTTACAATCATTAACAACTTTTATACAATTATGATTACTTTGCGGCTTATATGCTTAGCCTAACAGCTCTATTGATAGGCAATAGAGGAGCGGTAGATTAAAGGCTTACGCTATCTGGGCTTTTATACTAAGAGCAACCTTAGTAAGTGTATTGCATTAAATTATTTTTTCACCCATATTTTGCGCTATATTCCACAAGGCACTTATAGCCGGGTCGTTTAATTCCTTATGTAATACTGCCAAGCCAATATCAATACCTTTAGGTGCATGTGTATTTGTTTGTAAAACGTGTACTTTGTCTTGTAGTGGACTGTTATCTAAAACTATTTTAGGGATCATTGCTATACCAAAGCCAAGGCTCACCATAGATACCATCGCTTCGTGCCCTGCTACTTGTGCATAAATTTTTCCCTGAATATTATTTTTTCGCCACCACTGCTCCAAGCGTTGCCTAGCAAACCCTTGCTCTGGCACAATAAACTCAAGCTCTGACCAATCTATACTAGGTGTATTACTAGCAAGCTTTTGCGTAATTGAGCACGCAATTTTAGGCGCAATAAATACCAGCGGTGAATAGCCAATATCAACAAAGGCAATTTGTGCAGGTAACTTATTTGGCTTAGCAGCAATAGCCATAGATTCGTGGCCATCTAAAACACGGTTTATTGCCAGCGCAGGATCGCCGGTATTTAGGGTGATTTCTATATGCTGATGTTGAGCGCGTAACTGCTCTAAAATATGATGTAAAAAACTGTACGACGCGGTTACTGAACAATAAATACTCACGTTGCCATAAATATACTGCTGTGGCTCTTTTAGGTTCGCTTTAAAGCGCTGCCAATTAGCCAATGTGGATGTGGCGTAGTCAATAAATGCCAGCCCTTCGCGGGTTAATTTTACACTGCGGTTATCACGTAAAAATAGCATTACCCCCACTTCGCTTTCAAGCTGCTTAATATTACGGCTCAATGTCGGCGCACTTATATGACAAAGTTCACTGGCACGCGAAAAGTGCAATGTTTTTGCCAACGCTAAAAAGTAATTTAAATGCTTGTGATCCATAACCAACTCAGTATTTCATATTATGAAACACTCTAATGCAAATATATCAGTTTACGCAAGAAAAGATTTTTCATATGGTTGAGTTAAGCAAAGCAACAGCAATGCATCTAACAAACTGAATCAATAGGACACTAACATGGCGAATTATTTTAATACCTTACCCTTACGCGAACAATTGGCGCAATTAGCCCAATGTGAATTTATGAACGCAGACGAGTTTACTGACGGCGTTGATGCTCTTAAAGGTAAAAAACTGGTTATTGTAGGCTGTGGCGCACAAGGCTTAAACCAAGGCTTAAACTTACGTGATTCTGGTTTAGATGTGTCGTATACGCTGCGTGACTCGGCCATTAGTGAACGTCGTCAATCATTTTTAAACGCGTCTGAAAATGGCTTTACTGTAGGCACTTACCAAGAACTAATTCCAACTGCCGACGTAGTATTAAATTTAACGCCTGATAAACAACATACTTCAGTGGTAAACGCAATTATGCCACTAATGAAACAAGGCTCAACCCTTGCCTACTCTCATGGCTTTAATATTGTTGAAGAAGGTATGCAAGTACGCGACGACATTACCGTTATTATGGTAGCACCTAAATGCCCAGGCTCTGAAGTGCGTGAAGAATACAAGCGTGGTTTTGGCGTACCAACTCTAATTGCTGTACACCCAGAAAACGACCCACAAGGCCATGGTTTAGCTCAAGCTAAAGCCTATGCTGCAGGTACTGGCGGCCACAGAGCCGGCGTACTTAAGTCGTCATTTATTGCTGAAGTAAAATCAGATTTAATGGGCGAGCAAACCATTTTATGTGGCATGTTACAAACCGGTTCTATTTTATGTTTTGATAAAATGATTGAAAAAGGCATTGATGCAGGTTACGCCTCAAAACTAATTCAATACGGCTGGGAAGTAATTACTGAAGCCCTTAAATACGGTGGCGTAACCAATATGCTTGACCGTCTTTCAAACCCAGCTAAAGTAAAAGCGTTTGAATTAAGCGAAGAACTAAAACAAATTATGCGCCCACTATATAACAAACATCAAGATGACATCATCGATGGTACTTTTTCACGTACCATGATGGAAGACTGGAATAATGATGATGCAAACTTACTTAAATGGCGCGCAGAAACAGCCGAAACTCACTTTGAAAAAACCCCAGCGGGCAATGTTGAAATTGCTGAGCAAGAATTTTTTGATAACGGTATTTTAATGGTCGCTATGGTTAAAGCAGGCGTAGAGCTTGCATTTGAAACCATGACTGCCGCAGGCATTATTGCAGAGTCGGCTTATTATGAGTCATTACATGAAACGCCACTGATTGCTAATACCATTGCGCGTAAAAAGTTATTTGAAATGAACCGTACAATTTCGGACACGGCTGAATATGGTTGTTATTTATATAACCACGCATGTTTACCTTTACTACAAGACTTTATGCAAAAAATTGACACCGACGTAATTGGTAAAGGCTTAGGTGAGCATAGTAATCAAGTAGACAACCAAACGCTAATTCAAATTAATACAGCATTACGTGAACACCCTGTTGAAAAAGTAGGCGCTACATTACGCGGTTACATGTCAGCAATGAAAAAAATAGTTTAATCCCAAGTTAATCTAAGTTTCACTTGTTAGAAACCAAGCCCACCTGCTTTTGCGGTGGGCTTTTTCGTACCTGTATGGCGCGCTATTCATCACTCGCTCAAAATATATAATGTGTTAAAATAATCACCTACTTGGTTCAGTTGTAAACAAAATTACCCTTATGATGATACAAAACCTTTCTATTACTCAAAAAATCACCGCTTTAGGCAGTGTTATAGCAATCTGTGTTGCCGCGCTCATAGGCTTAACATCGTTACATAACGCAGAGGATATCATCGAAAAGCGCATGATAGAGTCTGAACTTCCAAGCAAGTTACAAACTATTAGTAACCATATTGGTGGCGAAATAAACGAGCTTTTAGGCGCCGCAGAACAACTTTCTTCAAATGTATTTCTGATTGATTGGGCAAATTCAGCCACCGAGGACGACTCTCAAATTCTTAATGAGTTAAATAGATTAGTACAGCAGTACGATCTTGCTACTGCATCATGGGCAAATAGAGACACCGCACAATACTGGAACCAAAATGGCTTTTTACGCGTATTAAAAAACGATGCCGCAGATGGCTGGTTTTTCGCATTTAAACAGTCAAAGCGCCCTTATGACATCAGTATTTATCAAGAATCTGCTAACGATGTAAAAATGTTTATTAACCATCAGCAACCCAATGGTTTAGGTTTGGCAGGGCTTGCTAAAAGCATTACCGATATGCAAAAGCTACTGCAGCAATTTAAGATTGAGCAATCTGGATTTGTTTTTCTTGCCAATAAAAATGGCTTGATCCAGTTACACAAAGACGCCAATAAAGTGGCTAAAGTAAATATAGATGCCCTGTACGGCGAAAATATACATAATAAATTATTAAATAGTAATGGCTTTTCATTGGCAGAAATTAACTTAGCCGGTGAAGACACCCTGGTTGCTGCAACACCAATAAAAAATACTGACCTTTTTGTTGTAGCCCAAGTACCTAAAAGCGAAGTGTTTTCGAGTGTGAGTAAATTAGAATGGCAAATTTTAACCTTCACTATAATTATCGCCCTTATAGCGAGCTGTATCAGTTATTTGCTTGCTCGCTCATTGTCGTCGCCACTGTCGAAAATAGCCGAGCTATTCTCTCGTTTAGGCACAGGCGATGCTAATTTAGCATATAGACTGCCTTACTCTGCGCAACCTGAGCTAAATAATTTAACCGATGGTTTTAATCAATTCATCGAAAAAATAGACACAGCAATTAAACAAGTTGCCCATGAAAGCCATGGGATCCGCCAAAGCTCTGACCACGTGTTTGCGCAAGCAAAACATAACTCACAAGCAATTGATCAGCAAAAAGAGCAAACAATATCGGTTGCTGCCGCCATTAACGAAATGGGCGCAACAGTACAAGAAATAGCACAAAGTGCCGCCAACACGGCGAAGTTAACCAATAGTAGCCGTGAAAACACCAGTAAAAGCCATCAACAGGTACTGCAAAGCCAAACGACTATTGCAGCTCTTGCTAGCGACATAGATGGCATTACAGAGCAAGTAACCTTACTTTCTAAAAAAACGCTTGATATTGCTAGTATTGTTGACTCAATTAGAGGTATTTCTGAGCAAACAAACTTACTTGCGCTTAATGCTGCTATTGAATCTGCGCGTGCGGGTGAGCACGGTCGCGGTTTTGCTGTTGTTGCCGATGAAGTGCGAGCGCTGGCTAATCGTACCTCACAATCAACCACTGAAATTCAGTCGATGATTGAAGAATTAACCCAAATATCGAATGATGTTGTTACCGATATTAGTCAGTCCAAAAGTAAAGCTCAGCAAAGTGTAGGGGCAATGCAAAACTCAGTTGAGCTGCTTGATACAATTACTGAAACAGCAAATCAAATTAATGATATGGCAACCTTAATCGCAACAGCAACAGAGCAGCAAAGTAATGTAGTAGCCGATGTAGGACGTAATATTGAGCAAATTAGTGAAATTAGCGACAAGTCGATGAATGAGCAATTAAATACTGAGCAGGCTATTCGCGATTTAGCAAATAGCGCACAAACGCTTGCGTCACTTGTTGCCACTTTTGAGGCAAATCGCTAACTCATTTTTTGTAACATTTAAATTATACCTCTGAGTAAAATTACAACTACACTTAACTGGTAAGTAGTTTTGCTTAGAGGTGTTATATGAAAGCCACTCAACTTAAATATTATTTATCATTTAGCTTTATACTTTTTTTGTGTGCGTGTAGCTCACCGCCAAAGTTAGCGCTGCCGCAACTCATTGAGCCAGCAAACTTTAAGCTACAACAGATCGAAACTCCAGCAGAAATATTTAAATTAGATACCAGCTTAACGCGGCAATTAGATTCTCATTTAAACAGTCAAAATTCAGCCCAACATATTGCACAAGGCATATTTAGCTTTTTATTAAAAAATGGTGATGACTCACTTGCCTATCGCTCATCTGCCACTTTAACCGCTGCACAAAGCTATCAAAATCTAAACGCTAACTGTTTGTCATTATCTATATTAGCGTATAGCTTAGCGGAGCACTTAGGCTTAAAAGCGCAATTTCAAAAAGTACATATCCCTGAATATTGGGCACTTGATCAAGGCGTTAATTTATTAACCGGACACATAAATTTAAGCCTTAATAGCCAACCTCTAATAAAAGATGCTGGCACTTTATTTTACCAACGAGATCAGCGCTTAATTATCGACTTTGACTCTAACAGCCGACAAGCACGCTTTAAAACAACACGATTATCAAAAAATACTGTTACCGCTATGTTTTATAATAATAAAGGTGCTACTGCGCTAATAAATAAACAATATGAATTAGCCTATAGCTACTTTAATGCAGCAACCAAGGTAGCACCTAATTTTAGCGTTGCATGGGGGAACTTAGGTGTTTTATTTAGGCAATTTAACTATTTAAATGAAGCCGAGCAAGCTTATAATTATGCCCTTCATCTTGATAAAAACAACAACACAGCACAAGGTAATCTTGCTATGTTGTACTTACTTACAGAGCGAGAGATGCAAGGAACTCAAATACTTAATCAGCTTGATAAACAGCGCCAAAGTAATCCTTATTACCATATATCACTTGGTAATACCGAGTACGTACATAAATATTACGCTAAAGCACTCAAACACTTTAAAAAGGCCTATACATTATCCCCCACACTTCACGAAAGTCATTTTGGCTTGGCGCGAGTTTACTTTCAGTGGGGCGATACAAAGCAAGCAAAGTACCATTTGCGTAAAGCCGGAAAAAATGCTGATTTTTTACATGACAAAAAACGTTATGGCGCAAAGTTAAAAGCGCTGCAATCATTAACCGCAAAGGTAGGTGCCCATTAAACAATTAACTGTCGTTATTATTTTTCTGCTTTTAAGCCCTTTTGTTAATAGTAAAACGGCGCAGCAGCTACTTATTGATGATTTATATTACTTAGCAGACCAGCAACTTGCAGGTAGAAAAACAGGTTCTCAAAGCGCAGAGCTTACAAGAAGCTATATAAAACACAGATTAAGCCAAGTTAATAATAACGTGGTCGAGCAGCCATTTTGCTATAAATCGGGCCTATTTAGCCAAGCGTGTGGTATTAATATTATTAGTTCCAACATAGGGGCTCTAGAGGCAGTAACAAAGGCAAGCGACCCATTACAAAAAGCCACTCGTATTATTATTACCGCACACTATGACCATTTAGGTAAACGTGGCGGAAAACTGCATCCTGGAGCAAATGATAATGCCACCGGTATTGCTGCTTTAATTTATTTAGCAAGCGTATTTAATGATAAGCCACTGCCTTTTTCTCTTACCTTTGTAGCCACAGATGCAGAGGAAAACGGCTTACATGGCAGTAAATATTTTGCCAAAACACTGCTACCAAATAGCGTTATTATGAACATAAATTTAGACATGCTAGGGGTTAAAAAACGTCGTAGCAACTTATATGTATTAACCTCTAGATCGTTAAAAAACACCTTAAATAGTGTGTTTTTAGCCGTTAAAAATAATAATGTAAATTTAAAACCGGTTTACTCCGCAGCGCAAATGAGCAGATATATAAAATCTAAAAATATAAACTGGCATAAAGCGAGCGATCACTATTCGTTTGCAAGACAAAAAATCCCTTATGTTTACTTTGGCATGGGCTACGACAGTGCCCATCATACAAGTAATGACACCGCTGAGAATATTAACAGCAAACTTTTTACTGATGCAGTGCTATTAATAGAAGCCTTTATTAACCAGCTTGCTAAAACACCACTCCCACTTAGCCCGTCTTAAATGATGCTACATAGGCTTCTTTTTTAGCCCTAGATAATTTTTTCACTTGGTATTCTAATTTACTTGCTGCACTTTTATTGCCAACACTGTGCTGATGAATAAGTAAAAGTGGGCCTTTACCTTTAAGGTTTTTTGCACCATTACCCGCTTGGTGCGTAGCAAGACGTTGCTCAACATTGGTCGTTATACCCGTATACCAATGGCCGTAGCGGGTTTGTACTATATACAAATACCAGATAGATGGCTTTTTTAAGCAGCTCTGATCACTGCATTTTAAACTTTTTTGATTATCAGTGGTCAAATCGCTACCTTAACTTAATGCCCTTAACAAAAAACAATTGCTTAAAAGGGTTTTACCTTCAGTGACTAATCGGTATCATGCAGATTATAAAAAATAAGGATCACAACTAACAATGCAGTCGTTAAAAACTTTTTCTCTTTGGCTTATCGTTGCTTTAACGCTTAGTTCAGCAGCTGGGTGTTCTAGCTGGGTATACAGAATCAACATCCCTCAAGGTAACTTTTTAGAACAATCTGATGTTGATAAACTGCGTGTAAACATGACTCGTGAGCAAGTTGTTTATGTATTAGGCAAGCCTATCGCCGAAAATGCATTTGATAATAACACTTGGCGTTATGTATATAGCTTTAATAAAGGCCGTAGTAACGAGCAGTACAAATCACTGGTTATTAACTTTGAAAATGAAAAGCTTGCTTCTATTTCAGGTGATTACGAACAGCCAGAAAACTTTACTACTCCACTCGAACAATAAGCACCCTCGCTTATAAAATTATAAAGGTGAGTTAAGCTCACCTTTATAATAGCTAAAACCTTATGCTATCGCTCTATAGGACGGCCACCGGTTACTTTATTTGCTCGCCCTTCTTCTTTCGCTTTTTCAGCTCGTTTTCTACGCACATCTTTAGGATCGGCAATTAAAGGACGATAAATTTCAACTCTATCCCCCTCTTTTAGCTCTTGATTAGGCTTTACAGTTCTATTCCAAACACCGAGTGTTAGTGCTGTAGCATCTATTTCTGGGTGTTTTTCGATAATTCCTGATTGAATAACAGCTTGTTCTACCGTTGTTCCCTTAACAACTTCTATTGTTAAGCTTGTTGCTGTTTCGGGTAGTGCAAATACAACTTCAACATCAATCATACTCTCGCTCCATAAACCTGTTTCGCGCGCTGAGTAAACGCACTCACCATATTTTTTGCAACATCATTAAATATTTTACCAAACGCTAACTCAATCAACTTACTCGAAAACTCAAAGTCTAATTGTAACTCTACTTTGCAAGCATTTGCGTCAAGTTGTTGAAAGTGCCAACGCCCCTGCAACATTTTAAACGGACCATCTACAAGATTTAATACCACGGTTTGCTCATCAACAAAGGTATTTTCTGTGGTAAACCACTTTTTTATACCTGCTTTTGATATTTCTAAACTCGCGGTCATGCTATTATTGTGTTGCTTAATAATTTTTGAGTCTGAGCAATTAGGTAAAAACTGAGGATAGGCTTCTACATCATTAATAAGGTCAAACATCTCTTTAGTGCTGTACATAACCAGCGCACTTTTTTTTATTTGTGGCATACTCACTCCCAACTGTGTGGTGGAATTTTAGCAAGCTTTACGCGTTTCCCCAAACTTTCACGCTGCTTAAATTAATTACTAAGCTTTTAAATGCATTATTAAAAAATCGATGTAAAACATCTCGTATTACGTATAATATAGGGCACTATGGCTAAGAATAAATCATCAAAATCGACAAGCAATACCATCGCGCTTAACAAAAAAGCGCGACATGAGTATTTTTTACACGATAAGTTTGAAGCGGGTGTAGAGCTCCAAGGCTGGGAAGTAAAAAGCATCCGAGCTGGCAAAGTTAACATCACTGAAACTTATATCCATCTTAAAAACGGTGAAGCATTTTTATTAGGCGCCCAAATCCAGCCTCTTAACAGTGCATCTACCCATGTAATTTGTGATCCTTTACGTTATCGTAAGTTACTATTAAGCAGACGCGAGCTAGATCGCTTAGTAGGCGCAACTGAACGCGATGGCTATTCATTAATTGCTACTGCTATGTATTGGAAGAATTGCTGGGTGAAACTTGAGTTTCATTTAGCAAAAGGTAAAAAATTACACGACAAACGCGAAGACGGTAAAGATAAAGACTGGTCGCGTGAAAAAGAACGCTTAATGAAGCATAAAGCATAAATAAAAACGCCTAATTTATTAGGCGTTTTTTTATTTATTTTAAAATAATTTAACGCACAATTTTAAACCAAACTGCATAAATATACTGCAACTTAGTGGCTGTTAATAAAAGAATAAATTATTACAAAATAAGTGCTCACTAAACTATTTAATTCTTACCACTAATTGCAACGCAAGATTTATATTAAAACCCCGCTTTACGTCGAACTTCTATCTCCAAGTAAATAAAACACACTGACTATTTTACCAGCAACACCCAGACTAAAGTCACACCACACCGCAATTGCTAACACCTTTGTTACATGGTATTAATATGGAGGCTTTTTTAGCTACCAAATTCAACAAAACTAACAAGGACTTAAGGATGAAGCAATTTGCATTTACCCCTAGCTTAATTGCAGGGGCTACTTTGGCATTAACAGCTGGCTTTACAACAACAACATACGCCGCTGATGAAGTGAAAAAAGTAGAACGCATTGAAGTAACGGGCTCTCGTATTAAACGTTCTGATATGGAAGGCCCTTCTCCGGTTCAATCTATCAGTAGAGCCGATATTGATAACATGGGTTATGACAACCTACAGCAGTTGCTTGAAAGAATGCCTGTTGCAGGTAGCGGTACTTTCTCTACCCGTGGTAATAACCAAGACTCTACTGCAAATGGTTCTGCAGCGGTAAGTTTACGTGGCCTAGGTGCTGACGCAACTTTAGTACTTATTAATGGCCGCCGTGTTGCTATTAGTGCATTCGCTGAAGGTATTACTAACTCATTTGTTGATATTAACAGTATTCCTGTTTCAGCGATTGAACGTATCGACATTTTAAAAGATGGTGCATCGGCTATTTATGGCTCTGATGCTGTTGCGGGTGTAGTTAACGTTATCTTGAAAAAAGATATTGATGGTATTGAAGTAAACTTAGGCTACGGTGGCACTGACGGTCCTAATTACGAAGAAACATCAGCCAGCATCGTTTGGGGTACAAGTAACGAAAAAAGCAGTGCTTCCGTTATTATTGACTACTTTAAAAACACCTCTTTATCGTCAAGTGAAATGGGCAGTTTAGGCACTGCAGATCAAAGAGCTTTAGGTGGTGAGGACTTTCGTTCATCACGTGGCTTCCCTGGTTACTTTTACGTTGATGGTGTAAAAACCATTGACCCTGCTTGTCCAGCCGATAGCGCAACTGCCAGTGGCAGCTGTTTGTTCGATTACGGCCCATACGGCTATATTGCACCAGCATCTGAACGTATTGGGGCTATTTCGCAGTTTGAATATAATTTTGATAATGGTATTACCGCATTTTTAGAAATGGCAGTACAACACAATAGCTCTGTGGCTATGGGTGCGCCAACCCCGCTAGATGAAGATGCAGGGCTTACTGTGCCAGCAAATCATCCTAATAACCCATTTGGTAAAGATATAGATATTGGCCGTTACAGAACGGTTGATGCCGGTGCTCGCCAATGGGATATTGAATCAGATACGATGCGTTTTGTAGCGGGTTTACGGGGCGAGTTTAACGACTGGAGCTGGGAGACAGCGGTACAAAAAGGTCGTAGTAAATCAATGCAAACTGGCGATCGCTCACAAGGCTGGGTGCGTACCGACTTTTTACAACAAGAAATAGATGCCGGTAATTACAACCCATTTGGCGGCACTTATAACGATCCTGCAGTAATCGACAGAATCACTACTAGCTTAGTACGTCAAGGTGAGTCACATATGACCTCATTTGACGCAAACATTAGCGGTGAAGCATTTAGCTTTGGCGACGATGTGGTGATGATGGCAGCCGGTATTGAGTACCGCGAAGAAGACGTTACAGATATCCCTGATGATCAGTTCCGTCGCGGTTTAATTTTTGGTACTGAAGCTGTATCAGCCGCAGCATCGCGCGATCAATATGCTGCTTATGTTGAATTTTCAATTCCACTAGCTGATACATTAGAATTGCAACTTGCTGGACGTCACGATGACTATAGCGATTTTGGCACAACTACCAATCCAAAAGTTGCACTTCGCTGGGCACCTAGTGATGAAATCACGGTTCGTGGCTCATGGGCACAAGGCTTTAGAGCCCCCTCTTTAGCACAAGTTGGCCTAGGTCCATCAGAAAAAAGTCAGTTCTTTATTGATACTCAACGCTGTCAACAAACGGGCTTAGACTGTCAGGCACTTGATTACAACATTCAATTCTCTGGTAATGCAGACTTACAACCTGAAGAGTCTGAATCTTGGAACGTCGGCTTCATTTGGGCCCCTAGCGCAGAGTTTGGTTTAAGTGTTGATGTGTGGAGCATCACCCAAGACAATAAAATTGACCAAGAAGAGTTTGGTCCAATTTATGCTGCCGAGTGTGGTAACCAAAACAGTACTGTATGTGTTCGCTTACCGCCTACTAATGGTGAAAGCTTAGGTTCAATTCAAAAAATCTATAGCACATTTGAAAACGTCTCTTCACAAGAAGTATCTGGCATCGACTTTTCAGCAAATTACAATCATTCATTGGATGATTTAGGTTTATTGAAATTCAATTTAGAGTGGGCTTACCAAAACAAATTTGAAAAAGATGGCCGTGATTACTCTGGTGAGTATGGTTACCCTGAGCATCGTTGGATTTTCTCAACTAACTGGGAAGTGGGCGACTTTAATACTAATGTTAACTTAAGTTATGTTGGTGAGTTTGAAGACACACCTGATATCGACTTTGACGGTAACTTAGATTTTGATAGCAATACATCACGTATGATTGATTCACAAGTGTTGGTTGACTTACAAACGTCGTACCGTATCACTGAGTCAGCTAAATTATCACTAGGTATTAATAACTTGTTTGACGAAGAGCCTCCTTTTGCAATTGGTGATGGCGATTCTGACCTTTACGGTTATGCGTCTGGGGTTCATAACCCACGCGGTCGTTATATTTATACTAAAGTAAGCTTCTCGTTCTAAATTAGAAGCAACAAAAAAACCGCCAATTGGCGGTTTTTTTATTTAAAACGAGAGCTAAATTATAGATCGCCTTCGTTTTCAGATAGGAACTTAGCAACGCCTTCAGGGCTTGCATCCATACCTTTTTTACCTTCAGTCCAACCAGCAGGACATACTTCACCGTGCTCAGTGTGGAACGCTAGCGCGTCAACCATACGTAGCATTTCATCAATGTTACGACCTAGTGGTAAGTCGTTCACTACTTGGTGACGTACATTGCCTTCTTCATCAATTAGGAAAGAACCACGAAACGCAACACCCGCTTCAGGATGCTCAACGTCGTATGCTTTACAAATTTCATGTTTAATATCTGCAACTAGTGCATATTTAACTTTACCGATACCGCCATCTGCAACAGCAGTGTTACGCCATGCGTTGTGTGAGAATTGTGAATCGATAGAAACACCAATTACTTCAACGCCACGTTTTTGGAATTCTTCATAACGCTTATCAAATGCAATAAGTTCAGAAGGACATACAAACGTGAAATCTAGTGGGTAAAAGAAAATAACTGCTTTTTTACCTTTAATTTTTTCATGAAGGTTATAGCTATCTACAATTTCACCGTTACCAAGAACTGCTGCAGCGGTAAAGTCTGGTGCCTGGCGGCCTACTAATACACCCATTTTATTCTCCAAATATTTTGAGTTTGTTGTCAATTGCTTATGCAATGCTGATAGTTATATGGGCTCTAAAACTTAAAAACCAATAGCGCACATATAATTATTATTATTCTAGAGAGAACTGGTGCGAAATGACAATCGTATTTAACGATTCCTCCCATCGATAATACTGAACACTAAAAAGTGGTGGGGTTTATTTTATTAGCTCAGTTTCTTGGTTATAAAGTATTAATAAAATGAAGACACAAAAAAACCTGCAAATGCAGGCTTTTAAAATAGGTTTAATCCATTATGTCGCTGGGCATATCGCCACGAATTTGTTGCCAAATTTCACCGGTTTGATGACCATATTTACGCATCATCATGATCGCACCGTCGTGTTCTCTGTTTTCAGCCAATTTAGTTAAGTCTTTATAAAACTGGCGAGCCAACTCACGCGTCCCCGGATCTGAAAAATAATGACAACCTATTTTTGAATAAAATCCTTTAAAGCCATTGAGTATAAGCACGTAAATACGATTATTACCTGCAACAGCTAACTCGTGATGCACTTTATAATCGTAATCAGCAAATGCTTGCGCACTGTCTTCTAACTCATCGCTTTGTGAGAGAATTTCAATCACACGTTCTGGATTTAACTTTATAGCTGCACGCGTATAAATTGCGCTTATATTAGTGCGTGCAGAGAGTAACTGGTCGGTTAACTCTGGCATTTTATCTTCATCAAGACGTGCTAACGTTTCAAGAATATTTAGTCCTGACGTTTCCCAAAAGTTATTCACTTTTGTTGGCTTACCATGTTTAATAGTTAACCAGCCATCTCGAGCCAATCGCTGTAATACTTCACGTAACGTCGTTCGGGTAACACCTATTAACTCTGAGAGTTCACGCTCAGCAGGTAGAATAGATCCAGGAGGAAAATCGCCATTCCAGATAGACTCTACTATGTATTCTTCAGCAAATCCTGCTGGGCTTTTCGCTTTAAAAATTCTCATCCAATTCCCACTCGAATTAATTCACACTACTACATACGATTAACCGACTGATTGTACCAGACGACGCTCAAGTAACAAGTAAAGTACGCCATATTACTGCCAGTATGCGATTAAAATATTTGTGTCTATAAAATGCTTTATATTTTTTACTAACACTTGTCGCAAGCACTTATATATTCACCCTAGATACATTTTAAGTAGTTATTTACTTTAAGTTCGCGCCTTGCCTTATTAACTTATTACGTAAAGTCACCTCACACACATACTTTACTCGTTTAAAGGGCTACCTCTTTATTCACATTATTGGATTTTTATTGGCTTTTAGAATTATAACCTTAACTTTAATCATCATAAATGCATGTGGGTAGGCTTTAAGTCGTTTTGCTTGCCCCTAACTTTATCCTACGTCATAATCTAGCGTCTTATTTAAATACGGATTTATTATGAACTGGCTTGCACAATTACCCACCCAACGTACTCCTTGGCTTTTGTTTAGTGGTATTGTTTTTCTGCTTGAAATAACGGCACTGTTTTTTCAATATAAAATGGGATTGGCGCCATGTATCATGTGCATATATCAGCGTACTGCGGTATTAGGTTTACTTATTGCAGGTATCATTGGTACAAGTAATCCAGAGCATAGAGGGGTTCGCTTGCTCGCCTATAGTGTATGGGCTGTTTCTAGTGTTTGGGGATTTATAATTGCCCGCGAGCATATCGAAATGCAAACAACCACTGATCCTTTTGCATTTAGCTGTGAGTTTGAACCTAACTTTCCTGCCTTTATGCCATTACATGAGTGGATCCCAAGCTTTTTTGCAGCCACTGGTGATTGCGGAAACATTGACTGGCAATTTGCGGGGCTAAGTATGCCGGCATGGATGGAAGTAATATTTGCGCTGTTTGCAGCCACTTTATTTTTACTGGTAACGAGTCGCTTAATGACTAAAAGGTCGCTGTAATGCTTGTGTTTTTTTCAAGCCAAATTAATGCTCTAAAACATTTAAAAATACGTGACAGACAAGCTGTTATAGCGATTTCTTTAAGTATGCTTTCACCTGTTAATAAAGTACTACTTCGTATTATAAAATTATTATTACTCAGTCCGCTGTTTTTAATATTTGCCGTATTTGAAGGCTGGTTACTCATCCCTTTTTTACTACTCGGTGGGTTGTGTTACCCACTACTAACGACTCCAATTGAGATTAACTTTGCTAAAAAGCATTTATGTGAAGCATTAACCCAATATACTAAGGGCGCTTAACGCGCCCTTTTTAACTTAAAACGAAATCTTACCTTCAAGCTTTGCAGCTAATTTTTTACCTATACCTTTTACCATTTTCAAATCCTCTAACGATGTAAAGTTACCCTTTGCTTCGCGATAATCTATAATAGCTTGTGCTTTTTTCTTACCAATACCAGGGAGCTTAGATAGCTGGCTAACATCAGCAGTATTAATATTTAAAGCCGCCTGTTTTACTTGCTGAGTTATTGCTGAGGTATCAACATTTGCGTAGGTAAGAGTTACTGGCAACATACAAAAAGCTGCAGCTAAAATACTATATTTTAGTTTTTTCATCTTTCTTCCTTTTTTGTTCATACATGAACATTTACTTTGTTGTTTATATGTTTAAGTCATAACGCAAAAGGCTTTTTACACCTGCACTTTATTAAATACTTAAACCTAACATTCACTCCCTGTGAGATCCTTAACTGCAACGGTACACAAAAGTGATTAAGTTAAATAAAGTAAAGTTAATCTTTGTTGTCAACTATTATCACTTAATATTAATTAGGGGACTTGCAAATTTAGGCACAAACTTGTACTGTACATAAAAACAGTAATCTAATGGTTTATATACTATATGCCACGCAAGTAAGCAGGAGAAATCATGGCTGTTGTTGTTAAATATGTTGTAGAACGAAACGGAGTCGAGCGCATGACGTTTACTACCAAAAAAGAAGCTGATGCCTATGATAAAATGCTCGATATTGCAGAGTCGCTTGAAATTTTGCTAGAAAAAGTTGATGTACCATTAAGTGAGCAACAAGTAGAGTCACTCGCTTTAGAAATGGCAAAAAGTAAAGATGACTTCATGACAATATTAAAAGGTGGTAAAGAGCCTATAGCCCCTAAAGCTGCTGTAAAAGGCAAAAAAGCAGATAATGTTGCACCCATAGAAGAAAGTAGCGACAAAAAAGCGAGTTAATAAATTTTGCATAAAAAAAGGGAGTAACCTAAGTTACTCCCTTTTTTTGTTTATAACTTTTTATAGTTCTTGTTCTACTTCATCAAATAAGGTTGTAATTTCTTTAGCTGGCTCATTGGTCATTAAGCTAACTAATACAATCGCAATACTTGATAAAATAAAGCCTGGGACTATTTCATAAATAACGCTACTTAAACTCGCACCATTAATGGTAATTGGTGCGTATATCCATATAAGTACTGTTGAAGCCCCCACTAACATGCCTGCTAAGGCGCCAGCAAAGTTCATTCTTCTCCAGTAAAGGCTAAACAATACGAGTGGTCCAAATGCAGCGCCAAAGCCTGCCCACGCATTACTCACTAAGTCTAAAATAGAACTATCTCTATCGTAAGCTAAGTAAATAGCAAACATAGCAACTAATGCCACACTAATACGCCCAACAAAAACCAGCTCTTTTTGAGAGGCTTCGCGATGCAGGTATATTTTATAAAAGTCTTCAGTTAACGAGCTTGAACACACTAGCAATTGTGAAGAGATAGTACTCATTACAGCCGCTAAAATAGCTGCTAATAAAAAGCCAGCAATCAATGGATGAAAAACCAATTCAGATAGCACTAAAAATATTGTTTCTTTATCATTTATCGGCATTTCATTTTCTAGTATGAAGGCTGCCCCAAATAAACCAGTTAGTACTGCGCCTATTGCAGATAATGTCATCCAAGACATACCAATGCGTCGCATTGCTGGAATATCTTTAACTGAACGTACCGACATAAAGCGTACTATAATATGAGGCTGACCAAAGTAACCAAAGCCCCAAGCTAACGCAGAAATAATTGCGATGGTAGAGCCACCAGCAAACCAATCTAGCATATTTAGAGAGTGAACTTCACTGGCCTTTGGCGAGATAAGTAACAGGTCATAGCTTGCATTAGCGAGCGTTTCCATTACTGGGTGATCAAGCATAGTAAACGTTACTATTGGTACTACTAATAGCGCAATAAGCATAATGCAACCTTGTACAAAGTCGGTCAAACTTACCGCTAAAAAACCACCAAAAAGCGTATAAAGTACTACAACGCCAGTAGTAACATAAAGGCCAACTTCATAGCTCATTCCAAATGAATTTTCAAATAACTTACCACCAGCAACCACGCCAGATGAGGTATAAAGTGTGAAGAAAACAATAATAACAATAATAACAATAGCTGAAATAACACGTAATATATTCTTATTGTCCGCAAAGCGATTTGCAAAATAATCCGGGATCGTAATTGAATCATTCGCTTTTTCAGTGTAAACACGAAGCCTAGGTGCAACTAAGAAGTAATTTGCCCAAGCACCAAGTACTAAACCAATCGCAATCCAAACCTTACTCAAACCAAAAAGATACATAGCGCCGGGAAGGCCCATAAGTAACCAACCGCTCATATCAGATGCACCTGCAGATAGCGCAGCAACACTTGGTGATAAATTACGGCCCCCTAACATGTAACCTGAAACATCGCTGGTTGATTGCTTAAATGCATACAATCCTATACCTAGCATTACAACAAAGTATAATGCTAGTGAAATAATCATTCCTGTTTCCAAACTCGCCTCCACTAATAAATTGCAACAGGCTTTTGATCCAAATAATGACTCTTAAAATATTATAGTTAAGACAGTATTGGGATAAAAACCATTCTCTGTCACTATAGCATGGGTAATAGTTAAAATTCCAACATGTCAACTTTAGTGAATTAAAAACAAACAAAGCGTATATATTTAAATCAAAACCTCTGTAACTTATTAAAAGTATGTTATTAATCTAAGATAAGCTTATTTACATCATGCTATTTTTAATGTTTTGCCATATATTGTTACAATCAATAGTTATTTTTTATCTATACGGAATTTTTTATGTACTTTTACGCTGCACGCCAACCGATCTTAGATCGCGATAAAAAGCTTATTGGCTATGAATTACTATTTCGTGATGGTGTAAATAACGTGTTTCCCGATATAGATGGAGATGAGGCAACAACACGCCTAATAGAAGGCAGCCAGTTTAATTTTGGCCTTGAGGATTTAACTGACAATAAACCAGCATATATCAATTTTACTCTAGAAACTTTACTAAAAGGCTACCCTACTTTACTGAGTAAAGACGCTGTGGTGGTAGAGATACTCGAAACGGTGCAACCTGGTAAGCGTTTACTTGCTATTGTTAAAGACTTAAAAGAAAAAGGTTATACATTAGCCTTAGACGACTACATTCATCAACCTGTGTGGCGCCACTTTTATCCATTTATTGATATTATAAAAATTGACTTTTTAACCTGTAATATAGAAACAATTAAAACAATTATTGATGATTTAAAACCTTATCCACATCTAAAATTACTTGCTGAAAAAGTTGAAACCCATGAGGTGTATAACCAAGCATTGGAACTTGGCTTTGATTATTTTCAAGGGTTTTTCTTTTCAAAACCAGAGATGATCCAAAGTAAAGCGCTTCCCCCCTCTGGTATGACATTAGCCGAACTACTTTATGAGACCTCAACGCTTGATATGGATCTAAAAAAGATCACCGATATATTTGAGCGAGATGTAAATCTATCTTATAAGTTACTGCGTTATTCAAACTCTGCAGCATTTGCTAGACGTGCAAAAATAAGCACAATAAAACAAGCGCTTATCACCCTTGGTGCCAATGAAATTAAAAAGCTTTTATCTTTATTATTTGCAGCGCAAGTTTCAACAGATAAGCCTATGGAGCTAATTAGGTTATCGCTCACTCGGGCGCGTTTTAGTGAGTTACTGGCTATTTCGCATGGTAAGTTTAAAGACACAGGAATGGTTTTTTTAACCGGCATGATGTCGCTTATGGATGCTATTTTAGATGAAAGCATGCAAAGTGTGATGCAAAAGCTGCCATTATCTAATGAGATTAAAGCCGCTTTACTTAATGATGAGGGCTTGCTTGCAAGCTACTTAAACTTGGTTAAGTTTTATGAGCAAGGCAACTGGCTGGCAGCTAATCAGATCAGCCAACAACTTGGTTTAAATGATAAAGTACCCGATGCTTACCACGAAGCAATTAGCTGGGTGAACGAGCAAATGCAGTTAATGAGCAATGTTTAATAACAACTTTCTAATCACTAATGAGAAAATAAAACGCCAGCATTGCTGGCGTTTTTAATAGGTTTACAAACTTTCTAAAAAATCTTCATCAAAGTCATCAGGCTCTTCTTTGATTGGCGGGTTACCGTCGTAAAGTTCGTATAATTGGCGTTGAAAATAAATATCTTTAATAAATAAGTAAGGGTCTAGTGAATCGTTCAATAAACCTTCTTGCGCAATTAGTGATGCACGGGCCTCAACAGCTTTTAACGCAAACACTAAAATTGTTTGTGGTGTAGTTAACGCTATTTTAGGTAAAACAAAGTTATCAACTACATCGCCGGTTAAGTTACGCGCTGTAGAAGGCCCCATAGCAGGTAGCATCAAGTAAGCACCATCACCTGCACCCCATACACCTAATGTTTGCCCAAAATCCTCATCTACATGTTCTAGACCTAATGAGCTGGCCACATCAAATAAACCAAAAACACCTACGGTCGAGTTAACTAAAAAACGTGCTAAGCTAACACTGGCATTACCTGGTTTACCCTGTAAACCGGCGTTGATCATATCTACCGGCGCACTAATATTATTGGTAAAATGCACTAAGCTTTGACGCACTGGTACAGGGGTCACCGTGATATACCCTACGGCGGCCGGTCTTAGTATGTATGTGTCTAAAACATCCATATTAAAGTCGTATATTGGGCGGTTAATATTTTGTAGTGGATCGCGCTCGTCCTTTTGGCTATCAGGTACTTGTGCACACCCGGCCAGCACTAACAAAACTATATAAATTAAACCATGTTTTAACATCGCGTATCCTTAAGGTATTAATGTGTCTATTTGCAGTTGCAACTGACGGGTACTTTCACGTTTTAATGCTGCTGAATGCCCTTCTAACTCACCGCTACTTGGCATTACTGAGTCATCATTAGAGATACGTGCAGTAATAACTATATCTTCTGCGCTTGACAAGTTTAATCCTGCAACCATAGAGTTTGCATCACTTAGTTCAACTGTAATAGGAAATTGATACTCGTTAAGCTTAACAACCGCTAGTGGCATTGGAGAGCCATTTAACGCTTTTGCAAAAACAAATAAAATTCCGTTTTCAGGTTGTTTATTTTTAAGCTCTGTACTTACATTTACTGTCACTTTAATTGCTGCACTCTTTGTAACATCAACATTTTGTGCTTGTTGTTGTTCAATCTCACTAATACGCTGCGCAATCATATTATAGCGGGTATCTGCTTTATCCATACTGGCAAGTAATACTTCAAACGCTGCTTTTGCTTGTACCCAATCTTTACGTTCGTAAGCAATGAGTGCTAATAAAGAAATAGCATCTAAATTTTGCGGCTCTTCTTGCAGTACTTTTGAAAGCATACCTGCAGCACGTGTCATGCTTGCCTCACTGCCCTCAAGTAACAGCACTTGGCTGTAACTAATAAGCACCTGCATATTAGCAGGATTCATTTGCAACGCTTTATCAAACGACTGCTGCGCCATATCAAATTCGTTCAATGACATAGCCACACGGCCCAGTAACATCCAGGCAATTTCGTCATCCCCCGTTTGGTTAAGCTTAGTTCGCAGTGCCAATGCAAATGCTTGCAGCTCGTTTTCACTCAGCGGCTCGCCTTTTTGCATAACAGCTCGCTCACCGTACTCTGCCAAGTTATCCATAGCATCGTGCCAAGCCGATATTTGCTGCTGATTACCGGTCATAGAGTAAAAAATACCGGTTAGGGCAATCACAAACGCACCGCCTGTTAAGGCAAAAATACGATTATTACCACGGCTATTAAGTGACTTTTCTGGAGAGAGCTCATTGAGTAAGCGACGTTTGAGCTCGATCACTGACTCACTGTGATTTTGTGCATCAATTCGCTGGTTTTCTAAGTCGTTTTGTAGCTCAACTAAACGCTGTTCATAAATACTAATAAGTTCTGCGTTCGCATTGTGCGTAATGGTTTTAACACGCTCTTTTTTTAAAAAAGGCAACATCACAAACAACAGTGCAATAAGTGTGAGTAAAGCAAAAGACGCCCACATTAAAATCATTTAACTTTGCTCCTGACGTTTATTTTTAGCAATTAATTTAACTAACATTGCTTCGTCGTTGTTGCTCCAGCTTTGTTTTACCGATGCTTTGCGTTGGCGAATAACAATAAAACCAAAACCAAAAATTACAATCAATACCGGTAAAACCCACAGCACTAAAGTTGCAGGGGTTACTGGTGGATCGTAATGTACAAAGTAGCCATAACGATCGATCATATAATCTATTACTTCGTCTTTCGTTTTACCATCTTTTACTAAAGCTAATACTCGCTCGCGTAAATCTTTTGCTACTACCGCATCAGAGTCGGCAATATTTTGATTTTGACACTTAGGGCAACGTAGCTCTTTGGTTAGCTCTTCAAAGCGAACCGCTTGCTCGTTACTGTCAAATTGGTAGCGGTCTTGCTGAGCAAGCGCCCCCATACTGACAAAAAGGCTAAGGGTTAATAACAACCACTTCATTATTTGAGCTCCTGCATAATTGGTGCAAACTTAGCACGCCACACTCGCGGATTTATATCACCGGTATGGTGCAACAAAATGGTGCCGCTTTTATCAACTAAAAAAGTTTCTGGCGCACCCGACACACCTAAATCTAACGACAGTGTGCGATGTAAATCTAAAATATTAAACTGATATGGGTCGCCAGCACGCGTTAGCATATTGGTTACGTCACTACGCAGTGCTTGCATATCAAATGGCCCGTCAAAATCGGCATCGTAACCTTGCACATAGTACAAGCCTATAATTTTAACGCCTTGCTCGCGCAATTTAGTTAAGTAGCCTAGCTCTGCTAAACATGTAGGGCACCAGGTACCCCATACATTTAATAAATAAACCTCACCTTTTAACTGCTCATTGCTCCATTGCTTATTATCTTGCATTAGATCTGGCAGGCTAAATTCTGGCATAGATTGCCCTAATCGCCCTGTTTGTATTTCCCTTGGGTTAGCAAATAACCCTTGGAATAAAAACACACAAATAAAAGCAAAAACCAGTAACGGTGCTATAGCTAAAAGCTTACGATTCATGCTTCGCTCTCCGCTGTTTCTTTTGTTGATTGAGGCGATGAGGTGCGATAGCGTTTATCAAATAAAATTACAAACCCTGCTAACGAAATTAATATACCGCCAATCCACATCCAACGCACAAATGGCTTATGATAAATTCGTAATGACCACGCGCCTTCGCTTAATTGCTCACCTAACGCTAGGTATAAATCGCGTGTGAAGCCTGCATCAATTGCTGCTTCTGTCATAAACTGCATGCCAATATCGTAACGGCGTTTTTCGGCATGTAACTGAGTAACTAGCTTGTCATTTTTTAATACCGATACAACACCCGCATGGCCACTGTAATTAGCTCCGCGAACATTTTTCACTCCTTCAAAGCGGTATTGATACTGATTAAGCTGCACTGTATCACCTGGTTTCATTGATACGTCGCGCTCAACCGAGTATGCCGAAGTAAGGGTTACGCCAGCAATTACAAAGGCAATACCTATATGGCCAAGTACCATAGCCCAATAACCTAAACCTAAGCGCTTAAAGCCTTCTTTAAAGGTGCTATGTACGGTAACTTTACTATACAAATCAATACCTGTTGTAATTACAATCCATACAGCTAACGTGGTTGCTAATAAGGTAAGCGGTGCAATCACATCATAGCTAGAAAATAACCAAGCAAAGGTAATAATAATGCTGACTAATACACCCATTAGTATTTTGTTTTGTAAAAACGCCCATTTATTTTGCTTCCAGCGTAAAAACGGCCCAATACCCATTAAAATAGCAAATGGCACTAACAGTATTGCAAACATTTTATTAAAAAATGGTTCGCCAATTGAAATGCTACCTAAGCCCATTTCTTTGTGTACCATAGGCAATAAAGTACCTAGTAATACAATTAAAGTAGCAACCACTAAGAATATATTATTTAGCCACAGTGCTACTTCGCGCGATACTAACTTGTAACGCCCTTCGCTTCGCACTTGCGATACGCGCATGCCATAAAGTGCTAATGCACCGCCAACAACAATAGCTAAAAAGGCCAGTATAAATAAGCCTCTATCAGGGTCTGTTGCAAAAGCATGCACAGATACAATAATACCTGAGCGCACAATAAAGGTGCCCAGTAAGCTAAGTGAAAATGCTGCAATTGCTAACAGTACTGTCCATGATTTAAATACACCACGTTTTTCTGTCACACTCAATGAATGTAAAAGTGCTGTTGCTACTAACCAAGGCATTAAAGATGCATTTTCTACTGGATCCCAAAACCACCAGCCGCCCCAGCCAAGTTCTGAATACGCCCACCAACTTCCTATGGTAATACCTAAAGTTAAAAAGCCCCACGCGGTCATAGTCCAAGGACGAGACCATTTGGCCCAAGTATTATCTAGCTTGCCAGTTAAAAGTGCCGCAATTGCAAAAGCAAACGCTACAGATAGTCCTACATAACCCATATAAAGTAACGGCGGGTGTATGATCATACCCGGATCTTGTAGCAGCGGATTTAAGTCGCGCCCCTCTACCGGAAAATAAGGTAATAAACGCTCAAATGGGCTTGAAAGCAATAAGGTGTACATCATAAAGCCAACACCTAAAAAGCCAAGCACACCAAGTACACGAGCACGCAATACCCAAGGTAGTGCTTTAGAGCGCAGTGCAACAACAGCTGTCCAACCAGCTTGCATCAATAACCACAATAAAATAGCGCCTTCATGCCCACCCCAGGTCGAGGTTATTTGATAATACCAAGGCAAAGAGCTACTTGAGTTATACGCCACATACGCAACTGTAAAGTCATTTGTAAGGCTGGCATAAATAAGGGCGGCAAACGAAATAAATACAAATACAAATTGCCCTACCGCTAACGAAGGAGCAGCACGCATTAAACGTAAATTACCGGTATGTGCCCCCCACAGCGGAAAAACACATAACAAAACGCTTAGCACCATGGCAAGCGTTAAAGAAAAATAACCAAGTTCTGGGATCATTATTAATTACCACTATCTAGGTTGTATTTAGGTTTCTCGTGTTTAATTCCTTTTAACGCTTCTGCTACTTCAGCAGGCATGTATTCTTCATCATGCTTAGCAAGTACTTCAAATGCTTCTATTACATTGGGCTCTACAAGTACACCTTGTGCAACTATGCCTTGGCCTTCGCGAAATAGGTCAGGCAAAATCCCCTGATAACGCACTACCACGGTTGGGCCTGTATCAACTAAAGTAAAGCTTACTTTTAAACTTTGCTCATTGCGCTCTACCGAACCTGGTACAACCATGCCACCAATGCGTAGCTTTTGGCCTATTTGTGGTTTTTCTTTATTGGCGCCTTTACCGTCAACAAGCTCACTTGGGGTATAAAATAAATTAATGTTTTCTTGTAATGCATACAGTACCAAGCCTATTGAGGCACCAATGCCAAACAGCACTGCAACAATAACTAAAAGGCGTTTTTTACGTCTTGGGTTCATTATATTTGCTCCTGCTTAGCATTTTTAATACGAACTTCTCGCGCTATTTGTTGCTCTATCGATGCCATAATATGTTTAGTCTCTCTGAGTGAACTAAATAAAATACCTAATAAAATAAGTGCGCATGTACCAAAAGAAAGCCACACATAAAATCCATAGCCTCCCATTGCAATAAAATCAGAAAATGAGTCAAACTGCATAACTACCTCTTAGTTAACAACTGGCGCACCCATGGGCGATGCTTTTCACGTTGTAATATTTCATTTTTAAGACGAATTAAAGTAACAGTGCCAACAAAAGCCGCAAACGCCAAAATGTTTACCATTAATGGCCAAAACATACTGGGATCAATTGCTTTGGTATCTAGCTTAGTTATTGACGCTCCTTGGTGTAGGGTGTTCCACCACTCAACAGAGTAATGAATAATAGGTAAATTAATAACCCCTACGATAGCCAAAATAGAAGCGGCACGACCCGCTGCCTTTTTATCTTCAAAGGCATGGTACAAAGACAACACACCCAAATATAAAAATAATAAAATTAGCTCTGAGGTTAAGCGCGCATCCCACACCCACCAAGCGCCCCACATAGGTTTGCCCCATGCTGCACCGGTTATAAGTGCAATCGCAGTAATGCATGCCCCTACAGGCGCAATTGCAATAACTGCAAGTTCAGCGTTTCGTAACTGCCAAACCAGCGCAATAATGGCAGCAATTGCCATTGATGAATAAGCACCCATAGATAAAATAGCCGAAGGCACATGAATAAAAATGATACGGTAGCTGTCTTTTTGTTGGTAATCGGCAGGTGCAAAACCAAGCCCCCATACCCAACCAACTAACATACTAATAACCGTAACTACGGTAAAATAAGGCAATAACGTATTGCATAATTTATATGCACGCTCTGCTTTAGCATAGGGATGTAACCACTTCCACATATTAACTTACACTCACTTTTAATGCTGACGATATGGCGATTGGCGCACTAATAATAGCAATAACTAACATAGCGCCAAGAATGGCAAGCTGCCCACTATAATCCAGCGACATAGTACTGGTATCGATAGCTGACGTTGCAAAAATTAAAACCGGAATATACAAAGGCAACACCAATAAACTCATTAAAATACCGCCTTTTTGTAATCCTACAGTAAGCCCAGCCCCAATTGCGCCAATAAAGCTCAACAAAGGCGTACCTAATAATAGCGTTAGTAACGTAGCCATTAATGCTGTGTTATCTAAATTCAATAGTAGTGCAAACAGTGGGGTCATTAATACTAAAGGAAGCCCAGTGATCACCCAATGCGCGGCTACTTTAGCCAACACAGTTAACGATAACGGATACGACGATGCAATAAGTTGTTCAAGTGAGCCATCGTTATAATCATCTCTAAACAGCTTGTCTAAGCCCAACATAGTAGAGAGTAAAGCAGCCACCCAAATTATACCCGGCGCCATTCTTGCCAGTAGACCGGGCTCTGGCCCAATAGCTAACGGAAATAATGAAATAACAATTAAAAAAAACAAAATAGGATTGATAATTTCAGCGCGCTGACGAAAAGCAAGTTTAACATCTTTACTAAACACGGCTTTAAAAAGTAACCAATAGGAGTGTTGTCGGGTCATTAGTGACGATACTCCAAAGTGAGTGTTTGTAGGTTGCTAAAATGAGCCGTTAAATCTTGATGTGTGGTTAGCAATATAGCTCCGCCATTTTTTAAATGCTCAACAAAACGTTGCTGTAAAAAGGCAACACCACTTTTATCAAGTGCTGTAAATGGCTCATCTAAAATCCATAGCTTAGCTTCACTTAACCATAATCGAGCTAACGCAACACGGCGTTGCTGCCCAGCAGAGAGCGTTCTAACCGGTACATCTTCAAGGCCTACTAAGCCAAGCTTACTTAATAAAGGGTATAAATCACCTTCATTAGTGTAGCCATTAATTGCCAACCAATGTTTAACGTTTTCAAGCGCACTGAGCTGCACATTAACCCCGGTTTTATGGCCTATAAATAATAGATCTCTGGCGTACTCTTCATAGTACTTTTTAATCGACTGATTAAGGTACAAAATATCGCCTTCATCAGGCATAGAAAAGCCCGCTATAATACGTAATAAAGACGTTTTACCAGCACCATTAGCACCTGCTAATTGCATGATTTGGCCGCTATTAAGGCTAAAATTAAGATCCGCAAACAAACAACGTTCTTGCTTGATGCAGGTGACGGACTTAATGTGTAACAAGATGACGATTCTCTCTGCCAAAAATTAGGCGTTAGTCTATCATAATGATAGGGTAATACGAATATTGCTTTAAAATCGATTCACTAAAAATAAAGAAAACTTGATTTAAAATAATGAATACACCTACGCAAATTACATTATCTAATTCATTGGTTAATAACCTAACCTCTAATGCGCCTAAGCATAACTTAACCTCGCTTCCTGGCGAGATGCTTGCGGCAAAAAACATTCAGTTTTCTAAAGAATCGATTACCCTAGATGTATTAATAAATAAGCACTGGCAAACTCTCAGGCTTGGTATTACAACTGCGCCAAAAAACTTAGACAAAATAGCCAGTGCGAGCATACAGCTCAGTAACGAGGGCAAGTCACTTGCAATTACCCCCAACAATACAAGGCTTACACTTAATCAACCGGTGCAATTACAGCAATTTTTAAATTATATAAATACCGGAAGCGAGTTACAAAATAATCCTATGCCGGCGCAGGTCGTATTAACGCCTACACCCAAGCTGGTAATTGAAAAGCTTAATGCCAGCATTGCAATTAATAAAGAGGTAGCGCAACTACTGGCCGCCGAGCAACCATTAAAAATAATAATTAGCACTAATAATAAAGGCGCGCAGCTAGACGTTATCAATCGCTTTGCTGAATCCGTGCATACACACCCCATAACTCAAGCAAAACTAGCAAGTTTACTTGCGCAAAATTTGCCAAATGCACAGCTACAAGCAACCCCTAAATTTGCAACTTTAACGCATGCACAACAAGCAGGTTCATTTAAGCTTAATATAAACAATAATCAACTTAACCAACTTTCGCATACCGTAACAAACGTAAACTTGAGCAGCCAAGCCAACAAACTGTTAATTCAAACTAATATAAACAGTACCACTGTCATACTTAAAAACTCGTTCACAAAACCGTTTAATCAACTAATTTCGGCGCAGCAAAGCAGCGTATCAACAAGCAATTTAAATAACCCTACTAGTCCATTAATAGCGGCTAATAACAGCCCTATTGATTCTTGGTTAAAAAGTGGTTTTGGTGAACTAAAAACGCGTATAAGTGATGCAGTAAAATACTTCGAAAACAAACCTTTTGCCGCTATAAATCAAACGACAACAGGTATTAATAAACTAAATGTCACCGAGCAGTTAAACCAGCAACCTAGCCAGTTGCCACCTTTAGTGCAGTTAACCCAATTAATTAAATCAAGTGTTAGCCTATGGCAGTTGCCAACAAGCATGCTCTTTGCAACAACGAGCAATGGCAAACTAAGTTCGCAAAATCAATTACACCCTTTAGAAGCTAAATTACTCGCTCCACTGCTAAACCAACTCAGTGCAGCTAGCGCAATAAACACACCCAATAACACGCCGCTTTTAAGCAGCAAAATAGCAGATATTGCACAGCAGTTATCGCAGCAACCAGCCGACTTAACGCGCCTCGTAAATCAGGCATTTAATCGGATGGTTTCTAGTAATAATTTACACCCAACAGCTATACAGCGCGAAATTCTTGCCACATTACAACCAACGCAACTGACAAACGACACGTTGCAAAGCAGTTTTAGTAAGGGATTAGAGCAACTTGCAGTAAGCATTTTAGCCGCGCCTATTATTAGCCAAACAACTACACCTATTAGCATTAATAATCAAACCGGCTTAGATGCACTACTGCAGGTGTTATTACCCACATTTAAAACCGGCAACTCTGGTGCTAAATTACTTGAGCAACTGCAACAAAGCCAAGTGCAAGCACTTGCGGGGGAGTTAACACAAGTTAAAAATACCCTTGGCCAAGTAAATGTTACCCCTGCTAATCAGCTAGCCGACTCAAACCCCTTGGTAAACTTTTTATTACCAATGAAATTACCGCCAGAAGCGGCGCAAACAGAAATAACATTAGGCCAATATAAAAAGCCCAGTGGCGATAAGCTAGCAGAAAAAAATGTCTGGTTTGTTAGGTTAAACTTTGATTATGCACAGCTTGGTCAGTTACAAATTACTGCCGAATTAATGGATAAAGCACTTGATTGCCAGTTATTTGCATCAAGCCAAGAAGTGACCGCTATGGCTCATCCGCATCTTGATAATTTAAGATCAAAATTAGCCAAGCATGGTTTGCAAGTAGGTGATCTTACTTTAAAGCAAGGCGATGCAAGCCATCAAGCTTTTTATAAATCGCATGCCATTATTAATATTAAGGTATAAAAATGAGTGACTCAGCCAACAACAAATCTGCGATTGGGCTTTTATATGCAGCCGGAAACTCGCCTATGGTAAGTACCAAGGGCTTTGGCAAATTAGCTGATGAAATAATAGCAGCGGCTGAAAAAAAAGGCATTATGATCCATCAAGATGAAGCATTAGCCAAAACGTTATCACACTTAGAGCTTGGGGAAGAAATACCTAAAGAGTTGTATTATGTAATTGCTGAGCTAATTGCATTTTCGTATGTATTAAGAGGGCAATTTCCGCCAGGCTGGCAAGACTTTCAAGGTAAGTTAAATATTAAGGCGTAGCTTTAACAGCATTAAAAAGCAAAAAAGACGCTAAGCGCCTTTTTGTTTATGCAATGAAAACAGCAGTTCTGCTTCTGCTCTAGGTAATTCGCATTCACGAATTACTTCTTCTAAATCAGCTCCAAGTTCAACCATTTTTACAGCACGAGAATAAATTTTTGCATCTGGATCGTCATACTTTTGCGCTGCTTGTTGTTGAGTTAGCTCTTCATTTTGCTGTTCAACTTCAAGTACTCGCTTACCAATACTTAATAACCCAGTGCGCAACTCTTGTACCTCACTGCGTAAAATATTAATTTGCTCAGCCGAGTCTTTAAATTGCTGCAGCTGAGAGGTAAGCTCACTTGCATAGCTGCTTTTAAATAGAATGATCATCGCCAATGCTATAAGGGCAACAGCTAACGCTATAATTGCTAAACTGAGTAATAACATAATTTTTAGTAGTAAAGCTTATAAATCGCTCAACTCATCCCATTCGTCGTCACTAAGTAGCTTATTTAAATCAACTAAAATAAGTAACTCGTTTTCGCGATTACACACACCCTGAATAAACTTAGCGCTTTCTTCTGTGCCTACATTCGGCGCACTGTCTATTTCTGAGCTTCGCAAATAAACCACTTCAGATACGCTGTCGGCTAAAATACCAATAACTTGCTCTTCAGCTTCAATAATTAAAATTCGCGAATTATCTGTTGCATCCGTACCGGCTAAACCAAAACGGGCACGAGTATCAATAACCGTAACCACATTGCCACGTAAGTTAATAATACCAATCACGTACGAAGGTGCACCAGGTACAGGGGCTATTTCAGTGTAGCGTAATATTTCTTGCACTTGCATTACGTTAACACCGTAAGTTTCGTCTTCTAACTTAAACGTTACCCACTGTAGTATTTCATCATTATTATCTGCATTTTTATTTGCTGACAGTAACTTATCTTGGTTCATGCTGTTTCCCCGTAATGGTCATTACTACTGACGGCTGTCTAGGCCTTTCTCTAATAATGCATTTAAATTATTTACATCTATTAAAGCGCACATTTTTTCTTTAATAACACCGGCAAGCCATGGGCGCTTACTTTGGTTTGTACGCCATTTTACATCTTCTTTACTCAATGTAATGTTATTTATTAGCTTTTCTGCCAATAATCCCCACTGACTGTCGCCTAGTGTAATTAAATACTTATAGTTAAGTGACGCCTCTAACTTTTCGTCATACTTCTCTGGCATAACCCAACGTGCGGTATCAACCACATTAAGTTTTTCATCTCTATTGAGCATAACGCCTTTAAACCACTTTGGTTTACCAAATAAATGATTTACTTCACTTAATTCATGTATACCGCCTAACGCTTTAAGCGGCACAGCTAGCGTTAATCCTGCCACTTCAAAAAATAAGGCTTGAAACTGCCCGTCAAAATAATCAGCTTGGCTTTGTTCGGCTAATATTTGCTCGGCCGACAGTGTTTGCTCAGCAGAGGTAACTAGGGCTTTGACTTCTTGCGCTATCGGCTTTTTAATAATTTCTGGCACAACTTGCTCAAATACTGGCGTACTTTGTGTGCTCTGCGCTTCTAAATCTGGGTGTTCAGTTTTTTTATCCGTTACTTGCTCAAGTAATTTTGCAACGGGTTCAAGATTATCTACAGGCTCGTCTTCGCACAATAACGCGCCTAGATATTGAGTCATTACTTTTTCATTAGCAAATAATTGCTTACTCATTGATTAACCTTGTTCTATTAAATAATCGAGCAATGCCTTGTAGGCATATACCCCGCGAGACCGTGGACAAAATTCACTTGGAACTTGTTGCGCTAAACTGGCGTCTCTAAATTTGGTATCTACCGGAACAACGCCCGGCCACACTTTATCAGTATAAGTATTTTGCAGTGTTTTATATGCCTCTAACGAGGCTTTCGTGCGCTTATCGTACATGGTGGCAATTATAGTATATTCATAGCTTTTAGCTTGAGATGTTTGCATTAACTGCATAGTACGCATCATTCTGTCGAGCCCCTTTAGCGCTAAAAACTCGGTTTGTACCGGCACTAAAATGCGTTCACTCGCAGCTAGCGCATTAACCATTAATACGCCAAGTACTGGGGGGCAATCGAGGATTGCATAGTCGTAATATTCGCTTATTTTTGCAAGCGCTTTTTTTAATATTAATCCCATGCCGGTTTTATTGCCCATACTTCTATCTAGGGTAGCAATAGCCATAGTGGCGGGTAATATATCTAAGTTTTCAATACTAGATGGACATAATGCTTGGAGTATTTCTTCGCTTTGCATGCTAGTTCCGCGTACAAAAATATCGTATACGCTAACCTCTAAATCCTCAGAATCAATGCCAAAGTAATAGGTTAATGAGGCATGAGGATCGGTATCAATCAATAATACGCGCTTACCTTGAGATGCTAAAATACCTGCAAGGCTAACCGCGGTTGTGGTTTTCCCTACTCCACCTTTTTGATTTGCTACAGTCCAAATCTTCACATTGCATCCTAATTACAGTTCATTTCGAGTCGATATACGAATACCGCCATGGGGTAAACGAATTATTTTTATTGTATTATCGTCAGAGGGTAATTCTGCTTCAGGCTCAGGTTTAACGACTACTTGTTGCGGCTCAACGCTTACTACTTCTGCTGTTGGTGGCAACCCATATTTAGATAGGGCAATAACTACTTTGCGATTTTCAGCACGCCCTTGCTTAGTATCGTTAGTGGCAAAAGGAGAATATTGACCATATCCCTCAATCGCCATTCGCGCTGAATTTATACCTAGCCTTTCAAGCTCAACTAAAACGGCTGTTGCACGCGCCACCGACAACTCCCAATTCGAGCGGTACATTTCATTACCTATGGTTTGGTTGTCAGTATAGCCGCGTACTCTAATATAGTTATCTACCGGAGCAATTATATCTTTAATTATTTTAACAACTTGCTTAGCTCGAACTTGCGCTACACTACTGCCACTTGAAAATAGCATGCCAGAACTAAGCTCAATGATCAGCCAATCTTGGCTGAGTTCTAAACTTGCTTCACCATCGCGTATTTCATCTATTAATGACGATTGCAGCTTAGCCAACAAACTATCGAGTGGTTTGCCAAGGTGTTTTTGCTCAATATTACTGGTATCGCTTTGTCCGTCCAGCAGCTTTGGCCCGTGTTCTTCTTTTAAAATACTTTCGCCGTAGAGCACTTCTTGCTCTGGGGTTACTCTGTCTGTCAATATTGCGTCGCCATTTACCCCAGTTCCTTGCTGCGAATGTTGACGGGCTGACTTATCAAATACATAACCAATCGAATCGGACAGCACTTGAAATTTCTCTTCTTTGTTAATTGCTATTGCGTACAAAACCACAAAAAAGGCAAACATAATCGTCATATAATCAGCATAAGACACCAGCCAACGTTCTGTGTGTTGACTTTTAGTAGTGGTGTTGCGCAAGCGACGACGTAACATAATAGCTGCTACTCAACCACGACATTTGGGCGGTCAACCCGATAGGCTTCAAGCTTTAATTCAATGCTTACTGGGCTTTCGCCTTGGCTTATTGCAATTACGCCCTCGGCAAGCATTTCGTGATAAAGCATTTTTTGCTCAACCCGTTGCTTTAACTTATTAGCCATAGGTAAAAATAATAAATTAGCTAAACCCACGCCATAAATAGTTGCTATAAAGGCAGTGGCAACACCGGCTCCAAGCTTTTGCGGATCTGTAATAAACGACATTGCCTGAATAAGACCAAGCACGGCCCCTAAAATACCTATGGTCGGACTATAACCGCCCATAGCTTCATAAACACGACTTGCCTCTAGCAGACGTTCGCGCTCTAACAGTAAATCTATTTCTAACGTATCGCGCAGTTTTTGATCTGAGCAACCATCAACTAATAATCCAAGCCCTTTTGCAGCATAGGCATCTGGGTGGGTAAGCGCTTCGTTTTCAAGGGCTAAATAACCTTCTTGACGTGCTTTATGTGACCATCCTTTTACTTGCTCTATGGCATCTTCAATATTGTATTTAGGCGATACAAAAACCCAGTGCGTAATTTCTAGCATCTTTTTAAAAGTACTGGCTGATGTTTGTAACATTACAGCACCCAATGTGCCGCCCAGTACAATGATCAACGCAGGTCCGTTAAATAATGCCGATACCACACCGCCCTCTAACGAGTAACCTATTGCAATGGCGCCTAAGCCAATAAGTAAACCTAGTACGGAAAGCTTATCCACAGCCCACCTCTGTCTTTAAACGTATTGCTACTTCATCTAATGGCAAACTTTCGCTCGCTAAACCAGCATTAGCAATTGCTTGTGGCATACCATAAACAACACAACTTTTTTCATCTTGTGCCCAAATGGTTGCCCCTGATTGTTTAAGCATACGAGCGCCTTCACGCCCATCTGCGCCCATACCAGTTAATACTATAGCTAATACATCACCTTGATACGCTTTAGCGGCACTGGCGAAGGTTACATCAACGCTTGGTTTGTAACTAATGCGCTCGCTGTTATCTTCAAAAACTCGTAGTGTTCTACTTGCCCCACGACCATCAATCATCATTTGCTGGCCACCCGGTGCTAAGTAAGCCACACCTGCTTGCAGTCGATCTCCTTGCTGCGCTTCTTTTACCTGAATTTTACACAAACTATTTAAGCGTGCCGCAAAAGCCGGAGTAAACGCAGCAGGCATATGCTGAATTAACAATATAGGATGCGGAAAGTTAGCAGGAAGCTGAGTTAATATAGTTTGCAACGCAACAGGTCCACCGGTTGATGTGCCAATTGCAACTAGTTGATAGTGCTTGCCACTCGCGCGCTTTGTTACTATTGCACTGCGACTAGTTACTGGCGAATTATTAAAGCTTCGCTCTGGTTGTGCTACTGTTGTTGCTGTTTTATTTGTTTGTGCAAACCTTGCTGCTAATGCACTTGGCGCTGAAGTAGGTGTAAATAAAGGTTTGTTTATACTAGAGGGTCTAGGGCTAGCAACACGTCTAATACGTTGGCGGCCAATTTCTTTTACTTTGCTTTGCAGCAGCTTAATGGCATCTTCATTATTGCGAGCAATGTCTTCAAATTTTTTCGGTAAAAAATCCATAGCACCAGCATCAAGTGCATCTAAAGTTGCAGTTGCACCGGAGCGAGTTAACGAAGAAAACATTAAAATTGGCGTCGGGTTACTGGCCATAATTTCTTTTACAGCACTTATACCATCTAACACCGGCATTTCTACATCCATAGTGATCATATCAGGACGTAAACTAGCTGCTTTCTCTACAGCATCTCGGCCATTTACGGCAAAGCCAATTACTTCAATCTCGCTATCTAATTCAAGAATCTCACTCACTCGACGGCGAAAAAAGCTCGAATCATCAACAACTAAAACTTTAACGGCCATTTTGCTCTCTTATTTTTATTGTGTAGACGTATAAAGTATACGTCTACTTTATTATTTACCTGCGTAGTGTTTTAACATACTCGGTACATCTAATATAAGTGCAATACCACCATCCGAAGTAATAGTGGCACCTGCCATTCCAGGCGTACCTTGTAATAAAGCGTCTAACGGCTTAATAACCACTTCTTCTTGACCAATTAACGAATCAACCACAAAGCCAACTTGTTGTGTACCTATTTGCACAATAACCACATGCCCTTGCGCTTTACGGCTTGTACGATCGGCACCTTTCACTAGCCAATGCTCTAAATAAAATAAAGGCACTGCTTTTTTACGAACAATAATAGTTAACTGACCATCAACCACATTCGTTTTAGTAAGGTCCAAGTTAAATATTTCACTTACCCCTGCTAATGGTAGTGCAAATGTTTGCTCACTCACTACCACCATTAAGGTAGGTAAAATAGCCAAAGTTAACGGTACTTTAATTTCAAGTATAGTGCCCACACCTAGTTCTGACTCTATGCTAACCGAGCCATTTAACTGGGTGATTTTAGTTTTAACCACATCCATGCCAACACCACGACCAGAAATATCAGATATTGCTTCTTTGGTAGAAAACCCTGGCGCAAATATCAGGTTGTAAGCTTCGGTGTTAGACAAACGGCTTGCTTGCTCTTGATCAAGCACACCTTTTTTAATTGCTATTTGTTTTAGTTTTTCAGCATCCATACCTGCGCCATCATCTTTAATGGTAAGCAAAATATGATCCCCCTGCTGCGAAGCAGAAAGCGTAACGGTACCTGTTCTCGGTTTACCCGCAGCTTCACGATCATCTGGCATTTCTATACCATGATCAACCGAGTTACGTACTAAATGCACTAATGGATCGGCCAGTGCCTCAACTAGGTTTTTATCTAAATCGGTTTCTTCGCCAACCAGCAATAAATTAATATCTTTATTTAAGGTACGTGCTAAGTCGCGAACAACACGCGGAAAACGGCCAAATACTTTTTTGATTGGCTGCATTCGCGTTTTCATTACCGCGCCTTGCAAATCAGCTGTAACAACATCTAAGTTAGATATTGCTTTACTCATAGATTCACTTTCTGAACTGGTGGCTAAACTCACTAAACGATTACGTACTAATACAAGCTCGCCCACCATATTCATAATTTGATCAAGGCGTTTAGTATCAACCCTTACTGTTGTTTCAGCTTGTGCAGGCGGCGCTTTTTTAGCAACTGGCGCAGCGGTATTGGTATTAGCACTTGCTGCTACAACAGCCGCTTGTGGCTGCTTAACTTTATCAACTGCTACTGGTGAGACTTTAACTACAGCTGCTTTAGGAGCCGTAACTTTATTTACAGGTGCAGGTGTTGACGCGCTTTCTTTAGATTTTGGCGCCGCTCCCTTGCCATGCAGCTCATCTAGTAAAGCTTCAAACTCATCGTCACTTATTTCATCATCGTTAGTGCTAGCAGCCGGACTTTGAGCTGCTTGAGGTTTTGGAGTTTTATTTACCGCACCAAAACTTCCTACTCCATGAAGCTCATCTAATAAGCTATCAAATTCATCGTCGGTAATATCGCCACTTAAGTCGCTGCTATTACTTAATGACTCTTTTATTGCAGGGCCTTTACCTTTGCCATGAAGTGCATCAAGTAAGTTTTCGAATTCATCTTCGCTAATTTCATCAATATGCGCATCGTTTGCTGTAGCGTTTGTTGCTGCACTGGGTGCATCAAACAACTCATCAAATGCAAAAGGGTCATCATCTAAATTAGCATCTTGCGTTATTACTGGCGCAATAGTGTCACCACCAAGCTCTTCTTCTGTGGGCGGTAAACCTAATTTATGTAATATTTCGAGTAACTGAGGATCGGCAGGCTCTGGTTGCTCACGATTTTTAATCGTAGCAAACATTTCATTAATAGTATCAAGTGCTTGAAGTATAACATCCATTAGCTCAGAGTTAACCGTTCGCACTTTTTGGCGCAGTAAGTCAAACACGTTTTCTGCGCCATGGCAGGCATCTACCAGCTCTGACATCGCTAAAAAGCCCGCGCCACCTTTAACAGTGTGAAAGCCTCTAAAAATAGCGTTCAATAATTCAGTATCTTCTGGGTTATTTTCCAGTTCAACTAATTGTTCAGATAAAAGCTCAAGGATTTCTCCAGCTTCAACTAAAAAATCTTGTAATATATCTTCATCGACTTCAAAGCTCATGCAGTTACTCTCCTATTAGAAGCCCAAACTTGATAAAAGATCATCAACTTCGTCTTGATCAGATACAACATCATCACGCGATTCTTTATCAATAATAGGGCCTTCTGGGCCTGCTAATGCTTGTGCGGCAATCGAGTTTTCTGTTTTTTGTTGCTCTTGGTTATCGTTTTCATCTTGTGCTGCAAACGCAGTTAACAGATGAATTAAACTTTCTTCAACTTCGCGTACCAGCTCAATAACACGGCGAATTACTTGCCCGGTTAAATCCTGATAATCTTGAGCCATTAACACATTAGTCATTAATACTTGCAACTCATCGGTTTTAAGATGCGAGCTGTTCATAAATTTATCAATGCTATGACACAATGTTTTAAATTCACCAAGTTCAAGATCGCGGCTCATTAACCGATCCCAGGTTGGCTTGATATGCGAAATATCATCAGCTAATTGCTGGGCTAAAGGCAGGCTCGCTTCAACCGCATCCATGGTTTTGTTGGCGGCATTTTCTGTCATTTCTATGACATAGTTAAGTCGCTTTTTAGCATCCGGAATTGCATCAGTGGTTAAATCTGTTATGCGGGTGTCAAGCTCAAAACCCTTTAAAGACTCGTGCAACTGGCGCGTTAATTTACCTACTTCTGCAAACAAATATGATTGTTCTTGAGAAGCAGTTTCTAAAATTAACTGATCAGCTTTATGTTGCTCACCGTTTTCTAAAAAAGTGACCAGCTGACGTGCTTGCTCTAAAGTAATCTGAGGCGCAGCAGGTGCTGACATAAGCCTCTCCCCTTATTAACCTAAGCGTTCGAACACTTTTTCTAATTTAGTTTTTAATGTACCCGCAGTAAATGGCTTAACAATATAACCATTAACACCTGCTTGGGCTGCTGCAATAATTTGCTCTTTTTTAGCTTCTGCAGTAACCATTAAAACCGGAAGATGCTTTAATTTGTCATCTGCGCGTATTGCTCTTAACAAGTCAATACCTTGCATGCCCGGCATATTCCAATCTGTTACTACAAAGTCAAATGATTGATTTTGCAACATAGGTAAAGCAGTTGAGCCATCATCTGCTTCTAAAACATTGGTAAACCCTAAATCACGCAATAGGTTTTTAATAATACGTCTCATCGTTGAAAAGTCATCAACAACAAGAATTTTTATGTTTTTATCCAAAACATCCTCCAGTGAGGCCTAAACCTGTATTTACTTACTTCTAATTTATCCAGTCATTGATTTTTGCTTTTAGCTTAATCATCGCCTGACCATGTATCTGACTTACACGCGACTCACTTACATCGAGTATCTGTCCAATTTCTTTTAAATTCATTTCATCGTTATAGTACAACGAAAGCACCATTGCATCTCGCTCTGGTAGGGATTTAATTGCACTTAATAAAGATTCATTAAACCTTTCATTTTTAACATTATTAAAGGGTTTGTCTAGTGCTAAATCGTGCCCAACAGGTGTTATAACATCCTCATCAATACCTAAATCTTCTATTCCCAAGATTTTACTGGAATTAACATCGGTTAAAATATGATGATATTGCTCTAGTGTAATTTCAAGCTTTTGGGCAACTTCACTGTCTGTAGGTTCACGATTCAGGCTGCTTTCTAATGCTGAAATAGCTTCTATAACCTGGCGGCTTTTACGATGTACTGAGCGAGGAGCCCAGTCTCCACGGCGCATTTCATCAAGCATAGCGCCCCGAATACGAATACCCGCAAAGGTTTCAAAACTAGCGCCTTTAGTGGCATCAAAGTTTTTTGACGCCTCTATTAATCCTATCATTCCTGATTGAATTAAATCATCGAGTTGTACACTAGGGGGTAAACGAGCAATTAAATGACATGCTACTTTTTTTACTAATGAAGCATGCTTTTCAACAATCATATTTAAATTTTGTGTTGATTCATATCCCATAGCTCTATTCACCAATGTAGTCATAGTTAGCCGTTAACGAGTTTCTCAATGAAAAATTCTAAATGACCCGAAGGCTGGTTCGGTATTGGCCACTTTGTTATTCTTGTTGCTAATGTTTTAAAGGCAAGTGCAGCTGGAGAACTAGGAAACAGTTCAACAATTACTTTTTGACGACGTGTTGCTTTGCGCATATTTTCATCATAAGGAACGGTTGCAACCAGCTCCATTGATATATCTAAAAATCGGTCTGTAACCTTTGATAGCTTTGCAAATAACTCTTGCCCTTCGCGTAATGAACGCACCATGTTGGCAACAATTTTAAATTTATACACGCCATGTTCGCGGCTTAATACTTTGATCAGTGCATAGGCATCGGTTATTGAAGTTGGCTCGTCACATACCACAACCAAAACATCTTGTGCAGCGCGAGAAAAACTCAGCACCATATCCGATATACCGGCAGCGGTATCAACAACTAATATATCAAAATCAGTATTGAGTTCGCTAAAAGCACGAATAAGCCCAGCATGTTCTGCAGGCGACAACTCAACCATACTTTGTGAACCCGACGTCGCTGGTACTATTTTGATCCCAGCGGGGCCTTCTACTAGTATTTCATCAAGCTCACATTCGCCAGATAACACATGCGATAAATTACGCTCAACACGTAGTCCAAGCATTACATCACAATTGGCTAAACCCAAATCGGCATCAAGCACTAACACTCTATTGCCTTGCTGGCCTAAAGCGATCGCAGTATTTAACGATACATTTGTTTTTCCAACGCCACCTTTACCGCCAGTGACGGCGATAACCTTAACGCCGTTATTATTATTTTTGCTCATTTTACGCAGGCCGCTTGCTTGATCTAATACTGTGTTAATCATACATCTCTACTGTGCTCGACGCCACTGATTGGTGTCGTGAATGTTGTACTTTTGTTCTCTTTAAATATAATTGCTCAGCTTTTTTCACTAGTTTTTCTGCATTTGCAACTCGAATATCTTCAGGTACTCGTTGACCATTAGTAAGATACCCTATTGGCAGGCGATTTTGAATCGCAATACTAATTATCTCGCCTAAACTTAATGATTCGTCGAGTTTAGTGAAAATACAACCGCTTAACTGTACTTTTTTAAAGTGTCTTACGGTTTCTTGTAACACATTTATTTGCGCAGTGGCACTTAATACTAAGTAATTACGAATATCCACACGCTGATTACGCATTAAGGTATTTAGCTGCTCAGTTAAACGTAAATCACGTTGGCTCATACCTGCGGTATCTATAAGTACTAAGCGCTTGTTACGTAAATGATATAACACTTCAGCCAGTTCGTTCGCATCTTTAACTTGTTTAACCCCACAGCCTATAATACGGCCATATGTTGCAAGCTGCTCGTAAGCACCAATTCTGTAAGTATCGGTAGTAATTAGCGCTACTTTATCAGCACCATATTTTTGTGCACCTAATGCTGCGAGCTTAGCCACTGTAGTGGTTTTACCCACACCGGTTGGGCCAACTAATGCGTAAACACCACCTTGGCGCAAAATTTCGTTATTCGTGGTTTGCATCTGATCTTCAACCATAGTTAACAGCGCTTTCCAGCCCTGCTGACGCGGAACATCTTCAGGTACAAAACAAGCCATTTGCTCAGCAACTTCTTTATCGATTCCCATGCCTACTAAGCGGTCAATCATGCATGCGCGCGTTGGGTCACGGCGCGCCATATCTTGCTGCATTAAACCCGACACTTGGTGCTCTAATAACTGGCGAATTGCGTTCATTTCTTCACGCATTGTGCTCATTGCTTCACTTTCGGTATTTTTAGTCGTGTGTGTCTGCGCAACTGGCGTGTCTAATTCATCAAAATCACGGTCTAGGTCATCAAAACCTAAGCTGTCAGCTTGCGTTTGTGGGCGTGCTTGCGCGGCTTCTTCACGCGCAAACATATTTGTAGGGCGTTGTTTAGCGACCGGCTCTTGATAATGCTCTGAGGTATCTATACCTGATTGCGAAAACATTGAAGCCAATTCTGCTGAACGTGGACGCGGCGACTGGCGCTCTAATAATGCTTGTAAGCTGTCGGCTACTTTTGCTTGTGGCTCAGGTCTAGCACGCTGTGGCTCTGGTTTTACAAAGTTATGCATGCTTTGCGAGTGGGCAGAATGTGCCGTACGCTGCTGCAGCGGCACACTTTGTTGTGGCGCGGCGGCTTTAGGGGCTGCTTTGTCATAATCAACCGCTGCGACAATTTCTACGCCGTTTGCGAGTTTTTTATTAGACATAATAACCGCATCAACACCTAGCTCATCTTTAACTTCTTTAAGTGCTGTGCGCATATCTTTAGCAAAAAAACGTTTAATCTTCATGGTTCAACCCCTTTAAAATCTTATTGTTGGCCTACTGAGCTAACAATCTTGATCTGCCTTTCGTCTGGTATCTCTTGATAAGACATCACTCGCAATCCTGGAATGGTGTACTTAACAAAACGAGATAACACAGTGCGTAACATTCCTGACGTTAACAGTATTGAAGGTTCACCGGCCATTTCTTGATTTTGATGCGCTTCGTTTAATGACACTTGAAGTCGCTCTGCAAGTCCTGGCTCTATTCCGGCACCTTCGTCGCCTGCATTTTGTAATGACTGATGCAACATCTGTTCCAACTCAGGCGCCAAGGTTATGACAGGGATTTCTGAAGACATGCCCACTGCATCTTGAACTATTAATCGACGCAGTGAAATACGTACCGCAGCGGTTAAAACATCTGGATCTTGGCTACGCGGGCCATACTCTACAAGGGTTTGTACTATTGAGCGCATATCGCGAATAGCTACACCTTCGTTTAATAAATTTTGTAAAACTTTAACTATGGTAGTTAATGGCAATACATCAGGCACCAAGCCTTCTACTAACCTTGGGTGACTTTTTGCTAGCATATCTAATAGATTTTGTACTTCTTCGTGGCCTAATAATAACGCCGCATTATTGGTGAGTAATTGGCTAATATGAGTGGCAACCACAGTCGCCGAATCAACCACGGTATAACCAAGCGATTGCGCTTCATCTTTTTGATCTGGCTTGATCCACACCGCATCTAAACCAAAAGCCGGATCTTTAGTTTCAATCCCTTTTATAGGACCAAATACTTGCCCCGGATTAATTGCCAATTCGTCGCCGTGTTTTAGTTCGCCTTCGCCACTTGATACGCCCATTAAGGTAATTCGGTATGCATTTGGGTCTAGTTCTAAGTTATCGCGTATATGTACCGGCGGCACTAAAAAGCCTAATTCTTGAGAGAGCTTTTTACGCACGCCTTTAATGCGGTTTAGCAATTCACCACCTTGGGATTGATCAACCAATGGAATAAGTCGGTAACCTACCTCTAAACCAATTACATCAACTTGCTGCACATCGTCCCAGCCTAACTCTTTTTGCTCTTGCTTATTGGCAATGCCTGTACCTACTGTGCTGCCATTAGCGGTTTCCTCTGCAAGTACTGCTGCCGCTTTTAATTTATTTTGTTGAGTGTAGTAAGCTAAATAACCTAATAGTGCGCCCAAGCTTAAAAACGCTACGTGTGGCATACCAGGTACTAAGCCCATAATGATTAAAATGCCTGAAGCAATAAATAACGACTTTTCGTTACCGAGTTGTTTCTTAAATTGATCGCCCATGTTGTGCGACTCATTTTGACGCGTTACAACAATAGCAGTACCAATAGAGAGTAATAATGAAGGGAGTTGCGCAACTAAGCCATCACCTATGGTAAGCAAGGTATAAATTTCCATGGCATTGCCAAAGCTTAAATCGTGTTGGATCATGCCAACAAATAAGCCACCAACAATATTAATAATTAATATAACAATACCGGCAATAGCATCGCCTTTTACAAATTTACTGGCACCATCCATAGAACCATAAAAGTCGGCTTCGCGGGTTACTTCTTCGCGGCGCTCTCGGGCTTGCTCGGCGCTAATAAAGCCCGCATTCATGTCGGCATCAATTGCCATTTGTTTACCCGGCATAGCGTCTAGGGTAAAACGCGCCGACACTTCAGAAATACGCCCAGCACCTTTAGTAATTACCACAAAGTTTATGATGATCAAGATTAAAAACACCACTAAACCTACTGCATAGTTACCACCAATAACCACAGAGCCAAAGGCTTCAATTACTTTACCGGCAGCATCACCACCATTGTGGCCCTCAAGTAATACTACTCGGGTGCTGGCAACGTTAAGTGCCAAACGCATAATAGTGGCGATTAGTAACACAGCCGGAAACATACCAAACTCAAGTGGTTTCATGGTGTATACAGTTACCAGTAACACCACCAAAGCAAGGGCAATATTAAAAGAAAATAATATATCAAGCAGGAACGGAGGAAGAGGTAAAATGACCATACCCAGCGCAGCAAGTACCATTAATGGTGTACCTACGCCTTTGGCATACTCTTTTTTATCTTTGTTAAATTGTTGTAATACCGCTTTAAATCCCATAACCCTACAATTTCAAAAAATTGACACTACTTTGAAATTGCAATAACTATTCCAAGTTATAGGTTATTTAAATTAATACTGATAATCGTCAGGAATAGGCAGTTTTTTATTAAGTTTGGTGGGGCGTTTTCCGCGCCCTTTATTAAAGCGCTTAAGCTGAAACACATAAGCTAATACTTGCGCAACTGCGGTAAATAACTGATCCGGAATTTGCTCCCCCACTTCTGCAGTATGATAAAGCGCTCGAGTAAGCGATGGCGATTCTAAAATAGGCACTTCATTACCAATCGCTATTTTACGAATTTGCATTGCCATTTCATCAATTCCTTTGGCAACTACTATAGGTGCTCCGGCACGTTCGGTGTCGTACTTTAAAGCCACAGAGTAATGGGTAGGGTTAGTTACAATAACATCGGCATCGGGCACATCTTGCATCATACGTTTTTGCGACATTTGCCGCTGGGTTTGCCTTATTCGCGCTTTTATTTGTGGGTCACCCTCTGAGTTTTTATACTCGTCTTTTACTTCTTGAAGGGTCATTTTAAGTTGTTTATTGTGATTATAACTTTGAAATGGCGCATCAATCGCAGCAATAATAATTAAGGTACAAGACAAGCCTAAAAACATCCAAGCCAATATTTCTAAGGCATGAATAATATTACCTGGGGCGCTTTCTACACTTAAGTGCAGTATTTCATCAAAAAAGGTATTAATTAAAAACACTGCAAAACTGGCAACTAAACCAAATTTTAACAGCGACTTTAACAGCTCCACCCCAGCTTGGGGGCCAAACATACGTTTAAAGCCTTTAGCGGGCGACATTTTACTAGCTTTAGGCGCAGCAGCTTGCCAACTAAAATTAAAGCCACCTAACATGGTGTTACCAATAAAAGCAGCTAATACAATAATAAATACAAACATTGCCATAGGGAACATCAGCGCATCGGCCACTTCGCCCCATACGGCAAACATTTTGGTGGTGTCGTAGGTTTCGTTACGGTTAAGGCTAAGCATTCTACCCATTACGTTATACAAACCTTTACCAATTTCGGGGCCGTACATGAGCAACGAAATAGCCGAAAAGATAAGCACAAACATAGTGCCCAACTCTTTGGATCGCGCTATTTGGCCTTTCTTTTTGGCATCCTCTACTTTTTTGGATGTGGGTTCTTCGGTTTTTTCTTGTCCAGAATCTTCAGACACAATAACCTCCTAAGGCGAGCAGCCCACTAATGAGCACATTAACTCGACCATTTTTAGCCACTGAAACTCAAACTGCGATACAAAGTTACCTAAGGTCGCCCAAATAATGATAAGCCCTGCAACTAAAGTAAACGGAAAACCAATAGAGAAAATATTAAGCTGCGGCGCGGCGCGGGTCATAATGCCAAACGACATATTAATTACCAGCATAGCGGTAAGCGGTGCAAGTGAGAGCACAAGCGCCGTGGTAAACATCCAGCCACCCCAGGTTACTATGTCCCAGTAATGATCCACCGACCACCAATTACCATCAATTGGCAGCACTTCAAAGCTATGTATCACCATTTGAATCATCATTAGGTGACCATTAAATACAAAAAATAATAAGGTCGCTAAAATAAGATAAAACTGCCCTACTGCAGGCACACTTAAACCATTAGAGGGGTCAACCACAGAGGCAAAACCAAGACCCGTTTGCATAGCCAATATTTGCCCAGCTAACACAAAGGTATTTAACAATAAGGTAGATGCAAAGCCAATCGCAATGCCTATTAGCATTTGCTGAATAACCACTAAAATCATTTCAAACGAAAACAAATTAGTAAAAGTAGCAGGCGGCAGCATAGGCACAGCAACAAAGGTAACAACAATTGCTAAGCCCATTTTTATACGAGTAGGTACGTTTTTAGCGCCAAGGCCAGCCATTACCATAATCATTGAGCTAATGCGCACTAACGGCAGTAAAAAGTCACTCAACCATTGAATAACGACAGCAAACGGTAATTCCATACCTAGCCTGCAATTTCAGGAATAAGTAATACTAGGCGGGTAAAAAAGTCCATTAACTCTTGGGTAAACCAGTGGCCGCCAACAATAAGCGCACTTATAGTAATAAGTAAGCGTGGTAAAAAACTCAACGTTTGCTCGTTAATTGAAGTTGCAGCCTGAAACACGGCAACCACTAAGCCCACAATTAAGCCCGGCACTACAATAGCAGAAACCAATTTAATTACTAAAAACAGCGCGCTACTTAAAATATCAACAAATACTTCTGGTTCCACGGCGTACTCCTAGTGCGTAATTCGCTTAGTGTTAAGTAAGGTCATGTGCCTAAACCAAAGCTTTTTGCCAAGGTTCCCATCACTAAGCTCCAGCCATCAACCAACACAAACAGCATTATTTTAAACGGCAAAGACACTATCATTGGCGATAACATCATCATACCCATGGCCATTAATACCGACGCCACCACTAAATCCACGATTAAAAAAGGAATAAAAAACATAAAACCAATAATAAAGGCCGTTTGCAGCTCACTGGTTACAAACGCCGGAATAAGTACAATTAACGGCGTGGCCTCTGGCGAGTCTAACTGATCGTATCCTGCTATTTTGGCAAAGGTTTCTAAATCTTTAATACGCACCTGCGACAGCATAAAGGCTTTCATTGGCTCTTTTGCTAGCTCCAATGCTTCCATTGAAGTGACTTGCTCGCTTAGGTAGGGCTCTATAGCGCGCTCGTTCACTTGCTGATAAATAGGCGCCATAATAAAAATACTTAAAAATAAAGACATGCCTAGCAATACTTGATTTGAAGGGGTTTGTTGTAAACCTATGGCTTGGCGTAAAATAGCCAGCACTACAATAATACGGGTAAACGAGGTCATCATGATTATAGCCGCCGGAATAAAGCTCAGCGCGGTCATAATAGCCAATACTTGCAGCGTTACCGAGTAATCTTGGGTGCCATCTGCATTTGTGGTAATGGTTAGTGCGTCTATTCCTTCTGCACTTACATTTGGTACAAACAGCATGACAAAAATAAGAAGCAGGCATTTAGTCATAATTTTAATTCTTTTTATTTTGATTTGCTTGTGGATTTAAAAGCTTACTAAAGCGTTTTGCTAATTCTGGTAGCTCTTTTTCACTCAAAGGTGTATCTAATTTATGTAAATAGTTAATGCTGTGCGGGGTAACCCCTAACAAATGTTGTGTGTTGTCTATTTCTACCACCATTAAACGCTCACGCGAGCCCAGCGGTAAACTACGCACTACTTTAAATTCATCACTATTTGCTAAATTTGGATTAAACTTTTTCACAAAAAATGCCAGTACTATAATTAGCACCAGCACCATAACAAGCGATAACACCATAGAGAGAATATCGCCTGTGGGTGTTACCTGCTCTGCTTTTGTAAATACCGAGCTGGTTAAAGCAACAACCATACTCATCGTAATTTTTTGATCCGTTCTACTTGGCTAATTACGTCGGTTAAACGAATACCAAACTTATCGTTTACTACCACCACTTCGCCATGGGCAATTAAAGTACCATTAACCAGTACATCTAACGGCTCACCTGCAACACGGTCAAGCTCTACCACCGAGCCTTGGTTTAATTGTAATAAGTTACGAATATTAATTTTAGAGCGCCCTACTTCCATAGAAATAGTCACAGGTATATCTAAAATTGTATCGAGCTTGCGTTTTTCATCGCCACTGATCTCGTGTTTTGCATCACTTAATTCATCGAGTTCAGTTACTTTTGCTTGGCCACTGTCATCAGTACCCTCAGCTTCGGCTAAAGCTGCTGCCCATTCATCCATAGTGTCTTGATCATCGCTCATACGTTTAACCTTTTAATCAATTACCAGTCTAAGTCTACACCGTCAGAGAGGTGTAAATCATCTTCTAGTTCTGCTAATTCTGCATCTGAATCAATTTTCTTGCCGCCTTTGGTAAATACATGCAGCTCAGATTTAACTGAATCAGGTCGTTTAATTTTTTCACTAATTTGCAGCGCAACACTATCGCGTGAGCGGCCCATTTTAGCTCTAAATGTCGGTAACTCTTCAACAAATACAGTTATATGCTCAGGCATTTCTACCGGAATAATATCACCCGCTTTAAGTTCCATTATTTGTTTTAGCGTTAAATCCACTTCCAATAACTGAGTAGATAACTCAACCTCTACGTCCATTATTTCATCGCGTAGTGCCTTACTCCAACGTAAATCGGTGTCTTCGGTATCCGATTGCACACCCGCGTCAAGCAGCTCTCTAATTGGCTCCAGCATAGAATAAGGTAGAGCAATATGAAAGTCCCCTCCGCCGCCATCCAATTCAATATGAAAAGAGCTAATAACCACCACTTCGGTTGGGCTTACAATGTTAGCCATAGCAGGGTTTACTTCAGAATCTAAGTATTCAAACGATACATCCATTACCGGTGCCCATGCTTCTTTATAATCTTCAAAGATTATTTTTAGTAACATTTGCACAATGCGTCGCTCTGTAGGGGTAAATTCACGCCCTTCAATTTTTGCATGGTAGCGGCCATCACCACCAAAAAAGTTATCAACCAAAATAAACACTAAACGTGCTTCCATGGTTATAAGGCCGGTGCCTTTTAAAGGTCTAAAACGCACCATATTTAAACTAGTTGGCACAAACAAAGTATGCACATACTCGCCAAACTTAATCATTTGCACGCCATTTATAGACACCTCAGCGGTGCGGCGCATCATGTTAAATAGGCTAATTCGCATATGACGAGCAAAGCGTTCGTTAACAATTTCCAGTGTCGGCATTCGTCCACGTACGATCCGATCTTGCGAAGAAAAGTCATACTGAAGCGTATTGCCTTCACCGTCTTCACCTTCGGGTATATCTTCCTCGTCAACGTCATCAACACCATGCAATAACGCATCAATTTCGTCTTGGGATAATAAATCGCTCACGCTAGCCCCTTATTGCATCACAAAGCCGGTAAATAATACCCGCTCAATTACTTTACTGCCTTCAACGTCCATTAAGCTAGCTTGTACTTTTTCTAGTGCTGCAAAGCGTAAGTTTTCTTTACCTACACTGGTGCTTAGTTCGTCAGCCGTGGACATAGAAAATATACTTAATAATGTACTTTCTATTAGTGGAATATGCTTTTTAGCGGTTTCTTCGTTTGCTTCGCCGCGCACTAATAATTCCACTTTAATTTGCACAATTCTATCGCGACTAGAGCCCGGTATGTTAAATACAAAAGGTCTTGGCATTGCAACATAAAGTGCGCTGCCTATTTTGGCCGATGAGCCTGTAGAAGAGCTTGTTTGCTGTGCTGTAGCGGCTTCATCATTTAACGTTTCCGCTGGCGTGTCTGAGCCCGAAAGCAAAAAATAACCAACAACAGCTGCAACAATAACAAGCAATACAGCTGCAATAATTACTATGATTTTCTTTTTGCTGTTACCTGTTTCTTCTATTTCTAAATTAGTCTCTTCAGCCATGATATTTCCTTTATTAGCAAAGGTACTTGCTTGTTTTAGCTATTATAATAGCAGTACTTAGGCATAGTAATCTATTGATGATGACGTTTGTTGTCGAGAACTTGGCATTTGTGTATTAATTTGCTCATCGTTTTCATCAGTAGTCAATTCATTATCAGCTAAACGACGACTATCGTTGTCATCATTTTGCTCTGCTCCTTGCCCTCCAGGCTCACCATAAGAAATAGTACTTTCGCCTAAATCTATGCCTTGTTGGGCAAGCATTTCGCGTAAGCGCGGAAGCGATTGTTCAAGCGCTTCTTTAGCTTGCTGGTTTTGTACTACAAAGTTTATTTGTGCTTGCTCTGCATCGCTTCTGATGCGAATTTGCATACTGCCCATTTCTGGTGGGTCGAGACGAATTTCTGCTACTTTATTATTTATGCTAAGCATAGAGCTCACTCGCTCTTGCAACATTTTTGCCGCGTCACTTTTTATAATATTAAGCGCTTGCATAACGCCTGGGTCCAAGCTTGCTTGTTTAACTTGCGCTGTGCTTTGTAATTGCCCAGCCTGCAACGCTTGCATATCAATTATAGTTTGCTCATACCCTACACCATCGTATAGGCCTAAACCATTTACCGTACTGGTAATTTGCGTCAATAATTGTGCTGCTCGGGGTGATAACTGTTCAGTGTTATTTTTTTGCAATGACTCTAACGATTTAGTGAGTTCTTTATCGCTAAGTGCGTTTAATGCTGTTTTATCATCTGCAGTTATTAATGCTTTTTTATCAATCGATGCGCTTAAATCTGCAATTGTTTGCTTAATACTTGCTAGTTGCTCACCTTGGGGCTGCTCATTTTTAATATAGCTATTTAACTGGCTCAGTAGCGCTTGTTTTTCTGGTGTGGTCAAAGCATTTATTTGAGAATTTAAGGCCTGTTTAGCCGTGTCTGCCGCGCTTGCTTTATCACTTTCAACAACATATTGAGTAAGCATTTGCTTTAACGTTGCTAGGTTGTCGTTGCCATTGGGTTTGCTACTTGCCTGCAGCTGCGTAGTTAATTGCTCATGCTGCTCGGGTGTTAGTTTAGCAAGTAACGGATCTGCTTTAATTGCCTCGCTATCTTTGCTTAGCAAGTTCATTACTGCGGCATCTACAGATTGTTTTTGCGCTGTTGCATCGCCTTTATTATTTGCAGTGGCCATACTTTGAGATAAGGGCATTAGCTTTTCGTTTGCCGCCTCAGCGCTTGCTGCAACATCGCTAAGCACACCTTTTTGCGGTGCAATTACAATAGGGGCAAGCTGATCATCAGGCTTCCCTTTTAATTGCTTAGCGTCTTCATCTAAAGCCTCGGCTTTAGCATCAGCGTTCTTTTTAACTGTGGTGTCTATAGTGTGCGCAGCATTTATTTGCGCCAACATACTATCGCCCGAAACAGCATCGTCTTGTGTTTCAGGCTGCTCAGCCTTAGCATTGCTAGCGCCTGCTTTAGCTTTGCTGTTATTATTGTAAGCCGCTTTATTGGCATCTTCTAACTGATTAAAAAAACCAGTATCAGAGTCATCATTACGTCTTGAGTTACTCGTTTGTTTATTAGAGTAAGCGTCTTGCTCAGATACCGCTAACATTGAAATATCATTAATCGTCATAAATCACCTAATATAAAGCGGCAACAAACCACCCAATAATGCCTAAAATTATAGTTCATTTAACAACAAAGCAATTAACGTGCCTTTGTTTATAAGGTACAAGCTTTTGTTAAAGCGGTTAAAGTACTCGCTACTTACTAAAGTCGATTGTTGTGTCGTTGAAAAAATTGATTAGCCGAAAATTCATCCAACATTTTTTGCTCATTTTTAGCCACTAGCACATCGGCCTTTAACTGTTGTTTTTCTATGAGTTTAGCGACTGCTTTAGCCTTAATTTGCTGCTTTAACCACAGGGTTTTACGCTGGCTAACCACTTGTTTTGCAGTGTTAACTGTATTGGCTTGTTGGCGAATTGCTTCTTCTATTTTAGCAATAAATGCATGAAACTGACTAAACCCAGCACTTGATAAGCCCGACTGCCCTTTAATGTGTAATTGCTGGGTGTATTCCAATCTAAAGTTATTTAAACCTTGGAGTTTTTGCTGGTTTGCCTGCAAATTTTGATTCGCCTGCAAATAGCTCATCCGCAGCGTTTCTTCTTTATCGTTTTCAATCTTTAGTAATAAATGCAGTTTGTTTTTAGCCATTATGCTTGCCCTAATAACTGCGCTAGCCCTTGCAGGCCGTCGTCGTAACTAATTACATCACGCATGCCTTGCTGTAAGAAGGCATTTACTCTTGGCATCATATTTATGGCTTGATCAAGCATTTGATCTGTCCCTTTTTGATACGCACCTAAGGTGATCATGTCTTTATTTTGCTGGTACATAGAATATACCTGCTTAAGCACTCGCGCTTGTTGCATATGCGTCTCAGATACCACTTGTGGCATCACTCGCGAAATGGATTTTTCTATATCAATTGCCGGGTAATGACCGCTGTCGGCCAGTTCCCGCGAAAGTACAATATGGCCGTCGAGTATAGCGCGCGCCGCATCGGCAATGGGGTCTTGCATATCATCGCCTTCACTTAGTACGGTAAAAAAGGCAGTAATAGAGCCTTGCCCTTCTCCGCCGTTACCGGCACGTTCCACCAGCGCTGGCAGTTTTGCAAACACCGAAGGCGGGTAGCCTTTAGTCGCCGGTGGCTCGCCTACTGCAAGTGCTATTTCACGCTGCGCCATGGCATAGCGCGTTACCGAATCGAGCAATAACAAAACGTTTAATCCCTGATCGCGAAAGTACTCTGCAATTGTTACCGCACTTTCGCAGCCTTTTAAACGCATTAATGGTGAAGAATCTGCCGGTGCTGCTACAACCACCGAGCGTTTACGCCCCTCAACACCAAGTATTTCTTCAATAAATTCTTTTACTTCGCGGCCACGCTCACCCACCAGTCCCACCACAATAACATCGGCTTCACTACCACGAGTCATCATACCAAGCAGTACCGACTTACCTACACCCGAGCCTGCAAACAAGCCCATTCGCTGGCCTTGTCCTACTGTTATTACTGAATTTATAGCACGCACGCCTACATCCATAGGCTGGCTTATAGGTCGTCTTGAAAGAGGGTTTATCGGTTTTTGGGCAAACTTAAGATAGTGCTCGGCATTAATTTTACCTAAACCATCAAGAGGACGACCTAAGCCATCAACTACGCGGCCCAGCAAACTCATGCCTACAGGTAAACCTGTGTCGTTAAGTTGGGGGATCACCCGAGCACCAGGGAGCACCCCCGATATATGATCGTTTGGCATTAAATATAAGGTTTGGTCGTTAAAACCAACTATTTCGGCATCAACAAAGCCGTTCATAGTTTCTATTTTACATTGGCTACCTACAGGCGCACGTAAGCCTTTAGCCTCAAGGGTAAGGCCAACTACTCGCGTTAAAATACCCGCTACAGCAAGTGTTGGCGGTTTAATATGCTGTTTGTATTGAGATAAGCGTTCGCTTAATGAAACATCTAAAGCAGACATAACAGACCAATAAAATAGTTAGATACTACTGCTATGCAAAAAACTATCCAATGTTTCTTTGACACGCGTTTTAAGTGTCATATCAAGCGATGATTGCGCCGTTTTAACTTCGCAGCCGCCTCGCTCTAACGTTGGCTCTGCAATCAACTGCCAGTTATTATCTGTCACTGTTTGCTCGCCATAACTTTGCTTTATTAGCTCTAAATCTTCGGGGTGTAAATGAATACGTACTTTTTCTTGCTCGGTATTAAGCGCATCAATACTGTGTTTAAGGGTGTGTAAAATAACATCAGGAGAGGTTTTTACTTCTTGATAAATAATAGCTTCTGCAAGCATAACGGCTAATTGCACTAATTGCTTTTCAACTTGCTCATCTACTTTACTTAGCGGCGCGGTTAACCCCTCTAAAATACTACGTAGGCCAGTTAACTGCTCCTCTATTAGTGGTTTTACATCTTCTTGGCCTTGGGTTTTTCCCAGCTCTAGGCCCTCTTTGTAGCCAGCTTCTTTACCTTCGGTAACACCTTTATCAAAACCATCTATGTAACCTTGCTCGTGCCCTTGTTTTACACCTTCTTCAAACGCATCTTGTCTAATGCGCTCAAGTTCGGCCATAGTAAGCGCAGGTAACTCAGGTTCTTGCGGCTCTTCAATTAGCGACTCTTCAGCCATTTCTTTTCGATACAACTCAGCAAGCGGTGTACCAAAGGCAGTAGAGCGATTACCAAAGCTTTTTTCATCGGGTGCTACATCAGGAACATCCCAGTGCTTTAATAGTTCATCGGCTTCATCTGCGTGCAGTGGACGCCCTTTGTGCATTGACGATTTAGTCATGGTTTATAAAAACTCCTCGCCGCCGCCGCTGCCAAGCTGTATTTCGCCCGAGTCAGACAATCGACGCGCCGTAGAGAGTATTTCTTTTTGCGCTGCTTCTACTTCACTAATACGCACTGGTGCCATTGCCTCTAAGTCATCGGCAAGCATTTCGGCAGCACGTTTAGACATATTACCGAGTATTTTTTCTTTAAGCGCATCGTCTGTACCTTTAATAGCTTTCATTAGTACGTCTTGTTGTACTTCGCGTAAAATTGCTTGAATACCACGGTCGTCTACGTCCATTAAGTTTTCAAACACAAACATAAGATCTTGAATTTGTTGCGACATTTCTTCGTCATGCTCACGAATAGAGTCCATTAACTGCCCTTCTACGTTGGTATCTAGGTAGTTCATAATATCGGCAGCCGCTTTTAAGCCGCCCATTTTCGCAGCTTGCGCACCCGCTTGGCCTGCAAACTGTTTTTCCATAATTTCGTTAAGCTCTTGCAAGGCAGCTGGCTGCACTTCTTCAAGGTTAGCAATACGCATGGTTAAATCCAGGCGCACTTTATCAGGAAACTGCGCCAGTATTTCGGCAGATTGCTCAGGCTCTAAATAAGATAATACAATGGTTTGAATTTGCGGATGCTCATTACGAATAATGTTAGCTACTTGTTTCGAGTCCATCCACTTTAACGAATCAAGTCCTTTAGCGCCCGATCCCATTACTATTTGGTCAATTAAGCTAGCGGCTTTATCTTCACCTAATGCAGCAGTAAGCGCTTTTTTAATAAAGTCTTCTGATTGAAAACCAATTGTACTAAAGCTTTGAATTTGTTCTATAAATAAATTATGTACTGCACTTATTTTAGCTTGCGATAAATCCTGTAAACCGGCCATCGCCATACCCACTTTTTGCACCTGTTTGGGCTCTAAATGTTTGAGTATTTGCGCTGCATCCTCTTCAGATAAACTTAATAGCAATATGGCCGCTTTATCTACGCCATCTAGCTTATCAACATCGAAAGCTGCTGGGAGTTGTTTTTGGTTTTGATCAGTCATCTTCGGTTAACCACGCTTTCACTACTTGTGATGATAGTTCTGGTTCGTTAGCTACAAGGGCACGAACGGCTTTAAGTAAGTCTTCGTCACCATGTAAATCGGGTAGCTGCAGTGTACCATCGCTTGAGAAGCCAACTGAAGCAGAATCAAAGTCTTTATTTAGCATATCTAAGCTATTATCGCCAATATCAACCCCTGAGCTAAGTGCATCTTCATCGTACTCATCAAGCGTGCTGTCAGGGTAAATTAAGCGTTTTAGCATAGGTTTAACTACAGCCATAATCAACACAATAATAACCAATGCAGCCAGTACTAAGCGTACTATTTTCATAAACCAGTCTTGTTCCCATAAAGGTACTTCAAAACTCATATCTACGGCTTCTCGTACAAAGGGAACTGTTACTACTTCTAGGGCATCGCCGCGCTGTATATCAAAGCCAACACCACCTTGTAATAAACGTCGAATATTTGACAGTGCCTCAACCGAGCGCGGGGTCATGGTGGTTTCACCGTTTTCGCCCACTGTTGGCAAATAATCAACCGCTACCGATACACTAATTCTGCGAATCGTGCCGCTTTGTTGGCGCTTATGCGAAATAGTAGTATCGAGCTCATAGTTACGCGTGGCTTCTTTATGCGTACGACTCGGTGAAGTAGCACTTCCTGCGCCGCCTTGGCCTGCTACTTCTGGAATATCTGAATTTACCGGAGGCTGATTACTTAACGCGCCAGGAATACCCACAGCTAAGCCGCCTATGTTGTTTTCCTCAAACGTGGTTTCGCTTCTTACCGCTGGTAGGTCTGGGTTATAACGTTTTTGCGTTTCTTCTAATGAGCTAAAGTCCATGCTCAAATCAACTTGCGCAGTGTAATTACTCAAACCAACAATAGGGATTAAAATGCTATCAATTTTTTCTAGGTATTCTTGCTCGCGCTTACGCTCTAGGTCGTACTCTTTACGAGAACGCGCAGAAAGTGAGCTTTGTGAGCCCGAATTTAATAAACGGCCATTTTGATCGGTAACCGTTACACGTGCAGGCTCTAATCCTTGCACTGCTGAGGCTATAATATCCACAACAGAGTCTACTTCTTCGCTGTTAAGCGAGCGTCCGCGTTTAAGCGTAAGTACGACCGTTGCTGATGGTTTTTTCTCTCTGCGGGCAAATACGTTTTCTTTTGGAATAGCTAACAGCACCTTGGCGCGAGTGATGTTATTTAGCTCTTCTATAGTGCGGGCAAGTTGTTGCTCTCGGCCATGCTTTAGGCGCTCGCGCTCTAAGCGCTGGCTTACACCAAAGCCCATGTCTTGCATTATTATGTCTGAACCAGAAGTAGGACCTTGATCCAAGCCTTCGCGAGTCATTAATAATTTTATATTTTGGTATTCGCTTTCATCAACCGACACTACATTGCCATCTAGTTGATAATCTATTTTTTGCGCATCTAAAAAATCAAGCGTTTGAATTAGCTCTTCGGTGGGCATTTTACCTAATGGGCGCATATCTGGCTGACGTGCCCAAATAATCACAAAAATGGCAATTGCCAAACAAATCGCCAGTGCAATAATAAGGGTAACTTGACGCAATACATCAATACCGCTTAACGCACTTAAATAGCCCGACTTTTGTTCTTGTTGATCGTCACTATCGCTTTGCTCAATACCGCCACTAGCAAGTGCAAGATCTGTAGATTGATTAGATTGCGCCACAATTATTCTCCACTACCTGATTAAACAGGCATATTCATGATTTCTTTGTAAGCTTCAACAAGTTTATTACGCACTTGTACGGTCGCTTCAAATGCAACAGAAGACTTTTGCGAAGCAATCATTGCCTCAGCAAGTGATACGCTTCTGTCGCCCATTTCAACCGCTTTTACTTTTTGACCTGTGTCTTGCTGTAACTCATGCACAGTATTGAGCGCATTGCTAAGCATATCGCCAAATTGTGCTGATGACGTAGACTGAACTTGCGTAGGCAATTTATTAATTTGATTATTACGGCCCGCTTCTAAGGCCATTGATTGCATTTCTTGAAATACAGCGCTATTTTGAATTTTCATTATTTGTCTCTAACAATGCAGTTAACTCTTAAGGTTAATAAAGCACAAAACGTGCCACATAAATAAAGCTTTAAATACATGGTGTTACAGTTAGTTTTTACTTAGTCAGAGTTTTGACAGCCCTAAATTCAAGGTATTGAATTTAGGGCTTTTTTGAAGGTTATGCAGGAAGTGAAATACCTAAGTCGCGCATTTGCGCTAGTTTATAACGTAAAGTTCGCGGGCTAATACCCAAAGTTTCGGCTACGTCTTTACGCTTGCCTTGGCAACGCGCAAGTGTTTCTAAAATAATTCGATGCTCTTTATCTTTAAGCTCATCTTTATAACTGCCTGTATCTTGAGCGAGTAAATCTGATTTTTGCTCATTCGGTGTTTGATCATCAAGCTTTTCATCACCCGACTTTTCGTCATTAATAATGGCTGTTGTTTTACTATCGTAATAGGCGCTAGTTAACGCACTTTCACTAATTGCTGGCTCTACTACAAAGTTACTTGGGGCTAAGTTTTCAATAAAAATAGCTTGCTCACTTATGCTGTTGCCACTGCGCAGTATAAGCGCACGCTGAATTACGTTATCAAGCTCACGCACATTACCTGGCCATGTATGGCTAAGCAGCTTTTGCTCAGCTTGCTTATCTAAAATAGCCAGCGGCTGCTTAGCTTTAATTAAATGGCGTTCAATTAAGTGCTTTGCCAACACAATTATATCGCCAGGGCGCTCGCACAATGGCCGCCACATTAGCGGAAAAACGTTAAGGCGATAATATAAATCTTCCCTAAACTGATTATTCGCTACCGCTTGTTTTAAATCGCGGTTACTGGTTGCGAGTATGCGTACATCTAGCGCAATGGTTTTACGACTCCCTAAGCGCTCAACTTCGCGCTCTTGTAATACACGCAGTAGTTTAACTTGTAAGCCCAAATCCATTTCGGTAATTTCATCAAGTAAAATAGTACCGCCCTGTGCTTGCTCAAACTTACCTGGGCATGCCTGAATCGCGCCAGTAAAAGCGCCTTTTTCGTAGCCAAATAATGTTGCTTCTAGCATGTTTTCAGGAATCGCCGCACAGTTAATAGCCACAAAGGGCTTTGCAGCACGCGCTGATTTATCATGAATAAACCGCGCTAATACTTCTTTGCCCGAGCCACTTGGTCCCAGCACCATAACACTGGCGTCTGATTTAGCTACCCTGCTTGCAAGCTCCAGCAATTGAATACTCGTTGGGTCGGCAACAATAGGGCCGTCGGTTTCTTTAGGTTTTTCGGGCAAATAGCGGCTCACCATATTTAATAGCACCTCGGGTGCAAATGGTTTGGCCATATAATCAATCGCGCCTAAGCGCATTGCCTCTACCGCATCGTCAATAGTTGCATAGGCGGTCATCATTAATACCGGTAAATCGGGGTAATTTAATTTAATACTGCGCAGCAAATCTAGGCCGCTCATAGCGCCCATTTGCACATCGCTCACCACTAACGAAAAGGATTCTTTTTTTAGTAGTAACATCGCCTGCTCTGCACTATCGGCAGCAACGCATTCAATACCCGACATTTCTAGGGTATCTATTAATGCTTCGCGAAGCCCTGCGTCGTCCTCTACAACTAAAATAGTATTACTCATAACGATTCCTCTAATTTAGATGCTGCGCTAATTGGCAATAGCAAGTTAAAACAAGCGCCGCCATGTACATTATTAGTCACCTCAATACGCCCTTGGTGCGCATTAGCAACAGAGCTAACAACCGCCAACCCTAAGCCTGTGCCTTGGCTGCTAGTGGTAAAAAATGGTTCAAACAGTTTATCTACCTGCTGTAGGTCAACACCTGGGCCATTATCACTCACGCTAATGCGTACAAAATCTGGGGTTTGCAAATCGCGCATTGCCCTTACTTGCACTTGTGCCCCAGAGCCTATAATTTGAATACTGTTATGAATCAGGTTTTGAATCGCACTGGCAAGCGCGGTTTTATTCCCTAAAATCGCAATGTCGGGTTCAGGTAAGCTTACATCAAGCTCACTGTTATTAAGCGTTACCATGGCATCTGCACCGGTTTTTACTTCGCTTAATAATTGCTGCATAGACACCTGCTCAACCACATGCTGATCGCCACTTTTGGCAAATAGCAGCATGTCGTTTACTTGGTTTTCTAAATCTTTTAAGCGCGACATTAATTTAGTTTGAAAGTTATCGCGCGACGCTTCGGGTAAGCGTTTTGAACCTAAATTAGCAGCATAAAGCATAGCCGCCGACAGCGGCGTACGTACTTGGTGCGCCAAAGATGCCACCATTTTACCCAGCGCACTTAAGCGCTGCATATGCGCAACCCGTTTTTGTAAGCGGCGGGTTTCGCTCAAGTCTGTCATTAAAATAAGTTGCCCAGGCTCTGGGGCAAGTGCAGTAATATCAAGTTTTATTAAGCGCCCGTCTTTTAAAGACACTTCGTGGCCATCATCTTGCTGAGGCCGAAAAGAGCGCTGAATAACACTAAACCACTTTTCGCCTTCTAGCGGCTCGCCAAGCATATCAATCGCAATTTGATTCGCTTTCGCTATCATGCCTTTACCATCAAGCACTATTACTCCTGCGGGCATAGTATCTACTAAATGCGAAAGCCAACTAGCCTGTTTACGCAGATCACTTAACTCCCCTATATACTCCTCTTGAAGTAAACATGGGTTATACTGATTTGCAGAAATAAACTGTGGTTTTAACACACTAGCAAGTGCCATAATCAAATCTCTAATTGATGCAGATACAGGGTTAAATGCACAATTTATACCACCTTTTATTACCATGTATATCATTGAGTTACACAGTAAAAATACGCGACATTAAAATGACGCGCAAATAAAAGCACCGCAACTAAGGAACTATAATGACCAAGCAATCTCGCTGCTCATGGCTCGACACCAGCAAACCCGACTACGTTGCATACCACGATAACGAATGGGGAGTGCCTGTGTATGACGATAAAAAACTGTTTGAATTTTTAACGCTGGAGTCGGCGCAAGCAGGATTGAGTTGGTACACTATTTTAAAAAAGCGTAATGGTTATAAAAATGCTTTTGCCGACTTTGATGTACACAAAGTAGCAGCATTTACCGAGCAAGATATTGAGCGACTAATGCTTGATGCGGGTATTGTGCGTAATCGCTTAAAAATTGCCGCTACTGTAAATAACGCCAAATGCTTTATTAAAATTCAGCAAGAATTTGGTAGCTTTAGTAACTATCAATGGCAGTTTGTTGGCAATAAGCCGCAAGTAAATAATTTAAATTCTGCTGACAACACCCCAGCAATTACCCCTACCTCAAGCGCATTTGCTAAAGATTTAAAAAAGCGTGGTTTTAAGTTTTTAGGGCCAACAACCGTATACGCCCATATGCAAGCCTGCGGTATGGTTAACGATCACAGTAATAACTGTTTTAGAAAAGAAGAAGTTAAAAAGCTAGGGGCTAGGCAAACAGTCTGATTTCAGGCTTTTAATCAAGCCTCTGTAATTAGTGCGCGCGTCAGCAAGCTTAACGCCTACAGCAAAAGCTAAACGCTGTGCTTGGTTATTTTTTACCTAAAGCCTGAACCCTGACACCTAAAACCTGATAGCTGCCCTTAATTTTTAGTCTCTCGACAAGTTATATTTTTTCATTTTTTCGACCAAAGTAGTGCGGCGTACTCCGAGTATTTCGGCGGCGCGGGCAACTACATAATCAAAGCGCTCTAATGCTTGAGTAATTAAGTTAATTTCTAGCTCGGCTAAGTATTCTTTAAGCTCAATCCCTTCGCTGGGTAACAAGCCTGAATCTGCTGCTGTAGAGTGGTCGGTTTCATCGTCATAATCGCTAAAGTCGGTGCTAAATATGTCGTTAAAAGCATCGCGCTCCATTAACTCTTCTGGGTACTGCGGCTCATAGGCTTCAACTTCAATATAACGATACTTAGCCGGTAAATCAGGAACATCGACCACTTTTTCTGGGAACATTATCACCATTCGCTCAACTAAGTTTGCAAGCTCGCGAATATTACCCGGCCAACTATGCTCTTTTAAACTCTCGACCGCGCGCTCAGTAAACTTAGCGGTTGAGCCACTTTGCTCATTAACGCGGCGCATTAACTCTTTTAATAACAGCGGTATGTCATCAGCGCGCTGAGTAAGCGACGGGCTTTCAATAGGGAATACGTTTAATCGGTAGTATAAATCTTCACGAAACGTGCCTTGCTCTATCATGGTTTCGAGGTTGCGATGGGTTGCGGCAATAATACGTACATCAGCCTGAATCGCTTTAGTGCCGCCTACTCGCTCATAACTGCGCTCTTGCAATACGCGCAGCAACTTAACTTGCATTTGCAGCGGCATATCGCCTATTTCATCTAAAAATAGCGTACCGCCTTGCGCCAGTTCAAAACGCCCTTTACGAGCAGAAATTGCCCCTGTAAATGCGCCTTTTTCATGGCCAAACAATTCACTTTCGAGCAACTCCCCCGGAATAGCACCACAGTTAACTGGTACGAAAGGCCCTTTAAGGCGTTTAGACAATAAATGTACGTTACGCGCCACGACCTCTTTACCTGTGCCCGACTCACCTAAAATAAGTACATTAGCATCGGTTTTTGCTACTTGCTCAATTAAAAAGCGCAGGTCTTTAACCGCCGATGTTTCGCCCACTAGGCCATCAAAAGTATTGTGTGGTTTACTGTGTTTGTGCTCAATAGGCAACATGCGCTGATATTGTTGGCAGTCGTGTAATAGTTGCGTGGTTATTTCGTGGCTAAATGGCTCACAAATTAACCCCACTACATTAGCAATACTCAGTAAAGGCTTGAGTGTTTCGCCAATTAGTAAAAAAGGAAACGTAGGGTAGCGTTTAATTAAACTTTCGTGATCAAGCGCCTGCAATGCACCTAAAATTACAATACATTCTTTACTTTGATACTTACTACACGCTTGCTCAAAGTCGGCTTCCGTTTGTAATTGCACCGCTTCACCAATAAAAGTAAGTGAGGCATATAATCCTATCGAGCGATTGTTATTATTATCTAAAATTAAGATCATATTTAGCGGGCCATTCATTTCACTAATTTATTTTGTTAACCAAATTGTAAGCCAGTTGAAATTGTATGCAAGCACTAGTGGCGACTTTTTGACATTAACGCCAAAAAACAGACACTTTAATTAAAGCAACAATACTTAAGGATTAACCATTAAGTATTAAGGTTGTAAATACCCCTACATTCGCATAATAAGTTAATCGCAAAGCTTAATACTTAAATTAGAGATGTAAAGTCACTTTATAATAAAAATATTCACTAATATTTACTTAAGTTGCCGCTTTAAATGCCGATAAGTAAGTATATATAAAATGCTTGGCATTATAATTGCTGGTTATTGTATTAATATTTTTAGTTATCAAAATTTAGGATCTTCTCATGGCACATGCATCAATTAAAAAATACGGTCAAGTTCGTGCAAGCAGCATTAGCGAAATGACACCTTACGAACAAATAAACCTAATTTTTAGTAACATTATTGGGCGCTTAGCTGCAACCAAAGGTTTTATTGAACGCAAAGAAATTGAAAAAAAGGGCGAAAATATCTCAGCCTGCATTTTACTTTTTGGCGCATTGCAAGACACACTTAATTTTGACGTTGAGCAAGGCTCAGGAATTTCAAATAATTTAGCCGCGCTATACGACTATTGCCAACGTACACTAACTAAAGCTAACTTAAATAACGATACAGCAGCAATTATGGAAGTTTCTAGCATAGTGAAAGAAATAAAAGAAGGGTGGGATAATATTCCTGCTAGCGAACGCTCTCCTGCAGTTTAATTTATTATGCCTTTAATTACTGACCAACAGCCAGCAGAGCAAATTAAACAATTGCTCTGCGAGCTTGAAACACTGGTAAATAACAACGATGCTGACGCAGCAGCTTTACAGCTTGAAGCGTTAAATACGTGCTTAAAAAGCTGGTGCGAAAGCGCTGAGCAGCCAAGTAGTGACGAGCTTATAACAACACAAGCGCATATTAATGCTATTTTAACTCAAGCTAACATCCATAAAGACGACTCGTTTAAAGCCTTGTTAAAGCATAAAAAGTCAGACAAAGCGATCAGCGCTTACAAAAGCACTTAAAAAGACAGTTAGCATAATAAGAAGTAAATTAAACCATGGTTTTATACTTTTCTTCTCTAAAGCGCAGCGCCTCTTAATATCTTTTTGTGAATAAATTATTTAAAGATCATTTTGCACAAAGAGAAAACAATGAGAGTAAATGAGAAGTGAGTTAAACAAGTAATTTAGTGCCTTTTCTTCTCTAAAGCACAGCGCCTCTTAACCTCTTTGTGAGTAAATCACTTAAAGCCTTTTTGCACTGTTTTAATCTGTTTAACGCAAAAACTGCGGTATTATTGTTATTAAATAAAACCGCACTTATATAACTAACAACTGCCTTTTCGCAAGCTCAGTATTTGCCTTAGCCTAAAGCCCAGTATATTCCCTAAAACCTAACCCTTAACTACTTAGACTTTCTAACTACACCTGGCATGTTATCTAACTGAGATTGAAGATAACTACTGGTTGAGTTTAAACCTGCCACCAATAAATCCATGCTGTTGTACTGCGCATAAAGGCGCGACTCTAACGACTGCATTTTACGTGCAAACGATACCCGTTCGTCATCAATCCCACGAAGCTGACCTTCTTTACTCTCTATTCTGTTTTGAATTAAACCATCAGACTTATTATAAAAGTTCATTAACTCATCAAACGATTGGGCAAAACCGCCTTCGTCTTTATTTTCGCCAATAAAAAACTGTTGCACTAAATCAACATCATTTTTTACTTGCTCATCTAAGCGCTCGGTATCTAAGCTTAATTTACCATAGCGGTCGGCTTCTACACCTAACTGCGATAGCGATAAAGAGTTACCATCGCCTAAGTCAACACTGTTGGTAATTTCTTGCCTTAACTTTGACATAACACCGCGCAGCAGTGAATCACCCGCCATTACGCCAGCGCCATCTTCGCCAGATTTACCTAAGTTTTTACTTAGTTCTAGCAGCTCGTTATAACTTTCGATAAACCCATTTAAGCCAGCTTTTATATTATTGTTATTTTCTTTAACGGTTAGCTTACTTAGGTCATCGTCTACACCTTGTGCTTTTTTAGCGGTAATAGTCACGCCATCAATCACATTTTTAAATTCGTTAGTGCTACTAGTTACTGTTACTGTGCCGTCAATAGTTATTGACGCGTCAACAGCGGCAACTACTTCGCTCACATTTTTTATTCCTGCGGGTGCAGGGTCAAACGCTAAACGCGAAAGGCCTAAGGTATCGGTGTTATTAGCATCGTCATCGGCCACTGCTATTTTAATTTGGTTTTCTACACCACTAGTTTGAGCCGAAAATACTAAGCGCTGGCCAGTATCATCAGTAATTATGGTGGCGTTAATGCTTTTATTATCTTTACTGTTGTTTATTGCATCGCGCACTTCGCTTAGCGTTGCAGTGTCTGATACTGCAATATCAAAGCTATTATCGCCCGAGCTTAACGTCATAGTTCCAGCACCAACAGGGTTGGTGGCATCAAATGCACTCGACATTATTTTATGCTCAGTGGCTAAATTATTTACTTTTACCGAGTAACCACCTGGTTGGGCGTCTTTATCTGAGCTAAGCGATATAAAATCATCATTACCCGATGTCGTACGTTTTTGATAGTTATCAACGTCGCCTAATGCACTCATCGACTCTTGTACTTTTTCAAGCGCGGCTTTTAATGCACCTACAGCGGAAATATCGGTAGTTAAGTTAGCTTCTTTTCTATTTAAACGTGATTCAAAAGGCGCTTTTTCAGCATTTACTAATGCACCTACAATTTCAGATACTTGTAAGCCTGAACCTAAGCCAGTAAACGAAATAGCCATGTTTATACCCCTTTACACTATTAAATAAAAAACAAAAAACTTAAAAAACTTAAAAAACGCAGCTGCTATTTAGTTATATACCTATATAGCTATACCGTTTGGTCAATTAACAAACCCGCAGTTTCAGACAACTTAGACACTAAACTTAACACTTCTTCCGAAGGGTATTGTTTAATAACATCGCCAGTGCTTTTATCGAGCACTTTAATTACATCGCGACCTGAATCTTCATCAACTTTAAACTGCAAACTACGGTTCATTTCGCCCATAAAATCCTGCAATTGCTGCGCCACTTTTTCCAGCTGTTCACGCTCTAACGGTTGTTGCTGCTGCGTAGCAGTGTCAGCATTACTTTGATATTGCTGTGCTTGTGAAGCACTTTTTTTAACATCGTCAATGGCACTAGCCGTTAGTACCGTAGCTGTTTGCTCTACTTTACTTTCGCTAGTTTGCCCAGCATTACTTGCCGTTACTGAAACTTCTGCGCCTGAGGTAATTGTATTCATAACGCCTCCTAAATAGTTTTAAACATTGTACACTATTTATAAATTAGCTTAATTTAGTAAGTTAAACGACAAAAGGAGATGAACAAAGCCATCTCCTTTTTAAAATTACTAACACTGACTTTTGGTATTAGTTAGCTATTAATAAGCTAATGAACTACTAACCTAATTAACTATTAACCTAGTAAGCTAAGCGCTGCTTGTGGTAACTGGTTCGCTTGCGACAAAATTGACGTACCCGCTTGTTGCAATATTTGGTTTTTAGTCATTTGCGCTGTTTCTGTTGCAAAGTCAGTATCTTGAATACGGCTACGTGAAGCTGATACATTTTCTTGAATATTAGATAAGTTACTAATTGTATGATCAAAACGGTTTTGAACCGCACCTAAATCAGCTCGTTGAGAGTCAATCTCAGCAATCGCACTATCAATAATAGAAAGTGCACTTTGCGAACCTGCTTGCGAAGTAATGTCAATCGTACTTACCATTTTATCAGCAGCTGTTCCACTTACCCCCGCATTAGCAGCCGATTTTGTACCACCCTCAACAGTAAAGCTATTTTTTGAAGAGAATTCTAATGCCGAAGTGTAACCTAAATCTGTATCAGCTGTTGTTACAGCTGCATTTGTAGTAACACCCCTAGAGTTTAATTGAACACTGCCTGCAGAACCTATGGAAAAAGATACGCCATCAACTTCTGAAGCATTAAGCTCAAGAGTGGTGCCATTCATAGTCGCGTCATATCCCAAATCTTGTAACTGTGTCGCTAACGTAGTAGTAGTATCAGCATTAAGTGTTATTTCATTATCACCAATTGTCATGGTTCCTGTCGTAGCTGCGGCTAAAACAATATCAACTTTAGCTACTGCGGCAGCCAAAACATCGGAATCAGATGCATTTATCTTATTTGCCGCTTCAGTTGCTGTTGAATCTTCATCAAGAGTTACTTTAACAGCATTACCGCCAGCAGTTTTTAGTGTCAAAGTTTCTGATGTGGTTTTTTTATAACTACCATCAGTAGCGTCATAAGCGCCAAAGGAAGTACCAGCTCCTATAGCAGTAGCAAAAGTTCCACCAATCTTATCTGCTGATACATCTTGGAGTGAAATATTAATGGTTTCGTTAGCATTTGCACCAATCTGGAATGATTTAGTACCAAAACTACCATCTAGCAATTGTTGTCCACCAAAAGATGTGGTTTCTGCAATACGTGTTAACTCTGTTTGCAGTGCTGAAACTTCTTTTTGCAGTGAATCACGATCTTCTTTAGAGTTTGAACCATTCGCAGATTGAAGCGCAAGTTCACGCATACGTTGCAGTATATTAGTTGACTCACTCATTGCGCCTTCAGCAGTTTGTGCCATTGAAATACCGTCGTTAGCATTACGCTGTGCTACTGCTAATCCGTTTACTTGTGAAGTTAAACGGTTTGAAATTTGCATACCTGCTGCATCATCTTTTGCACTGTTAATGCGCATACCTGATGATAGACGTTCCATTGAAGTTGCTAAATTAGAACCTGATTGCGATAGGTTGCGCTGCGCGTTTAGTGAAGATACATTTGTATTTACTGAAATCATAATAAAACTCCTGATTACTTTCGTAATGTTGCTATTTTAATTTAACCAAGAGCTGTCACAAATGTATGCTCAGCTCCGTACTGATTAAGTTAACGGCAGGAGATAAATTATCTTTAGGAGTATTTTAAAAATAAATTAGCTTATTTGTTTAATGAAGTATAACTAGCTGTTTTTAATTTAAATTATTTAAATCTATTTTTTTGATAAAATAAAAAACGCACTTCAAATTGAAGTGCGTTTATATAAACGGTTATTGGTAAGTCAAATAATTAACCACCTAACAAGCTAATGGCAGCTTGTGGTATCTGGTTTGCTTGCGACAAGATTGACGTACCCGCTTGCTGTAAAATCTGGTTTTTAGTCATTTGTGCGGTTTCTGTTGCAAAGTCAGTATCTTGAATTCGACTGCGTGATGCAGATACATTTTCAGATATATTAGCAAGATTACTAATAGTATGACTAAAGCGATTTTGCACCGCACCCAAACCTGCACGCTGGCTATCAATATCTGAGATGGCTGAATCTATTAACGAAAGTGCACGCTGAGAGCCTGCTTGCGTAGAGATATCTATAGTGTCTACCGTTTGTTCTTCAGAAAGTTCACTTACCACACCCGTTATAGTTCCGCCAGAAGTGACATCAAAAGACCTTTCAGATGAAAACTCTATTGCTGAGGTCAGCGTAAAAGAGGAGTTGGGAGCACCTGATGCTGTATTAGTTGTATCACCTCTAGAGTTAACGAGTATAGTGTTAGTATTTGTTGCATTAGAGTCTCTTTGGATTGTTACACCATCGACGCCGCGAACATCTAGCTGTATTAATCCACCAACAATTTGAGCATCGTACCCTTGCTCTGTTAATTTAGCTGTTAATGTTTCATTAGTTTCACCAGTAAGGTCTATATCTTCATTGCCAATAGTCAGAAGCCCGCCAACACTCCCTGCTAAAGTAATATCCACTTTTGCCACAGCTTCAGCTTTAACTAGTGAGTCTACAGCATTAATCTGACTTGCCGTACTTGTAGCTGTAGATTCTGCATCTATAGAAACACTTGTAGATTCACCACCTGAATTTAAGGTAAAAGTTTGCGCCACTGTACCACTAGTGGCAAAAGCAGTGCTAGAAGCAGCTGCAAGCCCAAAAGCAGTTCCGTTTGTAGAACCTTGGGCAAAAGTCCCGCCTATATCGTCAGCTGCTACACTGCTTAGCGTTATATTAATTAGTTCATTTGCATTAGCACCGACTTGAAATGACTTAGTGCCGTAACTTCCATTTAATAACTTTTGCCCACCAAATGAAGTTGTATCAGCGATACGTGTTAATTCTGTTTGCAATGCACTTACTTCTTTTTGTAATGAATCTCTATCTTCTTTTGAGTTTGAACCATTCGCTGATTGAAGTGCTAGTTCGCGCATGCGCTGTAGAATGTTAGTTGATTCATTCATTGCACCTTCAGCTGTTTGCGCCATTGAAATACCATCATTAGCATTTCGTTGAGCAACGGCTAGGCCATTTATTTGCGATGTTAATCTGTTTGAAATTTGTAGACCTGCTGCATCATCTTTTGCGCTATTAATACGCATACCAGAAGACAGTCGCTCCATTGAAGTGGCTAAGCCCTGACCTGATTTAGATAAGTTACGTTGTGCGTTTAGTGACGACACATTAGTATTTACTGTTAATGCCATTTTACCATCTCCGAGTGTTAAACAGGATGTGGTTCAAAATGCTTTTGCAGGAACCACTATTAGATGTAGTTAATAAGGCAGGTTTTGTGCCAACTCACCCAACAAACTCAACGCATTGTTTTTAATGAAAAATATAAATATTAAACTGAGTTTTAGAGTGAAAGTGAGCTTTATAATGAAAGGTTAATAAATAGTGACAGTTTTTTGCCGCTTGGTTTAGTGGGGATATTCGGGGGGCGATTACCGAGGTATAACATGTTTTTACTTTAGTGTATTTGGCTCTCTAAAGCGTAGCGCCCTCATAACCTCTTTGTAAATAAAGCATTTAAATATTATTTTGCACAAAGAGAAAACAATGAGAGTAAATGAGGAGTAAATTGAAAAACTCGGAAACACATAATTGAGTGCTTTTTTCTTCACTAAAGCGTAGCGCCCTCATAACCTTTTTGTGAATAAATTTACTAAACCCATTTGCACAAAGAACAGTAAATTTCAGATAGTCGAAAACCAAAAAGCGCGGTATAAAACCGCGCCTCCATCAACAAAAACGCCTAGCTTGGCTAGTTTTTGCCTAAAACCTGATACCTAACACCTAACACCTAAAACCTGCTCTTTCACACCGTGCTTGGTTAATTTTTGCCTAAAACCTGATACCTGACACCTAAAACATGCTCTTTCACACCATGCTTGGTTAATTTTTGCCTAAAACCTGATACCTGGCACCTCAAACCTGCTCTTAACCTTTAAATATAATCAAATAACGAGAGTTTGGCCAAACGGCCAAATGTGGCCTGCGATGCTTGTAGTGCGGTTTCTTGCTGAGTGAGTTCGCTAATTGCAGCGGCCATATCTACTTCAAGCAGGCTTGAACGATTACTTTGGTTTTGAATGTCTAGCGCAGAGTTAGAGTCGGTTACTCTTTCTAGTACATTCATACGCCCGCCTAAACTGGCTTGGGTAAACACAACTTGCTCGCTAGCATTTTGTAACTGCGTTACGCCATCGTTAAGTACTTGCTGAAAATCATCCCCCGCAAGCGTGCCATTATTTAAACCTGTAATTAAACCCTGCAGTGTATTAAGTACGTTTTCTTTATGAGGTGGCTCGAGACTAAAGTCGAGCTGCCCAGGTGCAGCGCCGCTTAGCTGAATTTTCATGCCCGCAAATTCAATTGGCTCGCCTGCTTGTACCGCCCCGGTAACAGGCGGGTTTAATGGGTTACCTGCGCGCTGAATTTCATATTGCTGCGGATCGCCTGGGTTAGCACCAGCAGTAACCACTACATTAAAAGTATTTGCTGTGGCTGACACTAAAGGGTCTGGATCAGGGTTATATTGCTCTTTATGAAACTGATCGAAAACACCTTGTTTATCTACATAAACAGAACCCGTAAGCGTACTTGATGCATCGCCTGTGTTAGATGCTACATCGAGGCGTGCATTGGTTTTTTCAAAGGTGTCGTAGCCGTTGTCGCTAGATTTAATCGACACACCTTCGGCAATAGTAATTTTATGCTGGCCTTGATCGCCTTGGTAATTGTACTTGCCGCTAGCGGCATCAAACTGATACGGTTGCGTGCTGTCTTGGTAGCCCGAAAATATGTATTTACCGTCTTCTGAACGGGTGTTCATTAAATTAGCTAACGTTTTTTGTATTTCGGTTAGCTCCGACGCTAACGACTTTAAGTCGTCTTTACTGTATGCGCCATTACCTGCTTTTAAGGCAATATCTTTAGCTGCTTGAATACTTTCGTTAATACCTTGCAGTACGCTTTCTTCGGTTTTGAGTCGGCCATTGAGTTGGTTAATATTTTTTGTATATTGCTCATTACTTTGTATTTTATTGGTATACAGCATAGCTTGCGATATGTCGGCAGGCGCTTCTGAGGTAGATAAATACTTTTGCCTAGTATTTACTCGCTCTTGTGCGTTTGCTACGCCATTTTGATTTTGTAGTATTTTATTAATGCTGTTTTGATACATTAAGTTATTTGATAAACGCATAATTACCTCGTGGCACTAAGTAAAGTGTCAAAAATAGAACGTGCAGCAGAAAGCACCTGAGCTGAAGCCGCGTAAGATTGCTGAAAGCGCAGCAAATTAGCTGCTTCTTCGTCAAGGTTTACCCCAGATAACGACTCGTACCATGCCTCTGACTGCTGTGCGAGTGCGTCGAATGCTGCGCCGTTTGTTTTAGCTTGGCCTGTTACCACGCCAATGTCGGTTACTAATCCGGCATACGCTTGGTTAAACGTTTTATGGTTATCGGCATCTGAGCTTGAAACAACATTTTGGCGCACCAAGTCACCGTTTTGTAACTCGGCTAACTTTAAGCCATTGCGGTTATCGTCAAAGCCGCCTTTGTTAAACTCTAACGTAAAGCTATCGCCTGTGGCTGGCGAGCCTTCAATATCAAAGTCAAAACCATAACCGTCATAAGGAGCACCAAGGCCAGCTAAAACATTTTTGCCTGGTGGTGCAATAGTAATTGGCACATTAGCGCCGTTTCCATCGCTAATTAAGTAATCATTTGTACCCGCTGCTTTAACAATGGTTATATCTCCATTAGCGAGTGCAGGAGGAGTGGTAGTTGTAAAGCCACCAGCGGTAACACTACTCACACTGCCAGCAGAAATAGCGCCGCTACCGGTGTTATTTATGTCATCGGCGGTGCGTATTGGCGATGCTAACGCTAGGTCTTCACCGCGCCCAGTGGCGAGGGTAATATTTGCTGCGGCTTCTGAATTGAGCTTAATTTGAAATTTATCGCCTTCATTACCTGCACCAGCCATAGTTAACTGCAAACCAAATAAATCAACACCTGGGTTATTTGCCGAGTTAATTTCACCGCCAACAAATGTTGCTGTTGTAGCGGCGCCTAATGGCTCGCCTTTATTATCTACTGGCTGAATACTCACTTCGTTTGGGTTTGCGGTATAAGTCACAATAAAATCACTGGCTGGTAAATTACTGCCTTTACCGGGTTCTACTGTTGCACTAACACCCGCACCGCCGGTGTTAGCTTGATAGGCAAACCCTTTTGCCGTAGGTATATTGAATATATCGCCGCCCAATTTACCGTTAGCATCCATTCCCAAGTGATTTTGCTGATTAAATGCATCTGCTAACGCTAAGCCCATTTGGCCTATTTGATTTTGCGCAGGTACTAAAATATCGTCTCTGAAGGCAAGTAAACCACCTATTTTGCCTTTTAATTTACTAGCATCAACTTCAAGCGGCACAGCTTTGCCGCCATTTACATCTAAGCGCAGTTCTTTAAAATTTGGATCGGGGTCGCCGCGCATCGAAAATAAGTTAAACGAGCCATTTTGCATTACAACCGCTTCACCGCTGCCCATAAAAACAAGTTTTTCACCATTGGGGCCGTCAAGCGTTTCAATGTCGATTAACTCTGATAAATCGCGAATCGCTTTATCGCGCTCGTTATATGTGCCGCTTGCAGCAGATGCGTTGTTAGTACCATTAACACCTGCTATTTGTTGGTTTAACGATCCTATTTTTTGAATTAAGGTGTTGGCTTCATCGGAGAATATTTCGAGCTGCTCATTTACAACATTTTTTTGATCCAGCACTATTCCCGACAATCTATCCATTTGGCTTATTAAGCTGTCGGCGTTAGTCATTACTAACGAACGTGCAACCGTTGACGATGGCTGATTAAGCGCTTCTTGCACGTTATTAAATAGCGAATTAATACCGGTCGATAAGCTATTCGCTTTTTGCGAAAATAACGTATCGACCCGGTTTGCTTCACTTACAAACTGATCAAAAAACGTTTTATTTGAGGTGTCTCGGTTTAATTGTTTTTGTGCAAATTCATTAAGTAACCTGTAGGTATTACCTTTGCCAACTTGATTGTCGATCATGGTGCCATGCTCTGTACGCTCGCGCACATAGCCGTCGGTATTTACATTGTTAATATTTTTACTGGTTGTTTGCAACAGATCAGTGTTTGCTCTTATTCCTGAATTAGCAATGTTTAATAAATTAAACGACATGTTACTTTACTCCTTGGCGGATCACGTTTGTTGCAATATTTTTTAGCTCGCTACTGTTAAGTACGCGCTTTATTTTATCCGCATAATTTGGGTCTGTTGCATAACCGGCTTGTTGTAATGAGTCTAAAAACGCTGCCGGTTTGCCGGTATTTTGTAATGCTTGTTGATAGCGTGGGTTTTGAGTTAAAAAATCAACAAAGTCGTTTACGCTGTCTTTTATTGAGTCGTAAGCTCTAAAACTGGCTTGTTTTTTAACTGCAGCACCTTGTTCAAACTCTAAGGTTACTTTGTTGGCTTTTTCGCCCTGCCAGCTTTTATCTGACTTAATATTAAATAAGTTATTTGAGCTGTTACCGTCGCTTTTATTAATAATATGCTTACCCCAACCGGTTTCAAGTGCTGCTTGAGCCACCATAACGGCTGGGTTTAAACCAATTTTTTTAGCCGCTGTTTTAGCATGCTCCCATACCGAACTTACAAACTCTTCGGCCGTTTCAAAGTTTGGCTTAGCTACTTCTGGCTTTTCGGTATTCATAGTGCTTTTATCTACAGGCTCGGTTACGGCTTTTTTACGCTGTTGCTGTGGCAACTCTATGCCAGCACGCTGATCGCTTAAAAGATCGTTACTGGTTCTGAGTACTGAAGCTGGGGTGTAATTTTTTGCCGTAGGAGAGAGTTGCTGCACTATTAAGTCGGCAAGCCCTAATGAACCATTAGACGAGAGCTCTGATGAGAGTTGCTGATCGTGCATTTCTTCAAAAAACTTTACGCTACTTGAATTTAATGGGCTTTCTTTGTCTTCGAAGGCTTCGCTGGCTTTGCGCATACTTTTAAGCAACATTTGCGTAAATATGGCTTCAAATTGTGCCGCTGCTTTTTTGAGAGCTGCTTTTGAGGCATCACTAGACGCGTCGCCACTGTTTAGGGCGTCTTTACGCAAAGCGTTTAAGTTACCTAAATCAAAAAAGTTTTGCTTATCGAGGTGATTTGTTTCCATCAGCTTTTTGACACAATAATGAATAATGTATAAAGCAATGCAAAAATTGAGCCAGATGAAAGGGTGTTAAGCAAGATGCCATCGGTTACCAGCTTTTAAAACTGACCACCGATAGCATTACGTTGTTTTAAATTACAACTAGCTGGCCGTTTATTGCGCCAGCTTCTTTTAGGGCTTCTAGTATTGCCATTAAATCGCCAGGTGCGGCGCCTACTTCGTTTATAGCGCGTACTAGGTCATCTAGGCTCACTCCGGGGTTAAATACAAATGCCCGTGAGTCGTCTTGTTTTATATCTATAATACTTTGCTGGGTAACAACGGTATCGCCATCGCTAAAAGCATTAGGCTGCGACACGTTTAGCTGCTCTGCAATCGTTACTGTTAAGCCACCGTGAGTAATAGCCGCAGGTTGCAGCTTTACATTTTTACCAATAACAATAGTACCGGTACGCGAGTTAACAATAATTTTTGCCGCTGTATCTGCTGGGGTAAACTCTAGGTTTTCGAGCGTTGATAAATAAGACACGCGCTGCGAGGCGTCTCTTGGGGCAATCACTCTAATAGACGCTGCATCGAGTGCTTGGGCGCTATTTGGGCCTACTAAATCGTTTATGGTTTTTTCTAATCGCTTGGCGGTAGTAAAGTCTGGGCGATTTAAGTTAAAAGTAATATAGTCGTTTTGCATAAATGGGCTTTTAACTGCGCGTTCAACGGTTGCGCCATTTGGAATACGCCCCACTGTTGGCGTGTTTATAACGACTTTACTGCCATCAAGCCCTTCTGCGCCTAAACCACCTACAATTAAACTACCTTGACCAATAGCGTATACGTTGCCGTCGACCCCTTTTAAAAAGGTTTGTAGTAAAGTACCACCGCGTAAACTACCTGCACTACCAATAGATGATACGGTAATATCTATAGTTTGCCCGGGCTTTCTAAAAGGCGGTAGCTCTGCATGCACTGCAACCGCAGCCACGTTTTTAATTTTTGGTTTTAAGCTTGCCGGTAGCGTAATGCCAAAGCTGTTTAACATGCCTTTAAAGCTTTGCTCGGTAAATCGGCTTTGCTCGCCCGTACCAGGTAAGCCAACAACTAGGCCATAGCCTACTAATTGGTTTGAGCGTACGCCCTCAACCATAGACACATCTTTAATGCGCTCGGCCATGGCAGGAAGTTGCCAGCCAAGTAACACCATTAAACAAAAAACTTTAAATACATTCATAATGAATGTCCTCTAAAAAGGAAAAAGTGAGCTACTAAAAAAGCGTGTTAGCCAACCGGCACTTTGCGCTTCTTGAGTTTGCCCTTTGCCCGAATATTGAATTCGTGCATTAGCAATTCTATTTGACTGTACGGTATTGTCTGCAGTTACATCTTCTGGCCTTACTAATCCCTCTAAACGAATAAATTCTTCGCCCGAGTTTAACGTTAGCCATTTTTCGCCGCGAATAACTAAATTACCATTAGGTAAAACACGCATTACGTTTACCGATATATCACCGGCTAAACTATTTGACTGATTTGATTTTGAGTCGCCTTTAAATGACGCGTCGCTGCCAATACCAAATTGAATGCTGTCGCCGCCAATATTTACCGGTAATCCGCCTAAACCAATAACGGGGTCAAGTTTTGCGTCTGACTGTTTATCAGTTTCTGTTTTTGCCGCTTTAGAGGCTTGCGTAGATTCTTGCAATTTAACCGTAATTATATCGCCGGTACGCAGTGCTTTTTTATCGGCGTATAAGTCGTTCGATAAATACGTATTAAACAGTGAGCCATTAGCAACTGCCGGTTCAACATTGGGTTCTGGGTACATGGGTGCGTAGTAAGGGTCGTCTTGTACTACGTCACTATTTTGTGTAGACACACAGCCACTTAACAATAAAGTACCCGCTGCAAATAATATAATATTGCGCATAATAACCTCTAAAATATTATAATTGCTGATTGATGTAGCTCATCATTTCATCAACTGCCGAAATTACTTTTGAGTTCATTTCGTAAACACGCTGGGTTTCTATTAGGTTTACCAACTCTTCGGTTACGTTTACGTTTGACGTTTCTAGTGAGCCTTGAATAATAGTGCCTAGCCCATCAACCCCTGGGTTACCCTGCACCGGCGCACCACTTACTGCAGTTTCGGTGTAAAGGTTTTGCCCTATAGGCTCAAGGCCCGACGGATTAATAAAGTCACTAATGGTAATTTGTCCAATAACCACGTTGTCGGCCTGCCCTGCAACACGTACAGACACTTCACCGTCTTGCGATACAGTGATTGATTGCGCGTCGTCGGGTACGTTCATTTCAGGCTGAACTACATAACCGGCACCCGAGGTTACAACTCGCCCGTCGCCATCGGTGGTAAATTGTCCGTTGCGCGAATAAGCAATATTGCCATCTGGCTGCAGTACTTCAAAAAAGCCTGAACCAGAAATCATCCAATCCAGTGAATTTTCAGTGGTTAGCATATTACCTTGCGAAAAGTTTTTTTGGTTAGCTACCACTTTGGCACCAGCACCTAGCATTAAACCTGATGGCATTTCGGTATCTTGCGATGAGCGACCGCCTGGCTGATTAATGTTTTGGTATAGTAAATCTTCAAAAACGGCGCGGCTTTTTTTATAACCAACTGTACTGGCGTTGGCTAAGTTATTTGAAATAACCGAAATGTCGGTTTGTTGGGCGTCAAGCCCTGTTTTACTGATCCACAATGCTGGATTCATAATCGTGTCCTCATTTTAAAGTTAAACTATGCGCAACAGCTGATCTTGCGATTGATCTATTTCTTCTGCTGTTTTCATTAGCTTTACTTGTAATTCAAATTGGCGTTGATGGCTGATCATATCGACCATTTCGTGTACCGGATTAACGTTCGACATTTCTAATGCGCCGCTTATCACTTGTACGTTAGCTGAGGTTTCAACCGTTTGATTTGGTTTTGGTCTAAATAAACCATCGTTACCTTTTTCAAGTGTTGAGTTATTTGCCTCAACCACTTTTAAACGATCAACCTCTTCTAAAAAGTTAGCCGGCGCGCCTTGTGGGCGTACTTGTATGGCACCGTCTTTACTAAATTCTATTTTTTCAATCGGGACTGGCAAAATAATAGGGCCGCCTTCGCCAATTACTTGACGACCACCGCTGGTGACTAACATGCCTTCGGCGGTAATATTAAGCGTACCTACTTTTGTATAAGCTTCGTTGCCGGAGGCGTCTTGTACACTTAGCCAGGCATTATCGCTCATGGCAATGTCGAGCTCGCGACCGGTTTGCTGTATGCCACCCGATGTCATGTTTGAACCTGGGCGCTCTTCCATAGAAAACACCCGCGATGGCAAACCTTCACCAAACGCTTGCATAGATCGAGCTTGGGCAAAGTCGGCTTTAAAACCTGTGGTATTTGCGTTCGCCAAATTATTGGCTTTAAGGGCAAGCCCCATTAAGCTTTGCTTAGCGCCAGACGCGGCAATGTAGACCATTTTATCCATAACATCGACTCACTTAAAAATCTATGTAAGAACAAATGCAATATATGCGCCATTGTTAAATACAGCAGTAAAACTGCACCACCAAGCAATGTGCTATACCGCCGGTAGCTGCAGAAATTATAGGGATGAGGTTCTAGGGGCTAGGTTCTAGGTTGATACCTGACGCCTCAAATCTGCTCTTTAAATTTCTACCTAAAACCTGATACCTGATGCCTCAAACCTGCTCTTTAAATTTCTGCCTAAAACCTGATACCTGACGCCTCAAACCTGATCTTATAAACAAAAAAGGCTGCAATTAAGCAGCCTTGAATATTCAAATTAATAAATTGTGCTTTATCTAATTTGTAGAATACTTTGCTGAATCGTTGAGTTAACTTCCAGCGCTCGCGAGTTTGCTTGGAAATTACGCTGTGCGCTAATTAAATCAACTAGTTCGTTAGTTAAGTTTACGTTTGACTGCTCAAGCGCTGATGAGTTGATATTACCTAAGGTGCCAGAGCCTGGTTCACCGGCAATAGGCTCGCCTGACGCTATACTCGCTTTCCAACCTGTACTGCCCACTTGTTGTAAACCTTGTGAGTTTGAAAAACGCACCATAGCCACTTGGCCTAAAAATGTTGAGTCGCCATTACTGTACGAAGCTACAACTTTACCGTCGGCGCCAATATCAATACCCGCTAAGCGGCCAACCGTTGCACCGTCTTGCTCAAGTGCTTTTACTTCAAAGCGACTTGCGTATTGAGTAGGTATTTTATTAGCTGTACCGGTTTCATCACGCCAGTTAATTTCAACAGGCGCTGGGAAGGTAGCGCCATTGGTTAATAAATCAGAAAGCCCCGCATTACCACCGCCACCAGCTGCAATAGACAATGGATTAAAAGTATTACTTACGTTTGGTGTTTCTATACCATTAATAGTTGTACTTTGCGGTAAACCACTTGAGTCAAACTTAAAAGTAGTCATAGGAGTGTACGGAGCTACTGTTTGCTCAACCCCATTGGCACCAAAGGATTTACCATCAAGTGTTGAATGTACGCTCCATTGATTTTCATTACCGGGTACTGCAGGGTCGCTTTTTACAAAAAACAGCTGCAATACATGTGGCTCACCGAGTGAGTCATATACGGTTGTTGAGGTTGATGAATTATACGTCGCACTTTCTGAAGGGTTAAACGCAATTGTAGGTGCAATTGATCGTGAATCTAAATTAAACGAGCTATACACACTCGAAGTAGCACGCGGCGATCCTGACGAGTCAGGTATTTGTAAAGCCGATGAAGTACTTAAACTCACTGATGTAGTATCGCCTGTTGAAGGGTCAACCGGAAAGCCTTGTAAAAAGCTGCCATTTGCATCTACCACAAAGTTGTCTTTGTTTAACTTAAATGCGCCGGCACGTGTGTAAGTAAAATCTTGCGCGCCTAGGTCTTGGCTGGTTGCAAAGTAACCTTCACCGGTAATCGCTAAATCTAACGAGTTATTGGTAAACTGTAATGATCCTTGATGAAATTGTTGTGCAACCATAGTCGTTTGCACGCCGTCACCATTTTTTGTTTTACCCGAACTAAATACCGACGATGCATACACGTCAGCAAATTCTGCGCGCGACTCTTTAAAACCCGTAGTATTTACGTTGGCTATATTATTTGCCGTAACGTTTAAATCTTTTTGTGCGGCAGCAAGGCCGGATAATGCAATATTGAAGCTCATAATTGACCTCTAAACTATTTAATTTTTAGCCCGCTGGCTAATGAATCTTTTACGCGATTTCTGCAACATCAGTCAGCCTAACCGCACCTTCTTTAGTGTTAATAATGATGCCATTTGCACCATTAATATTCACACTCTCAATATTTTTAAAGGTAGCAATTGGCAGGCTCGAAAACTCACCATTAGTACTCCCCTCGGCTTTAATTTTATATTCACCAGGGGGTAGGCGCTCACCTGCTTCATTTTTACCATCCCATGCAAAACGCACTGCACCTGCTGGTTGCGAGCCTAAATCTATAGTTTTAACTAACTGCCCAGACTCGTCTTCAATTCTAAGCTTTAAGCTTTCAACTGGCTTTTCGGCAACAACTGAGCCTCGTGCATCACCTGCTTCATTTAAATCTAACGTGTCAGACTCTAAAAGCGCCTGCTTACCTACTAATGTAGATGCTTGCAGTGCTGAATTTGATGTCATTGATGCAGCTAAAGCTTCAAAGTTAGAGTTTAAATTTGAAATTCCCTCAGCCATAGTAAAGCTAGTCATTTGCGCAATCATCTGATCGTTATCAGCCGGTTTACTCGGATCTTGAAACGACAGTTGCTGCGTTAGTAATGAGAAAAAATCTTCTTGGGTTAACGCATCACTCTTGTCTTTACTGGCTGCTTGTTTTTCTTGCCACCGTAAAGAGTCTAAATAGGATGAAGATGTACTAATATCGTTACTCATAACCTACCCTCTGTTACCGCTGGCCTAGCAGCAGTGTTTTACTTAACATTTGCTTTGCTGCATCGGCAACTTGCACATTTGTTTGATACGAACGAGAGGCAGAAATCATGTTTGCCATCTCCTCAACAACATTAACGTTGGGTTTATAGATATAGCCATTTTCATCCGCACTTGGATGGTTTGGGTTATATTCAATTTGTAATGGTTTGTTGCTCTCAACAATACCTAATACTTTAACGCCAACAGCGGAGCCCTGTGGATTACTTGCTGATGCTGAAGCTTTAGTAAGCTCAGCAGCAAATACAGGTTGTCGCGCTCGGTAAGTTTTATCCTGAGAAGAACTAATAGTATTCGCATTAGAAATATTACTTGCGGTGGTGTTTAAACGCACATTTTGTGCGCTCATACCAGAACCAGCAATATCAAAAACATTATATAAACTCATAATTATTATCCTTGGCTACCGAGTGCTTTTTTCAGACCTTTAAATCTGCCGCTTAAAAATTGCAAGCTGGCCTGATACTCCATAGCATTCTGTGCATACAAGTTTCGTTCCACCTGTATATCAACTGAGTTGCCATCACCTGTATCTGGTTGATTTGCATTACGAAACATTTCTGAACCACCTACTTCTTTACTACCACCGGCAATGTGTTTACTGTTGGTTCTAACCATATTATTGCCGCCTTGTTGGTGTGACTTTGCCGTTTTTAGTGCAGAGGCAAAGTCTATATCTTTTGCTTTATAGCCCGGCGTATCAGCATTAGCGATATTGGTAGCGAGCATTTCGGCTCTTTGCGAACGGATCAACATAGCATGCGGGTGCACACCAAGCGCTTTATCAAAACTGATAGCCATAACCATCTCCAAAAAATTGACTTAACTTGAACAAAGCAAGAAATAAGCCATTTAACTAATTTTTGTTTAAAGTTATTTACTAAGCTGATTAAACATAGCTATTTAAAGTGCAGGTTTTAGGGAGATTTTAAGGCAATAAGTAAATTGATATGAGCCAATACAGTTATTATAAAAAATGCCAGCAGTTAAAAACTCTAAAGCACATTTGCACAATGGATGCGAATGGCAGTAAATGAGCAGTGATTTAAACAGATAATTTATCTATTTTTTCTTCTCTAAAGCGCAGCGCCCTCTTAGCCTCTTTGTGAATAAAGTATTTAAATATTATTTTGCACAAAGAGAAAACAATGAGGGTAAATGAGGAGTAACTTAAACATATAATCTAGTGGTTTTACCTCTCTAAAGTGCAGCATTTCATAGCCTCTTTGTGAATAAAGCATTTAAATATTATTTTGCACAAAGTGAAAACAATGAGGGAAATGAGGAGTAACTTAAACACATAATCTAGTGGTTTTACCTCTCTAAAGTGCAGCACTTTATAGCCTTTTTGTGGATATGTATGTTCGCTTAAACATATTGGCACAATGCGCTTTAAATAAGGGGAGGTGCGAAGCTATAACTTATACACAGTGCTTGGTAATACACAAAGCTTGGCTAATTACTTGCTTATCGCTAAAACGAAAAACGACGCTAAATGCGTCGTTTAAAATAATGCTTAAAATGTGCAAACTGCTCGCACTTCACCACACTTGCAGTTATTTCTTTTGATAAATAATACCAGGGTTACATCTAACCATATCAAAATCATTACTTAAACCGCTCATTGATTCCGACGCACCTAAAAGTAAATAACCTTTAGGGTTAAGTGCTTGAGAAAATTTAGCAATAATTTTTGCTTTTACTTCTGGTGCAAAATAAATCAACACATTGCGGCAAAATATAATATCAAACTTGCCTAAAAGCGCGTATGAGTCGAGTAAATTAAGGTGTCTAAAGTTAACCTGCTTTTTTATTGGGTCGATAACCTGAGCCATACCATTGCCGCTGTCTTTAAAAAACTTTTTGCGGCGTTCGGCCGAGAGCCCTCTTGCTAGTGCTAACGCGTCATACTCGGCGTGTTTACACATATCCAGCATAGTATTTGATATATCGGTAGCCACTATTTGCGCTCCCATGCGTAAAACCCCAGGAGAACTTGTCTGAAACTCAGCAACCGACATAGCAATTGAATATGGTTCTTGACCAGAAGAGCTTGCCGCAGACCATATTTTTAATGGTCTGTTAAGCCCTTTAAACTCTGGAAACAGTTTAGTTTTTAATAACTCAAACGGATATTGATCTCTAAACCATAGGGTTTCATTGGTGGTCATTGCATCAACCACTGCAGCGCGTAATTGGCGCTCATGCAATCCCAAGGTTTTATTTACTAGCTGTGATAAAGACTCAACATTAAATCGCTTCATTAACGGCGCTAAACGGCTTTTAACCAAGTATTGTTTGTTTTCGCCTAATACAATACCGCACTGTTGTTCTAAAAATAAGCGAAATTGATCGTATTCACTTTGCTGTAAATCTTTACTATTCAAATCAATAACACCTATATTTATTAATCACAATGAACCCATTTTCTTACTGCTGTTGCGAGTTCGTCGGGATTAAATTTTGCAATAAAGTCATCTGCACCTACTTTTTCAACCATGGCCTGATTAAACACGCCACTTAACGAGGTATGTAAAATAACATGTAATGGTGCCAATTTAGGATCGGCTTTTATTTCGGCGGTTAATGTATAGCCATCCATTTCAGGCATTTCTACATCCGAAATAAGTAACCCTACACGTTCTGTAATATCGTTTACGCAGTCATGTTCGGCTATTTCTTTTAATCGCTTAAGTGCTTCTTTACCATTTTTGGCAAGCTCAGTTTGAACGCCTAGTGGCTCTAATGCTCGCTTAACTTGGTTTCGTGCTACTGCTGAGTCATCGGCAATAAAAACAATTCGCTCGCCTAAATCTTTTTTAATGTCACCTTGTGTAGCCGCAACATCTGCACTTACTTCGGTATTAACTGGGCAAATTTCGTTTAATATTTTTTCTACATCTAAAATTTCAACTAATTCGTTTTCTATTTCAGTTACAGCAGTTAAGTAAGAATACCGGCCTGCACCTGGCGGTGGCGGCATTATTTTTTCCCAGTTCATATTTACAATACGCTCTACACCGCCAACTAAAAAGCCTTGAACGGTACGATTATATTCAGCAATAATTATAAAACTGTCTTTAATATTTTCAATTGGACGCCCACCCACAGCCATAGAAAGGTCGATAACCGAAATAGTTTGGCCGCGAATATGGGCAACACCACGAATGTAAGCATTTGATTTTGGCATATTGGTAAGAGGAGGACATTGCAGTACTTCTCTCACTTTAAACACATTAATCCCAAAACGCTGACGCCCTCTGAGTTTAAATAGTAGTAGCTCTAAGCGGTTTTGCCCCACCAACTGGGTTCGTTGGTTTACTGAGTCTAAAATACCTGCCATTCAAATCTCCTAAAAAACAAACTATACGGAACGATAATTGCTTTGAATCTATAAAGTCACATAATACAACGGGAGCGTCTACTTTTTGACGCTAAATATTTATACCCTGTTTTAACCTATAAGCATAGCCGAAACATTATGAGTTTGTTAAAAAAAATCAGAAGATACAGTGTTTTTTATGTTCTTACTAGCCTCTGTTTAACTTTGCCTTTAGAGGCAAAAGTATTTAGCAAAGACATATTACAACAAATGGCTATAACTCATGTTGCTGCGCAAATTAACAACCTTGATGAAAATAAAATACAGCTTAGTGCGTTACCGCTCGACCCCCGCACTCCCGATCGCAGTTGCGAATCAGAGCCTGAGTTATTACTCCCCAGCGATCCGCCTTTTAATCGCCAAGTAACATTACAAATAAAATGTAACGACACTAACAACTGGGCCCAGTATGTACACGTAAGAGTAACCGAAACGGCTCCTGTTGTAGTTGCTAATGTAAATTTAGCTCGCGGCGAAGTAATAACTGCGGCGCATTTAAGTATTGAAATGCGCTCAACTCACTTTATCAGAGTACAATATTTAGATAACCCAGCATTATTAATAGGCAGCCGAAGTAAACGAAATATACGCAGCGGAATGCCACTTTTATTGAGCCAAATATGCATGGTGTGCAAAGGCGATGCTGTAAATATTAATGCTAATATTAAGGGCTTAAAAGTTAAAACAACCGGTATTGCACTTGAAGATGGTAGCCTTGGCGAGCAAGTTAAAGTAAAAAACAAAAAAACCGGTAAAGTTTTAAATGCTCGCGTAGATGGTGTAGAGTCTGTACAAGTTAATATATAATTTAAATTTATACTAAAGTATCTTATGTATATGCCGATAACTTGGCATTAGTTGGGTAATATACAGGTTTATTATTATGGTCGGTCAAGTTAATAAAGGTAATCAACAAGCAAATGTGTTAACTAACACTAAGCAGCAAAAAGTTGATATACAAAGAGATAATGCAAATACGCAAGCTGCACAGTCTTCGGCGCCTAAAGCTGCCAGCGACTCTGTAAGCTTAACCCCGCAAGCTAAACAGCTAAAAACCCTGCAAGATAAAGCGCAGCAGTCTCCTGGTTTTGATACCGATAAAGTGGCAGAGCTTAAAAAAGCAATCACTGAGGGTAAATACCAAATAGACAGCGAAAAACTTGCAAAAAACCTAGCTGAATTTGAGTTTAACGTTTATGGCTGATCACAATAGTTTAATTACCATTAAACTAAATGAGCAACACAATTGCTTAGAATCACTTAATATTTTATTAAATGACGAGCTAACATCTATTGCCTCGCGCCGTGGTGAAGGTTTAAAAGAAATTGCCCAACAAAAAATGTCTTTTTTAACCACGCTAAGCAACCTCGATAAAGAGCTCAACAAGTTGATTGCCAATAACGATGAGCAAACAACCGAGATCACCGATTTAATTAAACTAATACGCAGCAAGCTTGAGCAATGCCAAAAGCAAAATGAAGTAAATGCCCACGCAGCGCATCAAGCACAATTAAGCGTTAAACAATTAAAAGATATTTTAATTGGTGCCCCCTCTTCTATGACCTACGACCAAGCCGGTAGTGTAATAAACACCGATAATAATTTGGTACGTAATTTAAAAGCTTAATTAAAAAACTTAATTAAAAATAACGTCCTACATAATAAAAAAAGCCTTAACTGTTGATCAGCTAAGGCTTTTTTTGTTTTTAGAGTTACTAACGTTTTTAGGGGGCTAGTAATAAGTTACTTTTTTAACTTCTCGGGGTTTAATTTCGCCTATGTACAGGTCGTGCACGCGCTTCATATTTAGTTCAAGCTCAGTTATATAGGTGTCGTCTACCGCGTAGGCTTTTATAACTTGTGCGCCTTTAATAATGCCCTGCACTTTGCTTTGTAGGTAATCGTCTTGTGCTATTGAACCTGCAACTGTAGTACCTGCGGTAATTTGTTGCCCATACACTTGCTCTGCAAGCTCTCGATACGCTTCTAGCTTAGAAGCTTTAATAGCCATTAACTGCTTTTGCGACTTATTAACACCCGACTGCAGGCTAATAGGTGCATAACCCACGGCTTTTAATACCGGATAATTGTTTGGCTCTACATATTTGTATTCAACGTGCTTATCAAACATATTGCTACAACCGCTTAAGGTTATGCATCCTAACGTGATAAGTAATGGCATTACTCGCATAGTACCTAGCCCTAAAAAACAAATTAAATAATTATACGATACTTATGCAGGTTTAATGCCATTGACACTTAAGTGGTGTTTACTCACAAATAATATTGGTACGCTCCTTGCTGTGTAACTTATGCTAATAGCTAAAATTTAACTGGAGTAAATGTATGAATTCGTTTTTATCATCGGTATTTGCAGGATTAAGCGCAACTGCTTTATTAACGTTTTCGCCTTTTACTGCAGCGCAGTGGTATGAATCGACCGGCCATGCACAAGTTAAAAGTAGCGATGTAGGCGCAGCTAAGTCTGCAGCAATTAAAGATGCCATTACACAAGCGTTAGTGTTCTCTGGTGCGCGGGTAAGCTCGGTACAAACCTTAGTAGACGGCGTGCTAATGCAAGATCAGCTTAAAATAAGCAGCCATGGCGAAATTCAAAAAATAGAACTTGTGAGCGAAGAACGTCATAATAATCAGCTAGCTATTACACTACGCTTAGATATTTTTGCGCAAACAGAGCAATGCCCACAAAGTAGTTTTAAAAAGTTTGTGGCCGTTACCCAAAGCCAGCTTAATCATCGTGAACAAGCCCGCATGGGTCAAATATTTGACATAGATAAAGCGGTTAGCAAAAATATTTATACCGCATTGCAAAAGTCAAAAATGAGCGCTGTACCTATTGCTTATTACAACAACGCAATAAAGGTCGATAAGTATTTTTCGCAGCAACACGACTACTCTAATGCGCAACTAGAAGATATTTCCTCGCGTAGTAACGCGCAGTACGTTTTATTAAGCCAAATAACCAACCTATCAACTAGCGATAAGCTCAATAGCGACTATGCCTTTTGGCAAGACGAAAGCTATCAACGTAGTTACCAAATAGAGTTTACCCTTTTTGATGGCACTACTTATGAACAGCTTTGGCAAAATAGCTATAAAAACCAAGCTATTTGGCCATTTGAAAAAACCGCTATTGTTGATGTTAACAGTAGTATGTTTTGGCAATCACCCTATGGGCAAAGCATAAACGATATAAACCAAACGCTAAGTTACGATTTACAATCAGCTATGGCCTGCTTGCCTACTCAAGGAAAAATTATGCACCTTGATCAGGGCAACATAGTGATTAACTTAGGTAAAGCACATGGTCTTAAAAAAGGTCAACTACTTAGCATAGCACACCACAATTACCTAACAGACGCTTTAGGCAATACTATGCCGCATAAAGTAATTACCCTTAATAGCATTCGTGTTGAGCAGTTATATCAACAAAGTGCCATTGCGGTAAGCATTAATAATGCACCACTTCCGGGCGTGCAAATTAACGATATAGTCGAAATAGTTAGCCAAAACCTTTAATTCAACGATTTAGTTAATTTAGCCTTTAAATTAGGGTGAGCCGATAACCATTCACCCAATTGCTCAACCCCCGATAAATGCGGGTAATGCTTTCTACATGCAAATACTATATTGCGCTGCTGATTAGGATAAATAGCTAAATAATTAACCCCTACGCGCTCAGTACAAGCCAATTTAGGCACAAATGTAACCCCGTCATCCATAGCCACCAGCGCCAGTAATGTTTCTAAACTATTACCCTGATACTGGCTCGACACATTAACTCCTGCCGAAAAACAAAACTGTTGGGCTTGATCTTTAAAGCAATGGCCATCACTTAACATTAATAGGCTGCATCCTTGTAATTCGCGCAGCGCTACTTTTTTTTGCTGAGCTAATGAATTATCGTGTGATACAGCCACTAAAAAATCTTCTTTGTATAAATTAACGCTATGGTACTTTTTGAGCTCGGGTACATCAGCCAAAATTGCAAAGTCGAGTTCACCGTTATCTAGCGCTTCTAAAATTGTAGCGGTTTGCATTTCAATAAACGAAAAGCGACTATTAATAAACGCCTCTTTCATTGAAGTGAGTAATACCGGCAGTAAATAAGGCGCAATGGTTGGAATAATACCAATAGTTAACTTACCCTGTAGCGGCTCGTTTGACGTAGCAGCAAGCTCTTTAAGTATTTGTGTTTGTTCTAAAATAACATTAATTTGTGTTAATAAACGCTCGCCTTTAGCGGTTAATGTTACCTGCTTAGTAGAGCGATCAAATAAAGTAACACCGAGCTCCTGTTCAAGTTTTTTTACTTGGCCACTTAAGGTAGGCTGGCTTACAAAGCACGCATCGGCCGCTTTACGAAAGTGCTTAAAGTGCGCTATGGCTTTTACATACTCTAAATCTTTTAAGTTCATATTCATTACCAGGCTGATAGCTTATACCTATCAGTTTAATACAAACAAACGATTGGAACTATATTTAAATCACCGCCATAATGGCTATCAACAAATCAAGAGGAACAAAAATTATGTTAAACAATATTGAAGGCAAAAAAATCCCAAGCGTTACATTTGCAACTCGTCAAAACGATGAATGGAAATCAGTAACAACAGACGACATTTTTAAAGGTAAAACGGTTGTTGTATTTTCACTACCGGGTGCATTTACACCAACGTGTTCGTCTACTCATTTACCACGTTACAACGAACTAGCTGGCGTACTTAAGCAAAACGGCGTTGACGAAATTGTATGTTTATCGGTAAACGACACCTTTGTAATGAACGCATGGGCTGAGCATCAAGAAGCGCAAAACATTACTTTACTACCAGACGGTAACGGCGAATTTACTGACGGCATGGGCATGTTAGTAGACAAAAACGACCTAGGTTTTGGTAAGCGCAGCTGGAGATACTCTATGCTTGTAAAAGATGGCGTGATCGACAAAATGTTCATCGAACCAGATTTACCAGGCGACCCGTTTGAAGTATCTGACGCAGATACAATGCTTGATTACATCAACCCTAAGCAAGCTAAACCAGAGCCAGTAACTGTATTTACTAAACCTGGTTGTCCGTTCTGTTCAAAAGCTAAAGCGCTTCTTACAGAAAAAGGCTTTGCATTTGAAGAAATTGTTATGGGCTCAGGCGCATCACTAACAAGCCTTAAAGCAGTATCTGGCCGTGAAACCGTTCCACAAGTATTTATTGGCGGTAAGCACATTGGTGGCTCAGACGATTTAGAAAAATACTTTGCTTAATTAATAATTTTGCTCAATTAGTAAATATAAATAGGGGCACTGGTTGCCCCTATTTTATAAGGAAAAAATAATGAAAGAATTGCAAACCGACGTTGTTGTTATTGGTGCGGGTACTGCGGGTTTAAGTGCTTATCGTAATGCTAAACAATTTACAAATAACGTACTTATGATCGAATCAGGCCCTTACGGCACTACCTGCGCACGAGTTGGTTGCATGCCGAGTAAATTATTAATTGCAGCTGCTGAAGCTGCGCACTCAATCACAATGGCACCTGCATTTGGTGTACACAGCTCTGCACCACGTATTAATGGTAAAAAAGTGATGGCACGCGTTAAAAGCGAACGCGACCGCTTTGCCGGATTTGTAGTAGAAGCTGTAGATGAGCTTCCAAGCGATGACAAAATTCGTGGCTATGCTAAATTTTTAGACGCAAACCGCATACAAATAGATGATCACACCATAATTACTGCTAAACGCTTTGTTATAGCAACCGGCTCACGCCCTTCATACCCTGGCGTATTTAATAATTTTGGCGACAAATTAATTATAAACGACGACGTATTTGACTGGGACGACCTTCCAGAATCGGTAGCCGTATTTGGCCCAGGTGTTATCGGCCTTGAAATTGGCCAAGCACTGCACCGTTTAGGCGTTACAGTAAAATTATTTGGTGTTGGTGGTGCAATTGGCCCCCTTACCGACCCAGTAGTAAAAGACTACGCAAACACCGTATTTGCCGAAGAATTTTTTGTTGATACCGACTCAAACGTATCCGACATGATGCAAGTAAACAACAAAGCGCAGCTTACTTACACCGACAAACAAGGTGCTAAACACACCGAGCAATTTGACTACGTACTTGCCGCAACGGGGCGCGTACCAAACACAGATAAACTCGGCTTAGAAAACACCGGTATTGAACTTGATGAGCGCGGCGTACCTGTTGCTAATGCTAAAACAATGCAATGTGGCGATTCAAATATATTTATCGCAGGCGACGCCAGTAATATGCTGCCACTATTACACGAAGCATCCGATCAAGGCCTAATAGCTGGCCAAAATGCTGGACGCTTCCCCGATGTACAACCAGGATTACGCAGAGCAAAAATTGCCGCCGTATTTAGCGACCCGCAAATAGCCATGGTTGGCGAAAGTTATAAAGAGATCACCACTCGCTTAGGCAGCTGCGACTGTTTTGAAATAGGCGAAGTAAGCTTTGAAAACCAAGGCCGCAGCCGCGTCATGCTTAAAAACAAAGGGCACATGCGTGTTTACGCAGAGCAAGGCACAGGGTTATTTTTAGGGGCAGAGTTTATCGGCCCACAAGCCGAGCATTTAGCTCACCTACTAGCATGGGCGGTACAAAACAAAATGACCGTACCACAAATGTTAGAAATGCCTTATTACCACCCAGTGATCGAAGAAGGGCTACGCACAGCGCTGCGCGACTTAAACGCCAAACTTAAATTTGGCCCAGACATTGTAAATTCATGTATGGAATGTGGCCCAGGGGCATAAGCTTAGGGCTTACAAGGCTAAATAAAAAAGCGAGTAAATTTATTTACTCGCTTTTTTATGCTCAACTTAAAGCGAGTGAGTAACAACCAATCGATAATGCAAAACTGCGATATTAATTGATAACATAATTTTTCGTTGGGTTTCGCTTTGCTCAAGCCAACCTACGTAAAAATTAACCACCCATGTTACGTTTAACACGACTCGCCAGCGCGACAAAACCTGAATAAAGTTTTTTATATCACGGCCTAGCTTTAACTTAGTGCTGTAATATTTATTCGACTGAAGTGATAAATTGAATTAGATGTTTAAAATACAGAAGTATTAATAATCTTTTTTTGAAAATGAATGCCTGAGTTAGCACAGCTACATATGTGCTAGATAAAGTTTGAACTTCAAAGTACCAACCCCGTAACTCATTGATTTTACTGGTAGCCCCTGCAAGAATCGAACTTGCAACTGCCCCTTAGGAGGGGGCCGTTATATCCATTTAACTAAGAGGCCTAAACTGAGGCTAAAATTATAACGGCATTGTCTTTTTTGGATCAAGTGCAAACTGTGTTTAATTACTTGATAAGTAGATATCTTCTTTGTTTAAAACGTATATTGGTATAAATTTTCGGCTACTAGCAACGACTTGTTTATTATTTACGTTTATAACTCGGGTATTCACTGTAACGCCATTGGCGCGGTATATTAACGTACCACCGAGTACATGGCTTGCCATATGCTTTTTGCTAAGGTTTTTTATGTCTCGTGAAAAAACAAAGTCGCCACGGCGATTTACGTTTACTGCATCACTCGTTTTAAAATCAACTACCCCATAACCAAACTTTTGCAGCTGATGAATGAGGGTTTCTGATATTTGGTTACCCAGCTGGTTGCTGTTATTTAAGGTGGCATCTAAATCGACTATGCTTGTTACCGCTATATTTATGCTCTCATCAAACTCACTGCTAGACTCTAGGGTGTCGACTAAATCAAGCGCCATTTGCTCTACATAATTAACCAAGGTTTTATGATGTTTTAACGGCGTAAATTGTCGCGACGCGTCGTATTCGCTCTGCGTTTTTAGCCCTTGTGCATGCTCATAACGAGCATTCACATCAAAATGAGTGTCTGCATTATTAGTTTTAACCTGCTTATTATTACCCGCAGTAGAGCACCCTGCCAATCCTAGCAGGATAAATAATGCGGTAACGCTATTTAATTTGTAACCCATTATTGCCTCGCTCATTTACTGGCTTGTTTAAGCATAATGCCATCGGTTCTGTAGCTACTATTAAGTGCATCAACCACTGACTGAGGAATAAAGCCTTGCGCTGTTCCTACTACGGCTTTACTAGCTAAGCCAATAATACGTGCATTTACAAGCACACCACCTTGATGGCTTACTAAAGTACCGGCTAAAACATAGTTAAAGTTTTGATCTTGGTTTAGCTCAAGGTAGTCGCGGCTAAATACAAAGTCGCCGCTTGGGGTTACGCGCATATAATCGGTAGTTTTAAAGTCGATAACAGGTATGCCAAAGCTGTGTAGTTCATGCATAAAACTTTCGGCAATTTGATTTCCTAACAAACTTGCGTCGTTGTAATCATCATCTAAAAACACAAAACTTGAAACGGCCAGTGGTGTTTTTTCGTTCACATATTGTAGGTTTTCTACCATGCTTTGCATTATGCCACGCACATAATGATTAATGTTTTTACGTGATGGCGTGCTCGATTTTGAATAATTAGTATGTTGCCCTAACCCCGACTGATATACCTGATTGTCGGTCATTGGGGCTGCCACTGCACGCTCGCCATTAGCCAATTGTACTGAGTTGTTTTGATTTTTTTGTGTGGTGTCTGAGTTCATGCCTGTTAGCATTTGTGAGCACCCAAAGCCCAATGGCAAACATAATGTAAGTAATAGCTTTTTCATTTTGTGCTCCTAATTAGTATTCGCTGCGATATAAGTTATTATCGCGTTGCTGAACTTTTTCACTGCCCCACATTACATTAATCGGGATTTCGGTACTGCCAGCTGATAAAACGTGTTTATTATTAATATTAACCAATCGGGCATTAACAATGTAAGCATGTTGCTGGCGCGTAACTGTGCCGGTAATAATTAAGTCAATATTCTGACGTTCGCGCAGTTTAGTTATATCTCTGCTAAGCGCGCTGTCGGCGTTAGATGCTAAATTTATATTATTACTTAAACGGTACTCAACGGTGTTATATCCCAATTGAGTGAATTGTGTTAGCAGGCTTTCTTGAATTTGCTGGCTTAAACCTTCAGCTTGGCCGCTGGGAAGCTTTGAATCTAGCGCGTTTGCGTAATAAAAGCTGCTTACCCCAATGCGAGAGTTACCGCTTAAAGGCCCTTTAAAGTGACTAAGCTGATAAGTTAAGTTATTTACGTAGTCGTTAACCGTATAAGGTGCCATGGTTGCTATACGCGCAGGCGTGCTCACACTTGGCTCAGGCTGTGGTGTTAAGCTACATGCTGCTAAGTTTACTAATAATAACGGTAATAAAAGGCGCATAGTTGCCATCCTCAAAAAACATGACAATAACAAAGCAATTACTATGCCTATTTATAATTTTAATGGTTGTTCTGTGTAATTACTAACAATACAACCCACTTGATGCTGCTTTAGTATATCGCAATCTGCCGTTGCATTTTTTTGAAGTTTATAAGCGCCAATTTTTAAGCGATAAAAAGTAACCCCTTTAACCTTTGCGGTTTCTACGTTGGCAATAAATGGGCTTGCTAATAGTTTTGTAGCCTTAGATTTCACTTCATTATAACTTTGGGTTAATCGTATCCAATCGGTAACCGATGCGACCTGCAGGGCAAACAATGGCTGTATTACTTTAGGTTGTACGGTTGCTTTGGCTTGCACATTAACAGCCTCTTCTGACGCTGTAGTGTCTTGATTTAGGTTGCTCCCCTCTTGCTTTAGATTACTTTGTGTTGTCGATTCTCGTTGCGCTACTTCATTTAATTGGCTAATAAGTAACTTTAAATCGTGTTCAATAACAAGCAAACGTCTAACGCCTGCTTTGGCTTGTTGCCATTGTTGAGATGATGCTCTTAATTGCGCTAATTCTTCTGCCGAAATAGTAACCTCATTACTAACCTTATTTGTGGTAGTAACATTGTGTTGAGCCTCTTTAACTTTACTACTGCATCCACAAAGTACAATTAGGCTAATACTTAACAATCTCATTAGCTGTTGTTTTATCATATTATTTGCCTTTTAAATTTTTACTTGGCTATTAAATTAGCATTGAACTTACAAACTGCATTGCTGGGTTTTAACTGCTGTATTAATTTTAGCTCGACTTATAGGTATGTGTTAGCACACAGGTAAATTGAGTTTCAACGTTATAACTAATCAGCTTTAAATACCTAAAACATACTTCGCTAAATTTTTTGGGTGTAATTGCCCACAAAACAAGCTACTTGCTGCTGTATTAAGGTTTTACAATCGCTTTGTGCTGCAGCTTTACTTTTATAAGAGCCTAGCTTTAATCGATACAAAGTAACTTTGTTAGCTACTACAGGCTCGATATTAACGACTGTTTCAGTATGTATTATGTTTGGGGCTTTTAACTTTAATTGCGCTAATGCGCTATGAAGTGCGGGCTCATTTTTAAAAGCACCGACTTGTATAGAAAATAATGCTGGGGGTTTATCTAACCGAGTATTTAAATTAAATATTGTTTCTTTAGGTTCGCTTAAGGGGGGTTCTGACTGCTCTATTTGTTGCATAAGAGTGGCTGTTAGCTGCGTTAATTTGTGTTCTAGCTGGCTTATTTTGTCAACATTAGTTTGAGCATTTTTCCACTGTTTTGCAGAGTCTTGTAGTAAAACTAAATCTGCTTTTTTAATAAGTATACTTTGCGGCGCATTTACTGCGCCTTGTTTTACAAGCGGTTCTGCGCTTTCATTTTGCTTAGTTGTATTGCATGCACTTATAACTAATGACAATCCTAGTATTAGTGTAATGCGCTTAAAGTTCCATTTTAAAAGCATTAGGATTATTAACCTTTTTTGTTTATTTTTTTATAATTAATTTATAAAAAGCAGCTTAGGTAAGCTGCATATTCTATTGATAAATAAAGCATAAGCAACTTTATATTTAAAGCTAGTTGGTATAACTACAGCTTTACCGGTTTATCTGTGTAGTTACTTACTATGCAGTCGAGTTTATAAAGTTTAAACACGTTGCAATCGGCTTGGGCATTTTTAAAGTTTTGATACACGCCTAACTTTAATCGATAGTAGGTTTTATTATTAACATTTGCTGTTTCAACATTGGTGCGAATTTTATCTCTAAATAACGGCGCAGCTTGCTCATTGAGTTCTTGCCATGCTTTAACTAAGTCTTTTTCGGAATCGAGCGACGCAACTTGCAATGCAAAAACGTGCTTTGGGGTGTTTAATTTTACCGTTGGCTTTGTATTATAAGCTGGTTTAATTGCTTGCTGAGCTTTACTTGAGTAGCGTTGTTTGCGCGTGGGGCGATTATATTGGTTGTGATTTTTTTGATTAGACTGCGCAATTGCTTTGCTATTTATAATATCTATATGGTTTACCAAATAGGTAATATCTTTTTCTAGCTTTAAAAGTCGTTCAATCCCAGAGCGGGCTTGCTGCCATTGCATTGCAGCATCTTTTAATTGCGCCAGCTCTAATGCAGTAATAGACACATATTCAGGCGAGTCGTTTATTGGCTCTGCTAATAGCGTTTTGTTGGGCGCAGTTGCACAAGCAGTGCTAAACAAGAGTATAAGCAAACTCAATATTAAAGTATTATTTTTTTTATATTTAAACATGCATTCGCTGCCCTGAAAGTAGTGTAAGTACACTTACATTTCAGTTAAACATTCTTATAAGTAAGCGTTTAACTTTATTAATTGTGCTTGGATATATAACTGAGTTTATTTTATATCAATGATTACTGAAGCAATTAATGTACTTTTTAGCTTAGTAGTCAACAAATCAAACAGTAATTAACACAAATGTTACATTATATTTTGCAGCGTGTCTGCAGTTATAATGTTTTTATCGCCAAAGACTACGATATTAACGACTATAAAACAAAAAAGACGCCATATAGGCGTCTTTTAGTTACTTTTATAAAAAGTAGGTATGTTAAATTAATGTTTTAATAAACGTTTTTAACTCGTCAGCAAATTCTTCACGACGCAGTGCAAACTCAATAGTTGCTTTAAGATAACCAATTTTACTACCACAATCGTGGCTGCGCCCTTTAATTGCGTATGCATCAACAGTTTCGTGCTGCATTAGCATGGCAATAGCGTCAGTAAGCTGAATTTCGTTACCAGCTCCTTGCGGGGTTTTAGCGAGTAATGGCCAAATATTTTTACTTAATACATAGCGCCCTACTACTGCAAGGTTTGATGGTGCTTCATTAACTGGTGGCTTTTCTACCATGTTATGAATTGGCGAACTTTCGCCTTGTTTTAGCTCAACACTGCCTAAGTCAACAACACCAAATTGATCAACTTCAGCCATTGGAACTGGCTCTACCATTATTTGGCTATGTTGAGTTTGCTCAAAGCGGCTGATCATTTCGGCCAAGTTATCTTTACTAAGATCACTTTCCATATCATCAATTATTACATCGGGTAAAATAACCACAAATGGTTCGTTACCTATAATTGGCGCTGCACAGTTAATTGCATGCCCTAGGCCTTTGGCCTCGCCTTGGCGTACTTGAATAATGGTTACATCTTTAGGACAAATAGACTGTATTTCGGCAAGTAGCTGTCGTTTTACTCGTTTTTCTAGTGTGGCTTCAAGCTCAAAACTGGTGTCGAAGTGGTTTTCGATTGAGTTTTTACTTGAATGCGTTACCAGTACTATTTCTTTAATACCTGCGGCAACGGCTTCGTTAACTACGTACTGAATTAGTGGACGGTCAACAACCGGCAGCATTTCTTTTGGAATTGCTTTGGTGGCTGGTAACATGCGTGTTCCGAGGCCCGCTACGGGGATCACTGCTTTCATGGTGTTTTCCTTAATCTGTTTTGTTATACCGAAAATGGGTATTGAATAGCTTCGTGACACTCATAACCTGTCACTTCAAAGTCATCGCGTGTTACCCAGGTTTCTATATCGTTTAGTGATTTAATGTTTGGATTAATTTTTAACTGCGGCGATGCAAATGGCTCGCGTTTTAACTGCACATCGCGCATTAGCTCAAGCTGGTTTTCATAAATATGCGCGTTGGTAATTTTATGATACGCCTTACCCGCTTTATGCCCAGTAATTTGCGCCACTAATGCCAGTAATACAAAACACTGAATTTGATTAAAATTAAGCCCTAGCGGTACGTCGCAGCTACGCTGAATTGACGTTAAATAAAGTGTGTCACCTAATAATGAAAACGTGTGCGTGTGCATGCACGGGCGTAAACAGCCAAGCTCAAATTCGCCTGGGTTGTAAAAACTAATTATTTCACCGCGATCGTCTATACCATTTTTTAAGTTATTAATTACTTTTGCTAGTTGGTCTAGCGTTGAGCCATCTGGGCGCTGCCAAGCACGCCCTTGTACGCCATAAACACGCCCCATGTCGTCCTCACCTTTACGGTGCAGATTATTAAGCCAAGCGCTATTTTCGTTTGCGTTTGCATCCCAGGTTTTACAGCCTATTTCGCGAAACTGTGCCGCGCTATCGTAGCCACGCAAGTAACCGAGTAATTCGGCAATAGCTGCTTTGTAATAGCTTTTACGTGTGGTGATCATAGGAAACTGATTATTCGCCACATCGTACTCTAAATCGGCGTTGATCACGGTTAAACAGCGTGTGCCCGTACGTTTGTTTTCTACCCACTGGCCTTCATCAACAATACGCTGACATAATTGTAAATATTGTTTCATGGTATTTATTCTAACCCTTTACCGCTGTTTTTTGTGGTGCTTGCTTATAAGCCCAAATTAATAAGCCTAACCCGCCTACTATCATAGGCAGCGAGAGTATTTGCCCCATCGAGATAAAGTCGGCAAATAAACCCAGCTGTGCATCTGGTTGGCGAAAGTACTCAATACAAAATCTAAATGTGCCGTAACCTAGTAAAAATACACCCGCTACACTACCAGCAGGGCGAGGCTTTTTAATAAACCACTGTAAAATTAAAAATAATACTAAGCCTTCAAAAAATGCTTCGTATAGCTGCGATGGATGGCGTGCTAACGGCCCGCCGGTTGGAAATACCATAGCCCATGGTACATCGCTTACTCGACCCCAAAGCTCACCATTTATAAAGTTACCTATACGTCCAGCTAATAAACCTACCGGTACAAGCGGTGCAACAAAGTCGCCTACTTGCAGTATTGACTTTTTACGTGTCCAAGCAAAAATAACAACCGCGGTTATCACTCCTAAGGTGCCACCATGAAACGACATTCCACCTTGATCTATCCTGAACAAATATAGGGGGTTTTCTATAAAATAGCTAAATTGATAAAATAATACATAACCAATACGCCCACCAAGAATTACCCCTAGCATGCCGTAAAATAGGAAGTCGCCTACTTGGTCTTTAGTCCAACCTGAATTTGGTTTTGCCGCTTGGCGATTTGCAAACCACATTGCAAATGCAAAACCTATTAAATACATTAATCCGTACCAACGTACACTCAGTGGCCCGACAGAAAATATGATCGGATCGATTACAGGAAATTCCAGTGCCATAAAAATAAACCTTTAGCTAAAAACCATTTTAATTGCGATGATAACAAGTAACACCGCGAAAACTTTCTTTATTGTATTAACCGGTAAATAGTGGGTTGCTTTAGCGCCAATAGGCGCTATAAACCACGAGGTAATTACAATCCCAAATAATGCGGGTAAGTATACAAACCCTGCAAAACCGTGTTCTAAATCGGTAACCTGCCATCCGGCACTGATATAACCAATAGAGCCAAAAAAGGCGATAACAATTCCGCATGCTGCAGCGCAGCCTATGGCCTTTTTAATATCAACCGAAAAATAATGCAGTAAAGGCACTATTAGTGCGCCACCACCTATACCTATTAATCCAGATAGTGCCCCCATAATGGCGCATAAGCTGCCTAGAATAGGACCCGACGGTAAAGGTTTTTCTGACAAAGGTTTATTGCGAGCTGATAACACCATTCTTAAAGCAATAAATACCACGCTTACAGCAAATACTGTGCGTAATATTTGCTCGGGTATTAAGCTTGCAGCAAAGCCACTAATTAGCGCGCCAACAGCTACGCCCGACATAACCCAAGGTGCAATAACCCAAGGCACGTTATCATTTTTATGATGAGCCAGCGCTGAAGATGTAGAGGTAAACAAAATAGAAGCAAGCGATGTTGCAATGGCAATAACTAATACGTTTTCAACAGCCGTTACATTAAAAGCGAGTAATAAGGCACTTAATACGGGAACAATAATTAAGCCACCACCAATTCCGAGTAATCCGGCTAAAAATCCGACAACACAGCCTAGTAGCGCGCAACTTGCAACCAATAATCCTAGATCATACATAGTTATCCCATATACCTTTTATTATGCGCGTATCTTAATGGATTCTGATTACAGTTAACACGAGAATTTATTTTGGGGTGTAAAATAAGTTGCCTAATTCATGCTCTATCATAAAGCTGCGAGTTAAACGTAATACTTGCTTAGCCGACGATTGCGCTAAGCACTCTTTAAGTAATGCTTCCATTTCGCTGACATGTAAGCGCCTAAGCACCCATTTAACTTTATTTAATGATGATAAGTTCATACTTAAACGACGATACCCCATGGCAATAAGTAATATTGCGCCTTCAGGATCGCCGCCAAGCTCGCCGCATAAACTAAACGGTAGCTCGTATTGCTGGCACTCACGAGCCACATTATTTAACACTCTGAGCACTGCAGGGTGATACGGGTTAAACAGTTCTGCAACCCGCGCGTTTGATCTGTCTACAGCGAGCAGGTATTGCGTTAAATCGTTACTGCCCACTGAGCAAAAATCGACTTTTTTAGACCAGTCTGCCAGCATAAATACACTCGACGGTACTTCAAGCATAATACCTATATCGGGTCGTTCAATTGTTTGCTCTGGGTATTGCTCGTTAAGCTCAAAATACGCTTGCTCAAAAAGAGCTAATGATTCGTCTACTTCTTCTGTACCACTTATCATCGGCAGCATTATTTTTAAATTACCTAAGCCTATATTTGCTTTAAGCATGGCTTTGAGCTGATCTAAAAATAGCTCAGGGTGATCTAAACTAATGCGAATACCGCGCCAACCTAAAAAGGGATTTTCTTCGGTAATATTAAAATAATCGAGAACTTTATCGCCACCAATATCCAACGTTCGCATTACTACCGGATTAGGGTAATAACTATTAAGCACTTCTCGGTACCAGGTTTCTTGCTCTGATTGCGATGGAAACTGCCCTTTTTGCATAAACCAGGCTTCGGTGCGGTACAAGCCAACGCCGTCACAAATATGGGCACTGTTTTGCTGCGTGTTTAACTCCAGCCCCGCATTGAGTAGTAAACTTATGTGTTCACCATCAAGGGTGACCGCTGTAAAGTTTTGCTCGGCTAAAAAACGATTATTAAGTAAGTTGTCTTGGTGTTGTAATTCTGTGTATTCATCAATTAGCATTTGCGATGGGGAAATATATAACCGCCCCGAAAACGCATCCAAAATCATTGGTTTACTATTTAATTGCAGTAATGGAATATCTTCGATGCCCCAAATAGCAGGCACGCCCATAGCACGGGTTAATATTGACGCATGACTGTTTGCCGAGCCATTTATGCTCACCACCCCCACTAGGCGATCGTTAGGCACCTCAGCCAGCATGGCTGGAGTAAGTGTATGCGCTATAAGTATGGTATTGGGTGGATAATCTTTTATTGCGAATTCGGTATTAACAAGGTGGTGCAACACTCGCAGGCCAATGTCTTTAACATCAACCGCGCGCTCTTTTATGTATGGGTCTTGCATGGCATTAAACTGAGCGATTAAACGCTCAATTACTATTTTTAAGGCGCTTTTTGCACACCAACCTTGTTGCAACTCCATCTCAACGTTATGACCTAAGCTTTTAGCATCGAGTAATTGCTGATAAACATCAAAAACAGCCAAAGCCTCATGCGGAATAGAATCACTTAGTGTCATTGATAGTGTATTAAATTCTTTTCGGGTTGCCGCTACGGCTTGGGTAAATAAGCGTCGTTGCTCATTTACATCGCTTTCTTTTTCAAGCTCAATTGATTTAAAGTTAACTTTAGGAATAACTACAAATGCATGGCCAATACTAATACCCGGAGCACTCGACACCCCTTTTAATACCGAGGTTTGATGAGAAGACTCATCTTGACGCAATACTTCTTTTATTTCAGCATGCGCTAATTGTGAGGCAAGTTGCGCCGACAAAGTAATTAAAAACGATTCTTCATCTTGGCTAAATACACGCGCCATTTTTTGTTGTACTACAATAACGCCCAGTACTTTTTTTTGATGCACCACAGGCACAGACAAAAATGCGTTATAGCCTTCTTCGTTTACTTCTGGGGAGAGCTTAAAGCGGGGATGAGATTTGGCAAAGGCAATATTAATTGCCTCCTCGCGCTGTGCCACCAGCCCTACTAGGCCTTCGGTAAAGCCAATTCTAAACTTACCCACCGCATCGGGGTTTAACCCTTCGGTGGCCATAAGTACAAAGTTATCTTGGCTGTAGTCAGCAAAATAAATAGAGCAGCACTGGGTTTGCATGGCTTCTTTAACCATTGTCACAAAGCACGCTAAAGCACTGTCTAAATTCGCTTGTTGCGAAACCGACTCTGCAATAGACCTAAGTGTTGCCAGCATGTCCTGCTCCTTTAATTTACTAAACTAACTACCTTTTATTTCGCCAATGATCTTTTTGCTGTTCGCGTTTATTAAAAGGCATAGCAAAAGGAGCAAACTCTTTCATTACACGCCGATAAACATCGCGTTTAAACGACACCACCTGCCTTACCGGATACCAATAACTTACCCAGCGCCAATCATCAAATTCAGGATGATGGGTTTTAAGTAAATTTACGTCCTCATCTTTACAGCGTAGTTTTAGTAAAAACCATTTTTGTTTTTGCCCAATACATACCGGACTTGAGTCACGGCGTATTAATCGTTTGGGTAACTTATAGCGTAACCAATGTTTAGAACTTGCGACTATCTCTACATCTTCTGGTCGCAAGCCTACTTCTTCGTGTAATTCGCGGTACATGGTTTGTTCTGGCGTTTCACCATCGTCAACACCGCCTTGGGGAAATTGCCAAGAATGTTGACCATAACGTCTAGCCCAAAACACTTGTCCTTGGTTATTGCAAATTACAATTCCGACATTGGCACGAAAACCTTCGGCATCAATCACCTTAGTGCCTCATTTGTAAGTCGATTTTTAATGATTGTTCCACATTACCTGCTTTACGGCAAACAATATTGGAATATTTACTGTGGTTACTCACAGCTTGTGCATAACTTTTGTAAAACACGCTCATTTAGCAAACAAATCCACAATATAAGATCGCAAAACTGGATTTCTCCACAGATTCTGTGGATAAACATGTTTATATATGTGTACTCATTCAAACAACCTTAGTGTCACTTAATGAAAACTGAACAGTTTATTTTTAAATTTCATTATAATTCATGGGCTTATATTTATTTAACTGTTTATTAAAGTGTGTAAAATTGCACCAAACCCAAGGTGCACAAAAAACACTCAAAGGCAAAGATATCCACGGCTGGACTGATTTGCTATCATGGCGATGGTATTTATTCAACTTAAATAAACAGTATGCGACCTATAAAACCACATTCAATTAATGACTTAATGCAGCGTGTTAATAATATTGCTGGGCTTACCCTTGGCCAATTAGCCAATGAGTATAACTTTAAAACGCCTGACGATTTACTCCGTGAAAAAGGCTGGACGGGGCAATTAATTGAATATGTATTAGGCGCAACTGCTGGCTCAAAACCACTGCCCGATTTTGAAGATTTAGGCATAGAGCTAAAAACATTGCCAATTTCTTATAAAGGCAAGCCGCTAGAAACCACCTTTGTGTCGGTAACCCCACTCATTAACGTTACTGGCATGACCTGGCACGTAAGCAGCGTGCGTAAAAAACTAAACCATGTACTTTGGTTGCCTATACTCAGCGAGCGCGACATAGCCCCGTTTGATAGGATCATAGGCAGCGGCTTTTTATGGCAACCCACACCTGAGCAAGACGCTTTACTGCAACGCGATTGGGAAGAACAAATGGAGCTTATTGCGCTAGGGCGTATTGATGAAATATCGGGGCATTTAGGTGACGCAATTCAAATTCGCCCTAAAGCCGCGCACAGTAAAATAGTAACCGATGCTATTGGCCCTAATGGTAAAATTATTAAAACCCTGCCCCGTGGCTTTTATTTAAAAACCAGCTTTACCGGCGAAATTTTAAAACAGCAGTTTCAACTTTAATTTGTACAAATAGAAGTAAATTAGGGCGGCATAAAATTAAACTTGAGGCGACAACTAACTTGAAAAACTCCGTTGTGAGTAAATCATTTAAAATTTTTGCACAAAGAGAAAAAATGAGAGTAAATGAGCAGTGACAAGACACATTATTTAGTCTTTTTAGCTTCTCTAAAGCGTAGCGCCTCATAACCTCTTTGTGCATATATTCACTTAAAGTCTTTTCACACTACTTTTAACATATTTAAACTAAAAAGAGAGATAGAAAACCCCACCTAAAAATCGTATTTAAACTGTTACTGACAGTTATCTCACTTCTGATTTTCTGGTTACTGTTTTACTTTTTTTACCTAGGCAAAAAAAATCCCCACCAAAGTGAGGATTTATAAGCTTAAACATCATATTCTAATTAAAGAATTACTGACCTTTAACTTCTTTTAAACCGTTGTACGGTGCTTTAGCGCCTAATTGCTCTTCAATACGAAGCAATTGGTTGTACTTAGCAACACGATCAGAGCGGCTTAATGAACCAGTTTTAATTTGACCTGCGGCTGTACCTACTGCTAAATCTGCAATGGTTGAATCTTCAGTTTCGCCTGAGCGATGAGAAATAACAACTGTAAAACCAGCATCTTTAGCCATTTTAATTGCAGCTAATGTCTCAGTTAAAGAACCAATTTGGTTAAACTTAATTAAGATTGAGTTAGCAATACCGTTGTCGATACCACGTTTTAAAATCTTAGTATTGGTTACAAATAAATCGTCACCCACTAATTGGATTTTATCACCCATTAGTTTAGTTTGGTGTGCAAAGCCATCCCAGTCAGACTCATCAAGGCCATCTTCGATAGACACGATTGGGTACTGCTGAGTTAAATCTTGTAAGAAGAAGTTAAATTCTTCAGAGGTGAACTTTTTGCCTTCACCTTTAAGATTGTAAATATTTGCTTCTTTGTCGTAAAACTCAGAGGCAGCACAATCAAGCGCTAATGTAATGTCTTTACCTAGCTCGTAGCCTGCATTTGCAACAGCTACTTTAATTGCAGCTAGTGCCGCTTCGTTAGATGCAAGGTTTGGTGCAAAACCACCTTCGTCACCTACCGCTGTTGAGTGACCGTCTGCTTTTAGTACTTTAGCTAGGCTGTGAAATATTTCTGCGCCCATGCGTAGAGCTTCACGGAAGTTTTTAGCGCCAATAGGTTGGATCATAAACTCTTGAATATCTACAGAGTTATCTGCATGTTCGCCGCCGTTGATAATGTTCATCATTGGCAATGGCATAGAGTAAACACCCGGAGTACCGTTTAAGTCAGCGATATGTTCATAAAGCTCAACTTTTTTAGATTGTGCAGCAGCTTTAGCCGTTGCTAGCGATACTGCTAAGATTGCGTTAGCACCTAGTTTTTCTTTGTTTTCGGTACCATCTAAATCTAGCATTACTTGATCAACAGTGCTTTGCTCAAGTGCATTTTGGCCTGCTAAAGCGGTTGCGATTTCATTATTAATAAAACCAACGGCTTTTAATACGCCTTTACCTAAATAACGAGATTTATCACCATCGCGTAATTCTAATGCTTCGCGAGTCCCTGTAGATGCGCCAGACGGCGCCGCAGCACGGCCCCATGAACCATCAGCTAAATGTACATCAGCTTCAACAGTTGGGTTACCACGCGAATCCATAATTTCGCGACCAATTACTTTTACGATTACTGACATCTTGATTCCTCTATATTCCCAAAATGGTGAATTACTGCCAACTTAATTTAAACTAATTTGGTTGGCATTTAAAACAAATAAGCCGTGCAATATGCACGGCCTATTAATATTACGAAGACGCTTTTTGGTGGATGTGAGCCGCAGCTACAAACCCTTCAAATAGCGGGTGACCATCGCGTGGTGTTGAAGTGAATTCCGGGTGGAATTGCGCTGCAATAAACCAAGGGTGATCTTTGTTTTCAATAATTTCTACTAGTTTTTTATCTTCTGATAAACCAGTAAAGCTTAAACCTGCTTTTTCTAGCTGCTCTACAAAGTTATTATTAACTTCGTAGCGATGACGATGACGTTCTACTATTTCATCGCTACCGTATACTGCATGCACTTTAGAACCCGGTGTTAAATGACATTTTTGTGCGCCTAAACGCATAGTGCCACCTAAGTCTGATTTTTCATCACGCTGCTCTACTTTACCTTCAGCATCTAGCCATTCGGTAATTAAGCCAACTACAGGGCTTGCAGATTGTGCGTTAAATTCAGTTGAGTTTGCATCAACAAGGCCGGCTACGTTACGAGCGTATTCAATTAACGCCACTTGCATACCTAAACAAATACCTAAGTAAGGCACTTTGTTTTCACGCGCGTATTTAGCCGCTAATATTTTACCTTCAACGCCACGACCACCAAAACCACCAGGCACTAAAATAGCATCTAGATGAGCTAACGAATCAACGCCTTTGGTTTCTAAGTCTTGTGAGTCAATGTATTGAATATTTACCGTTAAACGATTTTTCAGACCGGCATGTTTCAATGCTTCGTTTACAGATTTATACGCATCTGGTAATTCAATGTATTTACCTACCATACCAATAGTTACTTCACCTGTAGGGTTAGACTCTTGATAAAGTACTTGTTCCCATTCAACAAGGTCAGCTTCAGGGACATCTAAATGAAAACGACGACATACAAAGTAATCTAAATCTTGCGACTTTAATAGCGCAGGAATTTTATAAATACTGTCTACATCTGGTAGTGATATAACCGCTTTTTCTTCTACGTTGGTAAACAATGCAATTTTTGCACGTTCGTTACTTGGCAGCTTACGATCTGAGCGACAAATAAGAATATCTGGTTGAATACCAATTGAACGTAGTTCTTTAACCGAGTGCTGCGTTGGCTTAGTTTTCACTTCGCCTGCAGGGCCTAAAAATGGTACTAGCGTTAAGTGAATAAATAACGCACGCTCACGGCCTATTTCTGTACCCATTTGACGAATTGCTTCTAAAAATGGTTGTGACTCTATGTCACCCACTGTACCGCCAATTTCAACAAGTGCTATATCATAACCTTCAGCGCCAGAATAAACACGTTGCTTAATATCGTTGGTAATATGTGGAATTACCTGAATTGTTGCTCCAAGGTACTCGCCACGTCGCTCACGATGTAATACATCTTTGTATACACGACCTTGTGTAAAATTATTGCGACTTGTCATCTTGGTGCGAATAAAGCGCTCATAGTGACCTAAGTCTAGATCGGTCTCTGCGCCGTCTTCTGTAACGTATACTTCACCATGTTGAATTGGGCTCATTGTGCCTGGATCAACGTTGATGTAAGGATCCAGCTTTAAGATAGTAACATTTAAGCCACGGGCCTCTAAAATAGCTGCCAATGATGCTGCTGCAATACCTTTACCCAACGAAGAAACAACCCCGCCGGTAACGAAGATAAATTTTGTACTCATGCGAACCCTAGAATATCAGGAATTAAAAGGAATATAATACCCAAACAAGTGATTTTGGAATATAAACAGGACGGGGAGAAATTGTACCAAAGCATAGCCAATCAATCCAGCTAAAATTAGAAATTGTAAGCACAAAAAACAGCCATAATTTTACTACAAACTATTTGACTTTTTTGATCTCATCCCATGCTGCATCCATCTCATCAAGCGTGGCAGACTCTAAACATTTACCTTGGGCATTTAAATAAGCTTGGACTTTTTCAAAGCGAGTTGAAAACTTGTCGCTGGCGCTGCGCAGTAATTGCTCTGGGTCGCGCTTTATATGGCGCGCAACGTTTACTGTAGCAAACAGTAAATCGCCCAGCTCTTCTGCACTATGATCTGAATACGGATTGTGAGCGAGTGCTTCTTTTACTTCGTCTACTTCTTCGCTCACTTTATCCAATGCACCATGGTAACTTGGCCAATCAAAACCAAGAGCTGCTACCCGCTGCTGAATTTTTTTAGCTTTGCTTAAGCTTGGCATATTAACGGGAATATCTTGCCACAGCGAAGATGTAGCGCTTGCAGTTTTAGCGCTGCGCTCTTGTGCCTTAATTGCTTGCCACTGCGCTGCAAGCTCATCATCGCTTAGCGCTGTTTGCTTGTCGAACACATGAGGATGGCGGCGCGTAAGTTTAGCGTTTAATTGTGTCACTATATCGTTAAAATCAAATAGTTTTTGCTCATTTGCAAGTTGAGCATAAAACACAATTTGAAAGAGTAAATCGCCAAGTTCATTTTTAAGCTCACCTAAATTGCCCGATTCAATGCAATCGGCTACTTCAAACGCTTCCTCAATAGTGTGCGGCACTATTGAGCTAAAAGTTTGCTTACGATCCCAGGGGCAACCAAGCTCAGGATCTCTTAGCGTTTTCATTATATTTAGTAGTTGCGCAAGCGCGGCGTTATCTTCCATATTTATTGCCCTCGCTTTGCACTGTGTACACCTTCAATTTGGTGTAACTTAGAAAGCACTCTATTAGTACCCGACAGATCGTGTACCTCTATTTGCATAGTAAATATAGCAATTTGATTATCATCAACGGTATTTACATTCATATTTAGCACATTCACTTTTTCGTTGGCTAACACTACACTTATGTCGCGAATTAAACCTGAGCGATCGCTGGCTTCTATTCTAATACTTAGCGCATAGGAGTTATGAATATCGTCTGACCAGCTTACTGAAATAACCCGCTCTGGGTGCTGAGTTTTTAAATTATCAAACGAGTCGCAATCATCACGATGTACACCAATACCGCGCCCTTGCGTTATATAGCCAATAATTTCATCCCCCGGAACCGGACGACAACATTTAGCAACATGACTCATTAAACTGCCTACGCCGTCAACCACAATACCGTTATTATCGCCGGTTACTTTTGTTGGGGTTTTAAAGCGTATTACCGGCTCGTCTTCGGCGCGATCGGTAACAAAGTTAAGCATTTGATTAAGGCGAATATCGCCTGCGCCAATGGCGACCATTAAATCGTCGAGCTCTTTAAAGTTAAAACGCTTAATAGCGGGTGCTAAGTCTCTATAATTTAAATCAAGTTTTTGCAGTTCGTTATCGAGTATTTCTTTACCGGCACTAAGATTTTTGTCGCGATCGAGCTGTTTAAACCAATGGTGTATTTTTGCTCTAGCACGCGATGATTTTATATAGCCTAATGACGGATTTAACCAATCGCGGCTGGGGTTTGGCTGTTTTTGGGTAAGAATTTCTACCTGATCGCCGGTGCTTAACTGATGGGTAAATGGCACAATTTTGCCAAATACTTTAGCGCCAATACAACGATGCCCCACATTAGAGTGAATATAATAAGCAAAATCTAATGGTGTTGCTCCCAGTGGTAAATCAAAAATATCGCCGCGGGGGGTAAATACGTATACGCGGTCTTCTACCACTTGGTTTTTAAGCTCTTGTGCTAGGTCGCTGCCATCAACCACTTCTTCTTGCCATTGTAATAATTTACGCAGCCAGCTAATTTTTTGCTCATAACCTGAGCCTCGCCCTGGCAATGCGCCTTCTTTATACATCCAATGCGCAGCAACACCCAGCTCGGCATCTTGGTGCATATCGCTGGTGCGAATTTGAATCTCTACCGTTTTGCCTTCGGGGCCAAATACCACGGTATGAATAGACTGATAGCCATTTTGCTTTGGCGTGGCTACGTAGTCGTCAAACTCTTTATGCAAATGACGCCAGTTAGTGTGCACTATGCCCAGTGCGCCGTAACAATCTTGCAGGCGCTGCACCACAATACGCATTGCACGAATATCAAACAGTTGATCAAACTCGTAGTTTTTTTGCGCCATTTTTTTATAAATGCTGTAAATATGCTTTGGTCGCCCGTAAACCTCAGCTTCTATGCCCGCCTCGCTTAAGCGCCTTTTAACTTGCGCTACCATGTCTTCCATGTAGGCTTCACGCGCTAAGCGTTTGTCATCAAGCTGTTTGGCAATGTTTTTATAAATATTGGGGTGTAAATACCTAAACGATAAGTCTTCAAGCTCCCACTTTAATTGCCCTATACCTAAGCGGTTTGCCAGTGGTGCAAAAATGTCGGCGGTTTCTTTGGCGGCAATAACGCGCTCTTCTTCTGCGGCATTTTTTACATTGCGTAAATGACATACTTGCTCTGCTAACTTAATAACAACCGCGCGCACATCCTCTACCATAGCAAGTAACATACGGCGAATATTATCAACCTGTACCGTGCCTTTTCCTTGATGCGCCAAAGTGCTAATAGTCGCCATTTGTGCGACCCCGTTTAGCAATACCGCAATACTGCTACCTAGCTGCTCTTCAACAGTTTCAAGGGTGACTAAGTTATTTATAAAATACGGCGTTAAATAAGCAGTAGCTAATGAGTCTGCATCAAGATTAAGCTCGGCTAAAATTTCGACCATTTCAATGGCTGTGCTTTGTCGGGTGGTATTGTCGCACGCTAAACAAAGTGCCTGTGCTTTATTAAGCAGCTCTACTTTTTCTGCCGACAGAGCAAGTAACTTTAAGCGACTAGCAAAATCCCCGGTTTCATCCTGTTGATGTGATTGACGTGTAGCTACCATAATGCGCTTTACCTCCGTTGAAATAACGCCATAGTTTCAATATGTCCGGTGTGCGGAAACATATTCATTAGCCCAATTTTATGCAGTTCAAAGCCTGCTTGCGAAATAATAGCGCTGTCACGGGCTAAAGTAACAGGGTCGCATGAGACGTATAAAATAGTTTTAAACTGCTTTAAAGGAAGTTGTTCTAATACCGTTATTGCCCCAGTACGTGAGGGGTCTAATACCAGTACATCTAAATTTTTATTAAACCACGAAGCCGTTTCAATTTTATTTGTTAAATCAAAGCAATTAAATTGAGCATTAGTGATTGAGTTAGTGTGCGCATTTTGCGTTGCCATTGCAACCGCTGAAGCAACCCCTTCTACACCAATTACTGTTTTTGCTTGTTTTGCCAGCACTAGTGAAAAGTTACCAATACCACAAAATAAATCTAATACGTTTTCGTCGCCTTTTAGTGCCAGCCAATTTTGTGCTTGTTTAAGCATTGCTTGATTAACGCTAGCATTAACTTGGATAAAGTTATTTAAGCCAAATTCAAACTTTAACCCTAACTCTTCAAGTGCATAAAATGGCATGGCTAAATGTGAGTGTTCAATCACTTCACTTTCGCTTTGCCACACTAATTGCCATTGTTGCTCAGCGGCACTTTGTGCTACCAATGCTTTTATACTCTCTGAAATAGGTTTTGTGTGGCGAATAATAACAAAGTTTTGCTCATCGCCTTGGCACAATTGCAAGTGAGATACACTGTGCAATGCCTTGTGTTGATTAATTAAGTTATCAAATACAGTAAATACATTTGCAAATACTTCACTTAGTACTGGGCACTCATTAATACTAATAATACTTTTAGAGCCACTTGCTCTATAGCCTACATGCATTTTTTTTGCTTTTTTATCAAACATTACCGCTAAACGAGCACTTCGTCGGTAATGAGTGGCTTTACTTAATAAGGGTGCTTGCCAGTTTAATTCATCAAGCTTGGCAAACTTTTCAAATAATTTGCTCACTGCTATTTGCTTTTCGACTACCTGTTGGCTGCTATCTAAATGCTGTAACTGACAACCACCACATTGATTATAATGCTCACAAAACGGCGCTACGCGATATTCACTCGCCTGTAATACTTTATGCGTTTGCGCTTCGCTATAACGCGCTTTGTCGGCGATAATGGTGGCTTTTACTTGCTCGTTTGGCAAAGCATTACTTACAAAGCACACTTTATTATTATGTTTAGCTATGCCGCGACCATGGTGATCCATGGCGGTGATATCGAGCACTAAAGACTGTTGTTTTAGCGGTTTTTTTGTTGCTTTAAATATTTGCGCCATTAGGCATTACCTTAAACATTTGATGAATCGACTCCAATTGCAGAATACCTCATTATCCGTATATACTCTGAGCATGCTAATAACAATAATAACGCTCCCAATATGACTAAATTAGGCTTACGCGATTCTGTTTTAACACTCACTCTGATCCCCACGGTGATCATTGGATTGTTACTCGGTGGTTATTTTACAATAAATCGTTACATTGAGCTTGATGAAATTTTATATCAACAAGGGACGACTATTTCAGAGCCCCTTGCTATTGCGCTTGAGCAGCCATTACTTGAAAAAAACAAACAACTACTAAATCGTGTCATTAGCTATACCCACAATAAGCACTCCCCGGTAGTAAAGGCGATTGCATTATTTGACGACAATAATAAGCTAATAATAACCAGTAACTATCATCGCTCGTTTGATGACTTGCTCAACAACGAGCAACTAAATAATCTTAATGCCACTCAAGTCCATAAAACAGATGATTTAATTACCTTTTTTACACCCATTATTAATCACACAAGTCCTGATACAAAGTGGGATAAATCGATATTTCAAACCTCACTAGGAACTGTGGTATTACAGTTAAATAGAGATCAAGCGGTTATTGGCCAGCAAAGAGCCTTACTGGTCAGTGGTATTGTTATTATACTAGCCCTAGTACTGGCTGCTATTTTAGCACTTAAACTTAGCCATATGTTTATGACCCCTCTTAATAAATTAGTACTGGCAACCGATAGGCTCGTAGAAGGTAAAAGAGAAACTGGTTTAAACGAGTCCATGATTGGTGAGTTTGAGTTACTCCGCGAAGGGTTAAATACTATTTCTTACTCTATGGTGATGCAAAAAGATGAAATGCAAAAAAACATTGATCAAGCCACCAGTGATTACCGCGAAACATTAGAGCAGTACGAAACGCAAAATATTCAGCTCACTATGGCAAAAAAAGAAGCTCAAGATGCCAACCGAGTTAAATCTGACTTTTTGGCAAAAATGAGTCATGAGCTACGCACCCCTTTAAATGGCGTGATTGGTTTTACGCGTCAGCTGCATAAAACGCCATTAAATAAAAACCAAAAAGATTACTTAGATACCATTGAACTGTCGGCTAATAGTTTAATGACCATTATTAGCGATATATTAGACTTTTCAAAATTAGAAGCGGGCGCTATGGAACTTGAGTCTATTCAGTTTCAGTTGCGCGATACCGTTAACGAAGTAATGACGCTGTTAGCCCCAAGCGCCCATGATAAGCAGCTTGAGCTGTCTATTTATATTAGCCCGCAAGTGCCCGATCACCTAACCGGTGATCCTACGCGATTAAAACAAGTTTTAATTAATTTATTAAGTAACGCAATTAAGTTTACCGAAAAAGGCGCTATAAAAGTCGACATTAGCCATAGACTACTCGATGATGAGCGCACCTCAATTTTAGTTTCAGTGGCCGATACAGGCGTAGGTATTCCTGTTGATAAGCAAGATGCATTATTTACCGCCTTTGGCCAAGCCGATTCAAGTATTACCCGTAAATTTGGTGGCACTGGCTTGGGGCTAATTATCACCAAGCATATTGTAGAGGCCATGAGTGGTAAAATTACACTTAACTCAGCCCCTGGTAATGGCACCTGCTTTACCTTTAATGGCGTATTTAGACTGCCTAATCATGTGTTTGCCAGTGACTTACCAACTAAATCTTTGCTCGGTAAGCATGTTTTATATTTAGAGCCACACGAGCACACCCATCATGCTGTTTTATCTTTGCTTAACGAATGGCAAATAAGTGTGACCGGCTGCTTTAGCGATGCAGAATTTTTAGCTGCAATCGACAATAAAGAGCAGCAATATGATATTTGTATCATTGGTGATATGGCCTCGGTTAACGATATGCAGCGTTTAAAGGCTCATGTAAAAGCGGTGCGTGAATCAACCGACTATTTATATTTAATGCTCAACACGGTATCGCATAGTATGCGTGAAGCCTTTATTGGCAGTGGCGCTGATGCCTGCTTAAGTAAACCACTTAACCATCGTAAATTGTGTGAACTACTTGCCGCGCCGTATCGATTAGATCACCCGGTGCACAACATTGAGCAAAATGAGCAAACACTCTTGCCGTTAAAAGTATTAGTAGTTGACGATAATGACGCTAACTTAAAATTAATTTATACCTTACTTAATGAGCAGGTTGAGCTAATAGACACAGCGCACAATGGCTCGCAAGCTTACAGTTTAAGTAAAAGCCATAAGTACGACGTAATATTTATGGACATACAAATGCCAATTATGGATGGTATTACTGCCTGTAAGTTAATTAAAGAATCATCATTAAACGAAGATACGCCCATCATTGCCGTAACCGCACATGCACTGCATAGCGAAAAAGAGCAGCTATTAAAAGACGGTTTTGAAGGGTATTTAACTAAACCGATTGATGAGGACATGCTCAATCAAATTATTTGCGATCACAGCCCACAACTACCAGTTAGCCGCGATAAACTAAAAAACATGCCACAAAGCCCGCCCCCTTTTAAGAGTGTGCGCCTTGATTGGGGCATAGCACTGCAACATGCTGGCGGTAAAAGTGAGCTGGCATTAGAAATGCTCAATATGTTATTACTCTGCGTGCCCGAAACACTTAGCCTATTAGCACAAGCTATTGCCGATGAAGACTGTAAACAAGTACTGAGCATTATTCATAAGTTACATGGTGCGTGTTGCTACACTGGCGTACCTAAATTAAAGTCGCTGGCCGAAACAATCGAAACCGCGTTAAAAAGTAACTGCGTATTAGCCAGCATTGAACCTGAGTTATTTGAACTACAAGACGAGCTAGAGAACTTACTACTTGATGCTAAAAATTAAAGGCTCGAAACTATAATACGATAGCTATTGCGCCATCAGTACAATAAACAGGAAGAGACTTTATAAGCAATAACAAAGTAATTGGTAGTATTGAATGGCGCGATCTTACTGTGGCTGATGCACAGCAAATCAGCGACTTTTATGCACACGTTGTTGGTTGGCAAAAAGAGCCTGTAGATATGGGCAGTTACAATGATTTTAATATGAATAACGCACAAGGGACAATTGCAGGCATTTGCCATGCTAAGGGCGATAACGCCAATTTACCAGCACAGTGGTTAATGTATGTTCGCGTAGAAAATGCTCAGCTTAGCGCACAAAAAACGCTGGAGTTAGGAGGCGAAATTATTAAAGGGCCGACTGAATATGGTGGCCAAAGCTATTTTATTATTCGCGATCCAAGTGGCGCTATTTTAGCAGTGTATTCTTAACTTTTAGTGGCTTTAATTGTACTCACCCAAGCTAGTTGCTAACTTGCATAACAGCCGGGCTCAAAATTAGAAGCTCCATGCACCTAATATAACTAAGTAGCAAGAAGCTTCAAGTAGCTTATTTAAAGCGAGGCTTTAGGCACGCGCTTCAAGCATTAAGCGTTTCATATCGCGTACGGCTTTATCTAGCCCATCAATGGCGGCACGAGCAATAATGGCGTGACCAATATTAAGCTCATAAATTTCTTCCATTGCGGCAATTGGTTTTACATTATGGTAATGCAAACCATGGCCCGCATTGACAATTAAGCCAATACTGGCTGCGTATTTAACGCCTTGGCGAATATGTTCAAGCTCTTTGCTTATTGCCTCATCGGTTGTAGCATCTGCATAAGCACCGGTATGAATTTCAACATACGGAGCGCCTGTTGCTTTAGCTGCATCTAGCTGCGCTTTATCGGCATCAATAAATAACGAAACTTTAATACCTGCGTCGCTCAAGGTTTTTGTTGCTGCGGTAATTTTTTCAAGATTACCCGCCACATCAAGTCCGCCTTCGGTGGTTAGCTCTTCGCGTTTTTCTGGCACTAGGCATACGTACTCAGGTTTTACCTCAAGTGCAATATTGATCATTTCATCGGTTACGGCTGTTTCAAGGTTCATGCGTGTTTGTATGGTTTTAGCCATTACATACACGTCACGGTCTTGAATATGACGGCGATCTTCACGTAAATGAATAGTGATACCGTCGGCTCCTGCATGCTCAGCTACACTTGCTGCATGTGCTGGATCAGGGTAGCTAGTGCCACGTGCTTGGCGAAGTGTTGCAATATGATCAACGTTTACACCCAAAAGAATATCTTTCATTATTTTACCTGTAAAATTACGTTTATTGAGAGGCCGCAAATAACTCACGACTTTTTAATGGTTTATTACCAAGTAGTGGCTTTAATAAGTAGCGGCTTAATTGCTTTGCCATATATAGCACATCTGCTTGGCTAAAGTCATGATTAGCTATGGCATTAAGTTGCAAACCGCTAAATCCAGAGCGCGGATCGTCTTGTACTAAAAAGCCAACTTCTGCAAAATAGCTATACGTTCGCTTTTCATCTATGGGTTCACCGCTGGCGTCAAAACTAAAATCGACGCCATAACCTAATAGTTCTAATAGTTGAAATTCGTAAGAACGCAGTACTGCTTGTAAATTAGCACCGCTATTAAGGTTTTTTAAGTGCGTATTATAAAGCTGAAAAACCTGATCAATCGGTTCATTAATTGGCACAATTCGATTAGTTAATTCATTTAAATAAAAGCCGCAATAAAGCTCATCACCTTTTAAAAAAAGTGGCGTACCGTGCAGTTCAAATTTGTTGATGTATTTTAAATCGTACTTGCCGTTGTAATGTACCAACAAGGCTTGGAAAGGTTGTAATTGCGCTTTATGTTTAGTGGCCTGGCGGCCACTAATACGGGCTAGCATTCTAAGTTGGCCAACGCCTTCTACTAGCATATCAAGCATTACTTGGGAGTCACTATAAGGACGCCGATGTAATAAATACGCTCTGTAGAAGTCGCTATCCATAATTTAAACTGCTAGCAGATTATTAGTCTTCACCATAACCTAGGCTTCTTAATGCGCGCTCGTCATCAGCCCAACCCGATTTAACTTTAACCCAAAGCTCTAAAAACACTTTATTATCGAGCATTTCTTCAAGATCTTTACGTGCTTCGCGACCAATGGTTTTTAGCTTTTCGCCTTTATTACCAATCACCATACGCTTTTGTGTTTCGCGCTCAACGAGTATTAAACCATTGATATGCCAAATACCGTTTTCTTGCCATTTAAACTGCTCTATTTCAACAGTAACAGAATACGGTAGCTCCTCGCCCATAAAACGCATTAGCTTTTCACGAATGGTTTCTGCTGCCATAAAGCGCATTGAACGGTCGGTTACGTAGTCTTCTGGAAAATAAAATTCACTTGGCTGAAGGCGTTTAGTTACTTCAGCTTTGATCAAGTCGATATTTTTACCTTGCTCAGCCGACACTGGCATAATACCAATAAAGTCAAACTTGTCGCCTAACCACTTCATATGAGGCAGTACTAGGTCGCGATCTTTTACTAAATCTATTTTATTGATCACCAATAATACCGGCTTACCACTTTGCGATACTTTATTAAGTACCATGTCGTCATCGGCATTCCAGTGGGTGCCTTCAACTACAAATATAATAAGCTCTACATCACCAATTGAACTTGATGCTGCGCGGTTCATTAAGCGGTTAATAGCACGTTTTTCTTCAACGTGTAGCCCAGGTGTATCAACGTAAACAGCTTGATGCTTACCTTCGGTATGAATACCCATAATACGGTGGCGTGTGGTTTGTGGCTTACGTGAGGTAATACTAACCTTTTGCTCAATAATTTTATTAAGTAAAGTAGATTTACCTACGTTAGGGCGCCCTACTATTGCGATCATGCCGCAAAACGTATCTATATCGCCATCGTGTGGTTGTATTAAGGTATCAAGGTTCATTTTTGAGTATCTTCAATGCTTTTTCAGCAGCTTTTTGTTCGGCTTTACGACGCGAGCTACCAACAGAAATAATGCTATCCATGCCATCAACAATACATTCAACCGTGAATGTTTGATTGTGTGCCTGGCCTTTTGTATCAACAACTGTATAGCCCGGTAACGATAGTTTACGAGCTTGCAAATGCTCTTGCAGCAGGGTCTTAGGATCTTTTTGATTAAGCCCTGGTGAAATAGCATTTAAACGCTCTTCATACCAAGATAAAATTAATTCGCCACAGCGTTCAATATCCGAATCTAAAAACACAGCGCCAATAATCGCCTCTACGGCATCGGCAAGTGTTGACTCGCGACGAAAGCCGCCACTTTTTAGCTCGCCTGGACCTAAGCGTAAATAATCCCCTAAGCCAAACTCTAAGCCAAATTCAGCCAATGTTTGACCACGCACTAAGGTAGAGCGCATACGGCTTAAATCGCCTTCACGCGCTTTAGGAAACTTAGCATACAGCGCATTTGCAATCACAAAGCTTAAAATTGAATCGCCTAAAAATTCTAGTCGCTCGTTATGCTGACCTTTATGACTACGATGCGTCATTGCTTGCTCAAGCAAGCCTTGATCTGCAAATATGTAGTCTATTGTTTTGTATAGTTCTGTTACATTTTTTTTCATTGCTATTGAATATTACCTAGGCGTTCAAAACGAACACCAGTTGGAACCCATCCTGGTAAAATGTCATCTGGGCCATTATCAAATTCAAAACTCATCCATATAAAGACAGCTTTACCCACCAAGTTTTCTTTTGGCACAAAACCCCAAAAGCGACTATCTTGGCTGTTATCGCGATTATCACCCATCATAAAATAATGATCAGCAGGAACAACCCATTCATCGGTAGGTGTACCTGGTTGCTGATAATAACGCCCTTTACGTTCAGGCGCCTGAGGGTTAATTAAAATATCATGGCTTAACGTAGTTAAGTTTTCATTTAAACGCGCTAATGCCATTGAGCCTTGCTTAAATTCGTCATCATTAATTAATTTAAAATCAATTTTATTAAATTCATTACAAAGCAGCTCACCCTGCTGGGTTTCACCAGCTTTACAATTAGGTTGAATATATAAACGCTTATCACGATAAACAATTATATCGCCAGGCAAGCCTATTGTGCGTTTAATAAAATCGACCTTTTCGTCTAGCGGGTATTTAAAAACAATAATATCACCACGCTCAGGCTCACCTACATCAACTAATTGGCTGCGCCATACTGGGTCTTTAATTCCGTACGAATACTTTTGCACTAAAATAAAATCTCCTACTAATAAAGTAGGCATCATTGAACCTGAAGGTATTTGAAACGGTTCAAACATAAACGATCTAAATATAGTGATAGCAGCAATCATCGGAAAAATCGACTTTGCTGTTTCAGTAAGCATAGGCTCTGGTGCGATTAATGCGGCAGTTTCTTCATCTAATTTACCACCAGCAGAAGCCTCTGCCATAGCCAAATTCGCATTTCGTTTCGGCGCAAACATTAAGTGGTCTATTAACCATATTAGACCTGAGCCTAAGGTTAATAGCACCAATAAAACTGAAAAATAGCCAGCCATTTATAATCCTTTGTTTTTATTTACCAACTTTTAAAATAGCTAAAAACGCTTCTTGAGGCACTTCAACGTTACCTACTTGCTTCATGCGTTTTTTACCATCTTTTTGCTTTTTAAGTAGCTTTTTCTTACGACTCACGTCACCGCCGTAACACTTAGCAATTACGTTTTTACGCATCTGTTTTATCGTAGTACGGGCAATAACATGTCCGCCAATAGCTGCTTGAATCGCAATATCAAACATTTGACGTGGAATTAGCTCTTTTAGTGCATCGGCTAATTGGCGACCACGTGATTGCGCACTATCGCGGTGAGCAATGATCGCCAGCGCGTCGACGCGCTCTGAGTTGATCAAAATATCAACACGTACCATATCTGATGTTTGGAAATGCTTAAAGTTGTAATCAAGCGATGCAAAGCCACGACTGGTTGATTTTAACTTATCAAAAAAGTCCATAACTACTTCTGCCATAGGAAGTTCGTAAGTTACCGCAACTTGCTTACCATGATATGACATCTTAGTTTGCATGCCACGCTTATCAACACACAAGGTAATAACACTACCTAAGTATTCTTGCGGCACTAAAATATTGGCTTCTACAATCGGTTCACGAATTTCTAAAATATCGTTTACCGCAGGTAAATCAGATGGGTTATCAATTTGGAAAGTCCCGTCTTTTTTAGTCACTACTTCATAAATTACGGTTGGTGCTGTGGTAATTAAATCAATATCGTATTCACGTTCTAAACGCTCTTGAATAATTTCCATGTGTAGCATGCCTAAAAAGCCACAACGAAAACCAAAACCAAGTGCTGTTGAGTTCTCTGGTTCGAAAAATAACGACGCATCGTTTAAGCTTAATTTATTAAGCGCATCACGAAACGATTCATATTCATCAGAAGCAATTGGGAACATACCTGCATACACTTGTGGTTTTATTTTTTGAAAACCAGGTAAACGCAATGGTGCCGCATTTTTTTGATGAGTAATAGTATCGCCAACAGGTGCACCATGTATTTCTTTAATACCAGCAATTACAAAGCCTACTTCACCGGTTCTTAAAATACCTGTGTTAGTTTGCTTTGGTGTAAATACACCTACCTGATCGGCTGTGTGTACGTGATCGTTCGACATGATTTTAATTTTGTCGCCCGCGCGCAGTTCACCGTGCTTAATGCGCACTAATGATACAACACCTTGGTATGGGTCAAACCATGAGTCAATTATAAGTGCTTGAAGAGGAGCATCTTTATCGCCAACCGGTGGCGGTACATCTTTAACTATCATTTCAAGTACTTCGGCAATACCAACGCCAGTTTTAGCGCTACATTGCACTGCATCTAGGGCATCAATACCAATAATATCTTCGATTTCTTCAGCCACACGAAGCGGATCGGCTTGTGGTAAATCTATTTTATTAAGTACAGGTATTACTTCTAAGTTCATTTCAATGGCAGTGTAACAATTTGCCAGTGTTTGTGCTTCAACACCTTGACCAGCATCTACAACGAGTAACGCACCTTCACATGCTGCTAATGAGCGTGATACTTCATAAGTAAAATCAACATGCCCTGGGGTGTCGATAAAGTTAAGCTGGTAGATCTCGCCGTCATTGGCTTTATAATTCAAGGTTACACTTTGCGCTTTAATGGTAATACCACGTTCGCGCTCAATATCCATTGAATCCAAAACCTGTTTTTGCATTTCACGGTCGGTTAAACCACCACAAACTTGGATCAAACGATCTGAAAGGGTCGATTTACCATGGTCAATGTGGGCGATGATCGAAAAATTACGGATATGCTTCATAAAATGGATTCTAAACTCTATTTTAATGGACTAAGTAGATATACCTAAACAACTTGAAAATATTTGTTTTTATATTTTCAAGTTGCTGTGGCGTAAGCGGGCAATTTTACATTTAATTGGCATCAATCACCATCTATTTGAGTTAAAGGAAGGCTAATTGGATGAATTTTTATCACTTTGATATCATGCCTGAATGATTTAACCCACATTTTAGCCATTAAAAAGCCAATACCGCCACCCAAAGCAGCAGCTAAAATTTGCCATCCTTCGGTAACTAACAGTAATTCAGCGGCAACTAGCGCAAAGCCTAGGCTTAAAAATAGCGGCAACATATATACAGTAAATGCGTGTTTAACAACGTGGCTGTCATCGAGCGACAAGGTAATTTTTTGTCCCACCACTACGGGCGTGTCAAATTTATAGGGAAAGGTTTTTTTAGCACTGCCAAATAACTTACTAAACACCTGCGATCCACAACGACCATTACAGCCTTCGCATGCTTGTTTTTGTTGTGCCTCTAAATGTGCAATGTGGCCACTAAGGGCCACAACTTTTAAGGTTTGTTCTATCATAACAACTCTTTATAAATCATTTATAATGCGCGGGTCACCGACTCTGCAATTTTTTTGGCCGTTAAACTAGGAATATTACCCACCACCGAAACGTCAAAATTACCGCCGTTGTGCACATAAACTGTGGTTGCCCCAGAGGTGAGTGAGCCACTTAAGCGCTTACCCGGCAAAGGTCTTTGTATAAATACCGACACTTCTACAAAGCCATCTGAAAATAAATAGTAGTCGGTTAATTCATTATTTAAATCTAATTTATGGCGGTCTGATTTTAATAATTCAAAGCCTGCTGGCAACCAGTCTATTTTCCACGTTTTTGCCGTATTACTGTCCAATGTTTCGAGTGAGTTATTTGGTAACGGGGTTGGAAAGTTGCGATTAAGTATTTCCAGCAACATACTAGCAGGCTGCTCTGTAACACTTATGTGGGTAAGTTGCAGTTGCTCTAAAGCTTCGCCTTGATGATTAACATAGGCCGCTTTTAGTAATAAAGAGGATTCCATATCAAGCCAAATCCAGTAGTTATATTTGTCTTCATCTTTAGATTCTATACGTACTAACTGAGCTGCTCGTCCTGATATACGCCCTTTTCCACCAAGTACAAAGTCATAATGGCCACTTAAACGCTCAACGTTTTTAAACAGTACTTCAGGAATTGGCCCTGCAATTGAATCAGTTGTAAGTGAATAAGGCTCTGATTGCGGCTCAAAATAAGTAACTTGGTTGTCAACGCGTACCATTTCTAGGCCCGCGCCATTGAGTAAACTTAAGTGTTCTATCTCAATGTCATCTTGTTTTGCATGTAACCAACGGTAGGGTTCCATGGTTTTACCTTTAACAACCACAAACGAGGCGTCAAAGTTACGGGTATGAACGGCATTAGCCATTTTAAGCAGTAAATCTTTGGCAGGATTGGTGTCGCTGGCAAAGGTATTAAAGCTGATTGCCAGCGACAGAATAAAAGTAATTACTTTCATTTAATTAGTTGTTTTCCTCTGGTTTTTTTGCATCCGTTTGCGCAGCCTCTAATGAATGTGCAACACGAGCTTGGCGTTGATGCTCTAAAACAAGTGCGCCAATACGTTGCTGCTGCAATTCACGCAAACCATTTTCTGCGTTTTTAAGCGCGGGCTCCGATGAATAACTCACTGGTGATGCAGTACCTGTAAAAGGTGTTGTTTGCAGCAATGGAATTTCGCTTTGTTGCGCGCCATCGCCCTGTGGCAACATATTTACGCCTACAATAGCAAACATAGCAACACTTGCTGCAATCGCAAGTTGTGCCACTGGCTTGCGCCAATTAAATGCCACAACTTTATTGTCGTTTATAGTATCACTTTGCGGCGCAGATTGCGCTTTAGACTGACTGAAATCTGCATATACTGGTTCGCTTTCGAGTGCTAACGCAACACGCTTGCTAATATCAATATGAATATCGCTGTGATCTTTTTGAGCTCGCATTGCATCACCAATTAACGCATAACGGCCAAAGGTAGCAACGTCTTGCTCTGCAATTTTTGCATCTGCTAGTTGTTGCTCGCCGTCAAGTAATGCAGATAACGATTCGTCATCTAACCTGTTAACGTGTGCTTTTATCATACTAAGACTCGCCTATTAATGGGTTTAATTTGTTATCAATTGCTTCACGGGCACGAAATATACGCGAACGTACCGTCCCGACTGGGCAATCCATTACCACAGCTATTTCTTCATAGCTCATCCCTTCAATTTCTCTGAGGGTGATTGCGGTTTTAAGATCTTCAGGCAAACTATCAATCGTATTAAAAATAACAGCGCGTACTTCTTCGCTCAGCAGTAAATTTTCAGGAGATGCGTTAGAACGCATTGAGTCCGCGCAGTCATAAAATTCGGCATCTTGTGCGTCTATATCACTTGCTGGCGGTTTACGCCCCTGAGCGACTAAATAATTTTTAGCACAATTTACTGCAATACGGTACAACCAAGTATAAAAGGCACTATCGCCCCTGAAGTTAGGAAGCGCACGATAAGCTTTTATAAACGCTTCTTGTGCTACATCTGCAATATCACCCTGATTTGACACATAACGTGAGATCAAACCGGCAATTTTGTTTTGATACTTCTTTACTAATAGGTTGAAGGCGTTTTTATCTCCTTGCTGAACCCTTTTTACTAGCGCTAAATCTTGATCCTGCTCGCTCATTCGAGCCGGTACTCCTGTGTCTAATTTTTGCTTATCATTCATAGTGTCGCCATTGTTCACAGATACTCTGACTCTTACATGAATAAAAAGTTCTGCTTTATATTGTTTTTTTATTAAATAGTCGTAAATAACCGTAGTTAGAGCCAAAATTACTACTTGGTATGATGGCAAATATGATACAACTACCACTATTGAAAACAAACATTGCTCTATATGGGCATTGTAACCGCAAAGTACCTCTGACATGAACCAAAATAAACATCACATTGCAGATGTCGCTATTATCGGTAGCGGCGCAGCGGGCTTATCACTTGCCTTATCTTTAGCTAACTATTGTAACGTTACCGTAATCAGTAAGGGAGCACTCACTGAAGGCTCCACACTCTATGCCCAAGGTGGTATAGCCGCGGTATTTGATAAGAAACATGACAGTATAGAATCACATGTGCAAGACACGCTCGATGCGGGCGGTGGCTTATGCGACAAAGAAGCAGTGCACTATACCGCTAGTAATGCCCACGATTGTTTGCAATGGTTAATTAATCAAGGCGTACCGTTTGATATAGAGCTGGATAGCCATGGTAAAGAGCGTTTTCATTTAACGCGTGAAGGCGGCCACAGCCACCGACGCATTTTACACGCCGCCGACGCTACTGGTAAAGCCGTACAAACTACATTAATCAGCCAAGTTCAAGCCCACAAAAACATCACCCTGTTAGAGCATTACAACGCCATTGATTTAATTACAGATAAAAGCGGCAATAAAGCCAGCTCACATATAAATGGCATGTATGTATGGAATAAAAACGCCAAAAAAGTAGAAACAATTGCGGCTAAATTTGTTGCTTTAGCTACAGGTGGCGCTAGTAAAGTGTATTTGTATACTTCAAACCCTGATGTTTCCAGTGGTGATGGTATTGCTATGGCATGGCGTGCGGGTTGTAGAGTGGCGAACATGGAATTTAACCAGTTTCATCCAACCAGTTTGTACCACCCTGAATTACAAAACTTTTTAATTACCGAAGCAATGCGTGGTGAAGGCGCTTATTTAAGACGCCCCGACGGCAGCCGATTTATGCACGAGTTTGATGAGCGTGAAGAGCTTGCTCCTCGCGATATTGTTGCTCGCGCTATCGACTTTGAAATGAAACGTTTGGGTGCCAATTGCGTATTTTTAGACATTAGTCACAAAGATAAAGATTTTATTATTGAGCACTTCCCCACTATATATGCAAAGTGTCTAAGTGTCGGGCTCGATATTACCAAAGATCCTATTCCTGTTGTACCTGCAGCGCATTATACCTGTGGTGGAGTAATGACTGACTTTAATGGTAAAACCGATTTAGATAACTTATATGCAGTAGGTGAAGTTGCTTATACCGGCTTACATGGTGCTAATCGTATGGCGAGTAACTCATTACTAGAGTGTATTGTGTTTGCCCATGCGGCTGCAAAAGACATTTTAAGCAAAATTGAACATGCACCAGAGCCCATTAATCTGCCGCACTGGGATGAAAGCCGCGTAGCTAATTCAGATGAAGAAATAGTGATTACTCACAACTGGCATGAACTAAGGTTGTTTATGTGGGACTACGTGGGTATTGTGCGCTCAACCAAACGCTTAGAGCGTGCACTACATAGAGTTGAGTTGTTACAGCAGGAAATACATGACTATTACGCTAACTTTAGAGTTAGTAATAACTTGTTAGAGCTGCGTAATTTGGTACAAGTTGCCGAACTAATTATTCGCAGTGCACTTGAGCGTAAAGAAAGCCGTGGCCTGCACTACACTATTGATTACCCAGAGCAAAACGCTAATCCAACACCTACTATTTTAACTCCACAGCGTTAATTGCATTAAGTGTAGCGCGTTTTAGGCGCGCATAGCTTTGTACATCAACACTATTGGCTGTAATAATCAGCCAATAGTTGTTATTAAAACCCTTAATATAAAGCCAAACACTATTGCCAATTAAGCGGCTTTTAGCACTTATTTCGCCTTGAATTAACCGTGTGTTATTTTCAAACCTAAACTGCTTTGGGGCTAAAATAATAACGCCTTCGAGTGGCTGTACAGCCTGCATTTTTAGCCATACAAGTATGGCCGCTACAAAGTTAACAACTATGCAAAAAATGATTGCCTCAAGTGAACTTAAAAATAAGCACAGCAATAATGTTAAAACACAAAAAAAGACCACAATAGGTTTATGGTCTGTTTTGTTTGCTGTAACTGTAAACCTATACACGAACTCGGTCTAAAATAAGTTGCACCATGCTGTTGAGCTGCTCATCTTTACATTCTTTATGGCCCATAAACCAAGCAAATAAGTCAGGATCTTCTTCGGTAAGTAAACGCTGAAAAATAGCTTGCTGTTCAACGCTAAGTGAATCAAAAGCATCCTCTACAAAGGGCATAAACAATACATCTAGCTCTAGCATGCCACGGCGACAAGCCCAACGGATACGTGCTTTACTATGAATTTCAGTCATTTTAAACCTCATATTTAATTGACCTGAGTTTAACAAATACCAATTAATTTAGCAGCTCTTAATCACTTATTAAAATAATAAAAACCCGTACAGAGTTAGCTGCTGTACCCAAGGTTGTATCTACGTTATTATGTTACCTCATTAAATAGTCAAAGAAGGTGTTTATGTCGATTGTTCATGCATGTGCTTTATCTCATCAGCTTATTAGCTTCTCTGGCGCAGATAAATTATCTTATCTTCACGGACAAATCACTCAGGATATCAACAAGCTAACCAACAACAATTATCTTTGGGCCGGGCACTGTAGCGCCAAAGGTAAGTTATGGGGCGTGTTTAAATTATTTTCTCATCAAGATCATTACTATTTAATTGGCTCTAAGGCTGAAGTAGAGTGCTCTTTAGCCGAGTTAAAAAAGTATGCGGTATTTGCTAAAGTAGACATTAACGTAGCACCACAGCGATTAATTGGCTTAATTAGCGACGACTTTACTGAGTTACTCACACAACTTAATATCGAATTTGCGGCGCAAGACACTGCATGCGATTTTAGCCATGGTAAAGCTCTTAAGCTTACCGGCAATCGACTTTTACTAATGGTAGATGAGCAATTTAACTTGCCTGATAACGTAGTAACGCTTGATAACGATATGCTATGGCAACAAGCTGCTATTTTAGCCGGCGAGCCACAGCTTAATGAGCAAGCGATTGGTGAATACGTGCCGCAAATGGTTAACTTGCAAGCAATAGGTGGCATTAGCTTTAAAAAAGGCTGTTACGCAGGGCAAGAAACCGTAGCACGAATGAAATACTTAGGTAAAAATAAGCGTGCTATGTATATCGTTTCAGGGCAAAGCGATGGGTTACTTACTGAGTTGGATCTAGAAAGACAACTAGGCGAAAACTGGCGCCGCGCTGGTAAACTTATCAGCCAGAGCTTTAATGAACAAAGTAAAACACTTACTGGCCTTGTAGTGTTGCCAAACGATACTGATGTTACTCAGGTACTTCGTGCAAAACACACTCCTTCGGTAGAGCTAAACATTCTTCCTCTACCCTACTCTCTTGAAGATGAATAAATAGGACTGACTATGATCGTTGCAGCAAACAAAGTGGTAAAAATGCATTATTCGGTATTAGATAATGACGGCAATACCATTGATAACTCGTTCGATGGCGAACCACTAATTTTTATTATTGGCACCGGCTATCTAATTTCAGGCCTAGAAAATGCTCTGCAAGGCAAACAAGCTGGCGACACGTTAAGCGTAAAAGTTGAACCTGATGAAGGTTACGGCGAACGTAGTGACAACTTAATGCAAGCTGTGCCTAAAGAAATGTTTGAAGGCATGGAAATTGAAGTGGGTATGCAGTTTCGTGCATCAACCGATGATGGCGATCAATCAGTCATGATCATCGACATTCAAGACGAAGAAGTTATTGTAGATGGTAATAACCCACTGGCTGGTATTACGCTTAACTTTAATGTAGAAATTTTAGAAGTACGCGATGCAACCGAAGAAGAACTAAGCCATGGTCATGTACATGGTGAAGGCGGTTGTGGTCACGACCACTAAAATGCCCTAAGCAAATAAAAAAAGCGCCTAAGGCGCTTTTTTTGTTACTAAACTCAATTTAATTACATTTAAACCGCAGCAGGTTTAGCATCATCGGAAGCTGCTTTAAGTGTTTCTGCAGGTGCTATTTTACCTTCAAGCGCTGTGAGTAAGCCTTGCTGATCATTAGTACCCACTCTGTATAAAGTGCCATCCTTAAGGGTAAGTTGAATAGCACTAAAACCAGACACTGTATATATCCAGCCATCGTGGGTAATACGAATACCAATCCCATGACGATACGAGTTTTGCACCGCTTTAGCTTCTGCAATATCTGCAAGTGCAATACTTTGCCCAGCAACACCAGGACCAAATGCCCAACTAATATGAGTGTCATTTACTTTTACGGTTAAGCCATGAAACAAAAAAACCACCAGCACTAAAATACCGGCAAACACCATAAGTGGGCCATCAGCCCCAATTAAATTCCAGGCAAGGGCTACAAAGCCACCAATCCAGGCTAATACAAAAAATATAAATAGCGCATACTGCTTATGCTGATACATAACACTCTCAAAATTAAATAACGATACGATTAAAAATAAAACAACTTAAAAGCTATAAACTAATGTTGCGCTGAGCTCTGAGTCAAACTTGAGCTTATTTTCTTCAGGTTTGGAATTATAACGATACATATAAGCAAACTTAAGTGATACCCCACCAATTACTTGGCTGATCAAGGCTGTTTCTGATTTTAATCGTGAATTAAGCCCCGACAAAGACTGCTCTATACTTACATCTTGGTTAAAGCGCGTTCGCTCAGAAACCAACCGCTCCCATTGCATAGCAAAGCGCACTAAATAACCTACTTTGTTTTTATCATCTTCGCTAACATCAGACTGCTCCTCAGCCACAGAGCGATACAAACCAGGTCCTATATCAATATCAACTTTATTTTTAACGCCTTGGTAAACGCGCGCACCATAACCTGTTGCTACAGTACTTTTAAACGCTAGACCGCTAAATTTATCTTCTTCGTAATCGCCATAAATAAAAAATGAGGAATTCTTAACGCCTACTTTGTAGTTACCTTGCGCTGATATAAACACCCGGTTAGCGGTCACATCAGACTTTCCGGTGTCATCGTTATGATCGCGTTTGTATAAGGAATCTATTTTAAATTGATTACGCCAGCTTTCAAAATCTTGATAAAGGTTACCTTTGAGTTTAAAACTGGTCGAATTAGTATTGCCTTTACTTAATATAAAACCAAATTCGGTGTCGCCGTAAAGCATTTCGCCTTTATGTAAATCATGAATTTCTTCATCCGAGAGTTGTCCGTATTCATGAAAATCTTCAAAAGGATCGACAGCCCAACTTGGGCGGCAAACCATTAAAAAAATTAAGAATAAAAACTTACGCAAAACACTCTCTCTTGTAGGTGATCATAAAACAACTTTAACTAAAACTGAGTTACTCAGTCTCTTTCCATAAAATGTGACAAAAAGGCGCGTCTTTATCACGGCTAATTAAAATTTTAGCGAATAATACATCGTCATTTTCAAATTCTAAGCCTACTAACACCTGCAAAAAATGATCAGCTTCAACTTCTAGAGCAACAAAATCCTGCCATTGCTCATCGGGCTCGCCCTCTTCAATAAAACCAAGTTCTTCTCTGTATTGATTAAAAGTTTCAACGTCTTGCTCATTCAGGTTGCTTGGTGCCAACTCTAAAAAAATATCGTACGCTTGATGAGTTGCTTCTTCTTCTGTGTATAAACGCGGGCCTGACATGAGTAGTTAACCTTTGAGCTTTTAAAGTATGATCATAATACCAAAAGTTATCGTTGTTTTGAGAAAAAAACGCTGAAAAAACTGACTTTCTTCAGTCTCTTAATTGTTATAAGTAAAATCAATCAATTGAGACCTGCCGCTGAGTAATAAATTCATTTTATTTTAGGGTCTGTTGACCTTTGCGGATTAAAATTTGTTCAAACTAGGGGCGATTTAATCACGGCGCGAGGTTTGTAACCTAGTGGGCTAAGTAAAAACCGAGCAACAAAGAGTCAATCGCCCCTAGGCAGAACCCTTCGGGCAGCGCATGTTTGGCATTGATGCTACGTTATCGCCTATTTATGGGGAATAACCACACCACATAGGCTCTGCCTTGCCTAAATACCAAACACACTGCTGCAAATTTAACCTTGAAAGATAAACAGACCCTAATCAACCACGCTCACTTTACTTAACTTAAATAACATCATAAGCTCAGGCAACAGGTCAGAGGAGTGCAAAATGATAAAGTTAGAAAAACAACAAGGCATTGCAATTGTCACACTAAGCAGAGCTCAAAAACAAAATGCTTTAAGCTTTGCTATGTTTGTTGAGCTTAATAAAATAATAAAAAAGCTTAAAAAAGATCGCAGCATCCGCGCCGTAGTTTTAAAAGGCGATGGCGATCACTTTTGCGCGGGGTTAGATATAGCCGCAGTTATGGCGTCGCCGCTTAATATTATTAAATTATTATTTAAATGGTTACCTGGCAATAAAAATTTAGCCCAGCGGGTAGTATTGGGTTGGCAATCGCTTAGCGTGCCGGTTATTGCCCAAATTAATGGCAACTGCCTTGGCGGTGGATTGCAAATTGCACTCGGCGCTGACTATAGAATAGTGCACCACGATGCCCAATTTGCCATTATGGAAGCGCGTTGGGGGTTATGCCCAGATATGGGGGCTAATGTTGTAATGAGCGGTTTAGTAAAACGCGACCAAGCACTATGGCTTGCCAGCCATGCTGATCCAATAAGTGCGCTACAAGCAAAAGAGCTTGGCTTGGTCACTCAAGTAACTGATGACACCGAGGCTGCCACACAAAAAATGTTGGAAATACTATTAGCCCGCTCCCCCGACACTCTGGCGGCAATTAAGCGCGTTACCCAGCAAAGCTATAAAACTCAGCAACGCAACATACTCGCCAAAGAAACCTTTAGCCAAATTAGATTATTACTTAGCCCAAATACCAAAAAGGCAATTGCTAAAGCAAAGGGTAAAACCGATATTCATTATGCCAACCCTAAACGCTGGTAAGATGATGCATGCATAAATAACAGGGATTTGTTAAAGTTAAATTCCTGACTTTCCAATGAGCTCTCTAATGAAATATGTGTTAAGTAGCGCAATTATTTTACTCTGCTTAGCGGCGGCTAAATTCATTATGCACAGTATTGGCGGCAGTTTTCCTGCGCCTTTACTAGCAATGGTTATTTTATTGCTGCTACTGTTAACTGGCATAGTAAAAGAGCATCAATTAAAGCCCTGCGCTTCACCTATTTTAAATATTATGCCCATCTTTTTTATTCCTGCGGGGGTTGGCTTTATTGAGCACCTTGGCTTAATAAAGTCGCATTGGCCTTTTTTAGTTGCCATTGTATTGCTAGTCCCTATTAGTACCTTATTGTTAGTGAGTAGTGTTATTGCCTACTTTAAAGGACGCGTAAATAATGACTGAGCAACTAAAATCGCTAACAACACAACTAACTCCAGATTTATGGTGGCTTAGCGTACCGTTTATTATTGCGCTGTTTTTATTATTAAGGCTACTTAACCAGCGGGTTAAGCATGTTATTTTAAAATCACTTACTAACCCTGTATTTTTAAGTATAGCTATTATTGCTTTACTCTTGGTTAATTTAAACTTGCCTTACACTAAATTTGCTAGCCACAGCCAATTACTAAGTTGGCTGTTAGAGCCCGCTATTGTGGCACTAGCATTACCTTTATATCAGCAGTTTGTTCATGTACGTAAAAACTTACTCTTAATTGTAACCACTTGTAGTTTAGGGATTATTAACGCCACTGTAGTGGCTTTTTTACTCAGCATGATATTTGCTGTACCCACACAACTTAGCGCCTCAGTTGCAGCATTGAGTGTAACAACTCCTATAACGCTAATTGTAACCGAGTCATTAGGCGGTATTGACTCGCTCGCTGCTGCCTTGGTTATTTTTATTGGTTTATTGGGTGCTTTATTTGGCTTTGTACTTTTTAAACTAATTAAAATTTATAACCATGAAGCGCAAGGCGTTGCCATGGGTACTGCCTGTCACGCTATTGGCACCGCAGCAGCATTGGTTGAGCATCCTAAAATAGGTGCATTTTCATCGGTTGCCATGGCATTAAGTGCGCTTTTAACGGCTGTAATAGTACCGTTTTTATATCCAATCTTAGTCAACACTTTGCTATAGTTAGCAAAAATATTTAACAGCCATCTTAAGAGCATATATGATCAGCCCAGAAATAGAACAGTTTGAAAAATACTACGCCATGCTTACCGAGTATTTAGTTACCTATAGCATGCAAATTGTAGGTGCTATTTTCATACTCTTAATTGGCTTATGGGTTGCGCAAAAGCTTGCCAACGTAGTGGCTAATTTAATGGCTCGCCATAATATTGACGTCACGTTAACTAACTTTGTGAGTAACCTAGTTAAAGTGTTGCTCATAATAATTGTCATTATTATTGCGCTGGGCAAAATAGGCATTAGTGTTACCCCTTTCGTGGCCGCTATTGGTGCTGCGTCGCTTGGTGCGGGTTTGGCAATGCAAGGTATGTTGTCTAATTATGGTGCTGGCCTTGCTATTATTGCCACTCGTCCTTTTGTGGTTGGCGACACCATAGAAGTTAAAAATGTCAGCGGGCAAGTTAAAATAATAGAGCTGGGGCATACAGTACTTATTGACGAAGAAAAGGTAGAAATAACCATACCCAATAAGCATATCCTCGGTGAAATACTCCATAACTCGTTTAAGTTTTCATTGGTAAAAGGCGAAATTACCATTGCTTACAGCGCGTGCTCAAATACCGCAGTTAAACTAATTGAAGATGTTGTGAATGGCCATGAGCTTGTGGCTAAAGTGCCCAATGCACAAATTGGTATAGAACGCTTTGCCGACAATGGCGTAACTATTAGCTACCGCTACTGGGTACCAACCACTAAAATAATCGAAACCAAGTTGGCTATTAATGGTGGGGTTTATAGCGCTATGAATAAAGCGAATATTGAAATACCTTTACCGCAGCGCATTGTTAGTATTATTAAAAGTGATTAATTTATAAACCTAAACCGTTTAAAGCGGTTTAGGTTTATCTATACTGGGGTTTAATTCAAGTTTAGGCGCACTCATACCTTTTAGTAATCGGCCAAAAATATCAGCCCCAGTAATAATGCGTTTTTCATCGCCCCATACCAGTACTACATCGTGCTCAATTGCCCCATCGAATGACTTGTCTAATGAATGACTGGCGCGAATTTTTAAAATAACGCCACTTAAGCGCATACTTTCATCGATCACTATTATTGGTCTGTGGCAAAAGTGGTACGGATCAAATGTGTCTGGCTCAAACAAAGCTGCGCGTAAAAAGCCATCCGCATCAACCACTAACAAAGGATCACCGGCCTGATTAGTAATAATTACCCAGTTGTAACCAGACTTGTGCAGTTTGCGTAAAAATTCATTATCGGCACTGAGTGTTAGTTCAGGAAATATTGGTAAATCAAGCTTGGTTGGTAACGCTATGATTGAGTCGGGATCTATCACTTCGCCTTCTTGAGTAACACTTATTTCATCTAAACTAAAAAAGTTAAGTGCACCAATACCTTCTACGTGCTGTACATCGGCTTCTTCAGCTTCTATGTGCTTACGAATAATACCTCTGAGCTCACTCTCTGCAAAGTAGGTAATACCTTCTTTGCCTAACCAAGCATCGAGTATTAGCCCTGTAGGCTTAGCAACGACATAAAACAGTAATTGATAAAACTTAATTAACGGCGACAACATGCTGGCCATTTTTAACGCATTACGTGAAAAATACGCCTGTGGTGTAATTTCGCCAATAATAGTAATAGCAATAGTTGAGAATAAAAAAGAACTTGCACCCATTAATACCGAGTCAGAAAGTAAGGTCAGCAGTACGTTAATACCTACGTTTCCCCACAAAATAGTCGAGAGTAAAAAGTTTGAATCGTTACGCAGTGCCATTACTTTTATCGCAGCGGCGTTACCTTTACTACTTTCCATTTCGAGTTGTAATCTACTTAGCGAAAAAAACGCCAAGTTTAAACCCGAAAATATTGCTGACTGCGAAATACACAGTGCAATAGCACACCAAATCATGACATCAAAAGTCATTGTTTTTCCTATTTATTTACGCGTTCCTTGCGATACAAGGCACTATAACAGTAGCAAACTACCTAAACCTAAAAAGGTAACAAAACCAACTATATCGGTTACTGTAGTTAAAATAACTGAGCCCGAAAGTGCTGGATCTATTTTCATTTTATCTAAAATAGAAGGGATCACTACACCGGCTAACGATGCTGCAACTAAGTTAAGCAAAATAGCCACGGTAATAGTAATACTTAGCATAACGTCGTTAAACCACAAAAAGGTCAATGCGCCAATAACAAAAGCCCATACAAAACCATTTACCGCGCCCACTCTTAGCTCTTTTTTAAGTAGCGCTGCGCGGTTAGAGTCGGTTACCTGGCCAAGTGCCAAGCCACGTACAATAACGGTGAGCGTTTGACTCCCGGCAATTCCGCCCATAGAGGCTACTATTGGCATTAATACCGCTAAAGCCACTACTTGCTCTATAGTTGCACCAAACAGGCCAATAAACCACGAGGCTAAAAATGCAGTCGCCAAATTTATACCTAACCAAATGCCCCGGTTTTTAGCACTTTTTCGCACACTCGCAAATAAATCTTCGTCTTCACGCAGACCACCCGCTTTAGCGGCAGCCTCGTCGGTTATTTCTTGGCGTAACTCATACGCTGAAGCAATGGTTAAACGGCCCAGTAATTTGTTATCAACATTAACAACCGGCATTGCCATTTTTTCGCTATGAATAACCACTTCCGCAGCTTCGTATAAATCATCATCTGCATGCAGCGATACATAGTCATGGTTTGCTAAAGTAATTAAACTGTCGTTGTCATTGGCTTTTATTAAATCATTAATTGCCACTTCACCAATTAAACTGCCCTTACGGCTCACTAAATAAATAACCTCTGTGAACTGCGGCAACCCTTTATGGAGTAACTTTTTAGCGCCTCCCGCGGTTAACTTTTCAGACACTTTTAAAAAGTCAAAACCTAACCAGTGACCTATTTGCTCAGAAGGGTATTGTTGCGCTAATTCATATTGCTTTGTTTGTGCTTCATCGAGTTGTTTTTTTGCATACTCAACAAATCGCTCAGGAATTACTTCTTCAAGCTCAAGCAGTTCTTCTACATTAACTTCGTCTAATAGTTTAAAACCGTCGCTATCATCTAAAGTTTGCAGTAACCATAAGGTGCTGTCATCGCTTAAATTAACAAATATTTCGTGTTGCGTGTCTTCATCTAACAACTGCCAAATTTCAAGGCGCTGCTCTTTAGGTATTGCTTCAAAAAGCAATGATAAATGCTCAGTTGATAATGTTAATTGTGCGTCTATTAATAACTTATTTTTGCGCTCTGTGGTGTCGCACTGTAATAAGTCATTTATGAGTTGGGGTAGTTTATCAACCGGATACTCAATCATCTTAAGCCTTAAATTTTAGTAGGTTATATTAATAAATAGTCACTTATTAATATGTATTGCTATTAGTGTAACGTAGCGGGCATAAAATATTGAAAAAATATGCAAACTCATCCGCTTTTTTCGCATTGTATGCGTAAAAATAACCAGCTGTTAATGTTTTTTATTATTTTTTAAATTTAATTATACAAGCACAATCACGACTTACTTTTGATATGATTTCAGATGCTTAAGTGTAGGCAATTTCATACATCTTCATTAACTAACCTGAACTCTGGTTAAGAGATTTACTAACATATTGAATCATCGTTATATTTAATTTTATTTTCTCTAGCCAGAGGTTTTCAGTGAAAACAAGGCGAATTTACGCGTCAATAGCTGGCCTATTGCAAGTAAATTCAACGCAGTTAGCGCTGAAAATAGCTGCTTGAGATAAGTTTATTATCCGGAGCTCAGGTTAACTAGGAAGGATTTTTTGCAGCAGGCAAAATAAAAGCCGTAACTAAAAATTACGGCTTTATAAATGATTAAATTTAAAAATATGTCTTAAATTTTAAACTGCCCTACCAACTCGCCTAAGCTTTCACCACGACCAGCTAAATGTAAACTTACCGATGACGTTGTTTTACTTGACTCTGTTAGCTCATTTACAATTTCTTGAATAGCAAAAACATTACGGTTTATTTCTTCGGTTACACTACTTTGCTCTGTTGCAGCTGTTGCTATTTGGGTACTCATATCGTTTATAGTGGTAACCGATGTAGTAACCGCGCCTAAGCTTTCTGAAATAGCACGTGATGACTCAACTGAGCGATTACAGCTTTGCTGACTTGCTTGCATAGCGTTAACCGCCGCAGTAACTAAGTTATGCAGCTCACTAAGCATTTCGCTAATTTCTAACGTACTTACTTGTGTACGACTTGCTAAGCTTCTTACTTCATCAGCAACGACTGCAAAACCTCTGCCCTGCTCACCCGCACGAGCCGCTTCAATTGCTGCGTTAAGTGCCAGTAAATTTGTTTGCTCTGCAATACCACCAATAACGCTTAATACACTATTAATCTTTTTAGATTGCTCACTTAATGAATCAACCTGTTCTGCAGCTGTATTTATTTCGGCCATTAAGTTTGATACTTCACTTAAAGATATATCAACACATTCTTGCGCTCTTGCTACTTCTTGCGTTGCTGCCTGAGTTGACACCGCAACTTGGGTCGTATTTTGCGCCACTTCGTGAGAGGTTGCAGACATTTCAGTAATCGCGGTCGCGACTAAATCAGTTTCATGATTATGTTTTAATAACTTATCTTCAATCACCAAAGTTTGCGTATTTATATCTACTGATGCTGTTTTAACATCGTTAGTTACATCAACCACACTGGCTATAATATCGTGCAATTTACTCACGAATATATTAAACGACTCACCTAATTGGCCAATTTCGTCGTGGCTGTCAATTTCTAAACGTCTAGTTAAGTCGCCTTCACCTTTAGCTATGTCATCAAGGCTTTGCACCATTCTTTGTATTGGTTTAAGCATATGGTTGGCAGCAAATAAAGCACCCGCAATAGTTAATAACAAACAAAAGAACGCAATGATCAATAAGGTGGTTACTTTTTCGTTCATGCTTTTTTGCATAGATAGCTCAAAGCCTTCAAGCTCTGCTTCTATGTCGTCCATATAAGCGCCAGTGCCTAGCATCCAGTTGGTTCCAGGGATCATCGCTGCATAACCAATTTTTTCAACTAAGCCGTTGGTATTTGGTTTTTGAAAATGATAGGTAAATGCTCCGCCACCCTGGCGTGCTTGTGCAAGTAAGCCCACAATGATTTTTTTACCATTGGGATCAGTCATGGCTATTTTGTTTTGCCCTTCTATCGCATCACCTAACATGGCATGAAAAACACTCACGCCATTAGTGTCATAAATAAAGAAATAGCCGTCTTCGCCAAAGGTTAGTTTTCTTAATGCATTTTTAGCATCTTGCTCAGTGCCATTTGCAAGCTGGTGCTGTACTACTTGACTACCAATTTCAATTTCAGTTTTTAATAGCGTTTGTTTATCTTTTAATAACTTACTTTTAAAAGTGTCAAAGCTGTGCTGCTGACTTTGCATTTCTAAATAGTACGAACTTGATAAAAAGCTGACCAATAATAATATTAGCGGCAAAATAGCTAGTAGTAACAATTTGCTTTTCAAGCTTAAATTACTCATTTCTTCTCCAAATAAACACATTGCAAGCTGTAAAAGCCCTACTCTTATTTTGTAACTTAGTCGCTGCAAAATTTATAATTTACTCTAGCCCCTCTTCATCACATAAACGGCTAAGTCTATTTAATTTAGGTAGGTACTTACTTACTTACTTAAAAGTATAACTAATGGCTAGTGATTATAGTCGTAGTTACTTTGGTTTAATACAAAAAGACGCCATTGTCATTAATAAACCTAAGCTGAATAGTAATAAAGTTGCAACTTACTCTAGTATAATTAATAGCTTTTAAAGTAAGTAAAACACCTAATACAGGTAAAATATTTAATTAATTGCCGCAACGATGAGCAAGCACAACATAAAATACTACTTACAATATAAACAATTTAAATTTGTTTAGTTTTTTTGCTTTTTGTAACATATAATTCAAATATTAGTACTAAACTCCTATAACAAATCAGGTATAATTATTTTAATTGCACCTTGGCTATTTATTAATTAAAACAAAGAGTTAATGAAGTATTTATTTTTTATACTGCTATTTATCACCGCAAATGTAACTGCTAAACCTGAGACTAATAATAGTATCGCTTTTTATTACTCTGCACCTATGCCCTTAGCTGAAATGACTTTTTATTCGCGTGTAGTAGTGCAACCCGAGCTAATAACCAAGCACGAGCTGAACTGGCTCAAACAGCGTAACATTGCTGTTTATGCTTATTTAAGTGTTGGCGAGTCGTTTTCAAAAAGTGAGTCTTCACTTAGTGTTAATCCTAATTGGAATAGCCATATTAGCGACTTAACTGCAGCGCAGTGGCAACAGCATATACAAAATAGTGCGCTATCACTAAAGGCACGTGGCTTTAATGGCTTATTTTTAGATACCCTTGATAGCTACCAGCTATTAGACAAAAAACATAATAAAAGCGCCCAGCAAGCGGGTTTAGTTTTTATTATAGAGCAGTTATCAAACACCTTTAATAAACAACTCATTCTTAATCGTGGTTTTGAGCTTTTACCGCAACTTAAAGGTAGAGCTAACGATCTGGTTGCTGAAGGGTTATTTAGCCACTTTAACCCGCTAGATAACAGCTATAAGTTAACCAATAAAAATGATCAAGCATGGTTAAATGCTCAACTTCATAAAGCGCAAGACCTTGGTTTTAATGTACAAGTAATTGATTATGCAAAACCTAAGCAACGCCTTGCTATGGCGCAAAAAATAATTAATGCCGGTTATACTCCTTGGGTAACTGATGGCCACTTACAAACATGGGGAACATCTAATATAGCCCCAGTTCCACGTCGTATCTTAATTCCGTACAACAGTAATATTGAACCGCTTATATACACTACAGTACACTTAAACCTTGCTACTATGATTGAGTATTTAGGTTATATTCCCGATTATATTAATGTAGCCAAACGCGCTCTACCTGTAGTTGACCCAAGCTTGCACGCCGGTATTATCTCGTGGACTAGTTTTGATACCTTTTACACACCAACTATTACTAATTGGCTTGAAGCAAACTTAGGCGTAGTGCCTGAACTAATTTTAGGTGAACTCCCCTCATCAGCAAATAAGTTAATGTTGAGCCTTGGAGCCGAGCCGTTAGATGTTACACCTTTAGGCCCTTATGAGCTGGAGAGTTTTACCCCTTGGCTAAAAGGTGAATCAAGTATACCGCCAGTTGTAACTAACCCGTACTTTCTTAAATTAGCCGCTAATTCAAAAGCGCTGATTAGTATAAAAGCAGCCGATGGCACATCGCTAGTACAAGGCACTAAAACCAAATATGGTGCGCTAGTGGTGGCTCCATGGTTAATAGACACCTTACCTATGGAAGGTAGAAAGTGGGTAATAGATCCTCGTACCTTACTCACAAAAGCAATGGGCCTGGAACCTATTTTAGTACCCGACACCACTACACAAAGTGGTCGGCGCATGTTAACCATACATATAGATGGCGATGGGTTTACCAGTGTTGCGCATTTTGCAAAAAAGCCTTATTCAGCCGAGGTCATTCTCGACAAAATAATTAAGCACTATAAACTACCTTTAACCTCATCGATTATTCAAGCCGATATTGAGCCCGGCGGTTTACACTCAAAAATGAGCCCTAAGCTTGAGCGCATTGCTCGGGATATATTTAAACTTCCTTATGTTGAAATTGCTTCGCATACTTACAGCCATCCATATTTTTGGACGGCACTTGCCGGGCGTAAAGATATAGACGAGGAAGATACTGTATATGGTTTAAAGCTAGATATACCCGGCTACAACACCATTAGTTTAGAAAAAGAAATTACCGATTCCATTAAATATATAAATGACAAACTAGCCCCAGCAAATAAAAAAACTGTGATTATGCTATGGTCAGGCGATGCAACCCCAGGGCCTAAAGCACTTGAGTTGGCACGTGATGCCGGAGTGCTTAATGTAAATGGCGGTAATACCGACGTAAATGCAGATAACCCAAGCCTAACGCATGTATCGCCTATTGGCCGACCTGAGCGCGATTTGTTGTATCAAATTTACGCGCCAATATTAAATGAAAACGTATACACAAACTTATGGCATGGCCCTTATTACGGTTTTAAACGCTTAACCGAAACCTTCGAAATAACCGAAAAACCATACAGATTAAAACCCTACACTATATATTTTCATTTTTACTCGGGTGAAGTCCCTGCCGGTCTTGATGCACTAAAGCATAATATTGATTATGTTTTGGCAAGACCAAACACCCCAGTGCATTTAAGTCATTACGCTAAAGTAGCAAAAGACTTTTACTTTTCAGCCTTAGCAAAAAATAGCGATGGCCAATGGTTATTTAGCTCTAAAGATATTAAAACCCTACGCGTTCCAGATGTTTTTGACATGCCAAATATTTCCCAAAGTAGTGGCGTGGCTGGAGTTACCCAAAAAGGTGACTATGTGCATGTAGTGAATAATATTGCACAACTTAGTTTTGATCATAGTAAAGAAAATAAAGCCCCCTATTTAGCCTCTGCTAATGTCATTATTGATAATTGGCAAGTAAATGGCCCTGTAAGCTTTACGGCTTGGGTACCGGCAACGCTTGATTTAATCAATGCAGGTGCTTGCGTATTTGTTTCTCATTTAGGTGAGCGATACAAAGGCCTTACACGCGGCGATATTACACAATTTAAAATACCAGCAGGTGACTTTTTTGGTTATCTTAACTGCAACGCAGGGGTTTAATAATGACTAATAAAAAACGCCCTCAGTTAATTTCTTTAAAAACAATTTTAGTTATATTAGCCGTGAGTTGTTTTGCACTTTATGCGTTATTTCCGCGTACTTTGTTTTTTGAAAAAGAAGCTTTATCGCAAGATTACACCTTTGAAAAATCGTATTTAAATGCTGCGCTTAGTACCGATCCTAATAATGAAAAGTTACGTGCAAAGCTAATTGAACTGCACATAAAACTCAGTGAATATGCAGCTGCCACTAGTGAGCTTGAAAAACTACCTAAAAGCGATAAAAAATCACTACTTGAAATTCAGTTAATGTACGCTTTATGGTTAGCAAATGATGCAAAGAAAGATGACCGATTTGAGGAGCTATCGTTAAAAGTAGGTGCGCTAAAAAACTGGGACGAGCAAATACTTAACATAGCTAAAGCCCTTGGTTTACATGCTAAAGTGGCACTTTACTATCAGCAAAATGCACACCCCTTACTCGCTGCCGATTACTGGTTGAGTGCAGGGGAGCCTGCAAAAGCACTCGCAATATATAAAAATAATATTAATGCAGATATTGCGCCTAAAGCCATAACCACTGCACTGGGAGCAAATAACCCTGAGCAAGCCTATGCCTGGTGGAAAACATATGGCGATAGCACAAATATCAAACGCACCCTTTATTTAGCTAACCTAGCCGGTAATACCCAAGATGCCGCCAGTGCTATCGAAAACTTACTCAAGCAAGAGCCAAATAATAACGAATATCTAACTAAGGCAATGTATTTGCGCCTAGCCGATGGTAACACCCTAGGTGCTGAGCAATTATTAACACAGCTATTAATCAATAATCCAAACGATAAAGAGCTACGTTTGCTTAACTGGAAAATGAAACGTTGGCTAAATAAGCCAGAGCAAGCACTTGTAGAATTTAAATGGCTAATGGCCAACCATGCAGTTAACGTTGCCATGCTAACCGACAGCATTAATGACGCCGTGGCGTTATATTTGTACCAAGACGCCAACGATATTTTTCAATATAAAGCGCAAAATAGACAGCTCTCAGATAAGGGTTTCGTTCGTTGGATGCAAACTAATGAGTTTATTGGCAACCCAGAGCAAGAGCTCAATAATATAGAGCGTTTTGAGCAAATTAATGGCAAAAGCTTACTGTCGCAATATTGGAAAGCAAAAGTATTGCACGATACCGGTAACTTAAATGGGTTAAGAGCATTATGGCCTAGCTATAAAGGCCCTAAAAACGAAGAAGATTTATTATGGCTGGCACGCGCATTTTGGCTTGCAGAAGACTATAAAACTGCGCTCACTATTTTGCAGCAAAAACAACAAAGCACCGACGATGAGTTTTGGAGTGCCCGTGTTGATATGGCGTTAAGGCTGCAAAATAAAAAAGAAGAACTATATGCCTATGAGCAATTAAAAGAAATTAGCCCACTGAGTGTTGGTGACATGCAACAGTATCAGCAATTGCGCTTTGAGGGGAACCCCAAAGGCTTGCTTGAGTACCTATGGCAACAAGCACCACTGAGTGATAGGCAGCTTATTCAAGTTACGCAACTGAGCGTGCAACTTGGCGACGCTGACTCTATTGCTCGCGTACACAACGAACTTGAAAAACAGCGCTACAATAAACAGCTTTATCCAGCATGGTCTTTACTGTCGAATTGGTATCAAAATCAAAACGATTTAAATTCTGCTTACACCACTCTTAACAGAGCGGCAAAACTTAGTGAATATAACCCTGATGTAGTCCTTGCCCAAGGCTGGTTAGCGCTGCAAATGCACGACACCATAATGATAAAACGTATACTAGCTAACTATTCGCAAACTGAGCCTTCTTATAATTGGGCGCAACTTTTAGCTAGTTTATCTATTTATGAAAAATCGTATAACAGTGCATACTTTTATTTACGCCAATTAGCTATAAGTAACCCAAAAGATTTAACCACCTTAGTTAATTTAGCCGACGTTTTACAGCTGCTTGGCTATAACGCCAATGCCACAGAACTACATCATTACCTATTGCAGCATTTACCTAAAGATAAATACGCTTACCGAGGGCTAATGTACCGCTGGGCGGGCGCTATGGCAGTGCCGCATTTAATGCAATTTAACACTATGGATGAACTTGCACCCGACACTATTAGTGAGCCTGTTGCAAATTGGTGGCTAGCCAGACGAGCAGCAAAAAACTTAGCGCCTTGGCAAACTCTGCAGTTAAATATGATTAACGGTGAATTTAATAACGTTGAGCAACAGCTCACTGAAAACACTTTAAGTGAGCTTGATCAATTAAATGCATTGCTGTATTTAAAACAACCTTATGCCACCATGCAGCGTTGGTATGAAACGTTAACAAATGAGCCTACAGAGGCGCAAACTAGTTTATTACGCAACGCACGAAATGCTTATTTTAGAGCGCTTGAGGTAAACTTTTCGCCTGAGGCGGGCTTAAACAGCAGTCAATATGATGTAAACGTGTACTTTCCCTATGCAAAAGGCCAATGGAAATTAAGTGTTAGTAGCCAGCAAAACCTTAACAATAATGGCTTACTGTTCGCCATCGAAGATAAAATGACTTGGGGCCGATGGTATTTTGATGCCAAAATTGATACTCACCAAGGCACATTAGCGAGTCGTCAAGGGCTTAGTTTAGATACGCGTTACCAATGGGATTCGCGTACTCAAGTAGGTTTAAAGCTTGAGCATAATGTAGAAAACCGCCAATCTGAAACACTATTAAGTTTTGCCCAATTAGATAAAGCCACCGCATATATAAACTACAATATTGATGGCAGACAAAGCGTGCAACTTTCTGGTTCTGCGCTGTCTTTTTCACGTAGAAGTGATAACAGCAGCATAGTAAGCGGGCAAGAATACAATGCCCGATACCAATACAACATTTTAAAAGACCGCCCTGTATGGAGCGCCTACTTTAGCGCGCAATGGCAAGATTTTGACTCTGTAAATACCTTTATTAATAATGAAGCTAATTTATTGCCAATCGATCTTCAGCCTTTTAGGCGTTTAGCCCTAGGCACTTCATTTGCATCTACAGGATCACTAGAGCCACCTTATTTAGGCGCTAGCCCTTCGTGGTTATTTGACATCAGTACAGGCTATCAAACCCTTAACGACACCCTAGATATTTCAGTTTCAAGTGGTGCGGGTTGGTCTATTTTAGGCGATGATTTATTTAGATTACAGCTGGGTTATCAAAGTAGTAATAAAGTGGGTAACTCAGATACACAATTACAATTAGGATATTACGTACATTTTTAATGTTAGGAGAGATTATGTTTCGTTTAGTTATACCGTGTTTGGTATTAGTTTTATCAGCTTGTACAACCAGCCATGTGGCTGATGATGTTGAGCTTAGAGCAACAACAACAGTGGCATTATTACCACTTGTAAATCATGCACAAACACCGCTTGCTGGTGAGCGCGCAGAGGATATTTTAGCCAGTATTTGGCAGCAAAATAAGCTACCTACTTTAATTCGTGCGCCACGCACTAACAATAATGAACTACCACCGCTAGACGATCAATACCGTGTAAATAACGCAATGCAGTGGCTAAGCACGCAACAAGCTGATTATATTATAAGTGGTAGCATTGAAGAGTGGCGTTATAAAGCAGGACTTGACGGCGAACCTGTGGTTGCTTTAACTCTATCATTAACGGCTAGCGGCCAAACAACTCCACTATGGACTGGCACAATTGCTAAAAGTGGTTGGGGACGAGATAGCATTGCTGCGGTAGCCCAAGATGTCATAGCCGATTTACTATCTTACATAGAGGTTAGTGAGTGAAAACACATTTCTTTCGCCCAAGAGAGGTTCCTGAGCTACAGATATGGGCTGAGGTATTTATATTTACCGCGCTGGCTTTAGGGCTACCCGTGCTGTTTAACACAGCGGATCCCTTTTGGACGCAAGGTGGGTTTTCGTGGCCGGTTTTAGGCCCTCTGCTGGTAGCATTACGTTACGGCTTTTCAAAAGGCTTTATTAGCATACTAAGTTTGCTTATTGGCCAACTGCTGCTTGTAGAAACAGATATTTTAACGCCCCAAAGTGACTTTAATATTAACGCTATTTTAGGTTATGTTATTGTCATTATGGTCACTGGCGAGTTTAGAGATGTATGGGATCGCACCAATCAAAGGCAAACTATTCAACTAGAATATGTAACCGAACGATTAGAGGTGTTTACCCGTCAATATCATCTTATTAGCTCCTCGCATGATCGCCTTGAGCAAGTGCTCGCTGGCCATACGCTTAGTTTAAGAGAATCCCTGCAAGCAGTAAGAGAATCTATTGGGCAACTAGAAGAAAGGTGTCTAGATAAAGCCGCACAAAGTATTTTAAATTTATTTGTTGAATACGGAACATTAGAAAAAGCGGGTATATACAAGGTTGAAAACAACATCATTGTAGATCCGCCACTTGCTGCTATTGGTAAAATGAATACAGTATCCATGTCAGATCCGCTTGTCAGTGCTATGTTTGCAGAAAACGAATTAGTATCGGTAAAAGACGTAAAAGCCTCTTTAGGTGTAAGTCAGTACCATATTGCGATTCCAATTACAGATATTAGCGACACAGTTTATGGGGTTATATTAGTCGAAAAAGTGCAATTTTTTGCTCTTAAAAACACCACACTTACCTTGCTTGCTGTTATGGCTGGACACATTGGTGACTTACTCCGTCACGAAATAACTAATCCGGTAATGCAAGCCAATGAAGCGCCCTACTTTATTAAACAAGTAAAACGTGCAAATAAAGAGGCTAAACGCTATAAAATCCCATCGCATTTATTAAAAATAACAGCTACAAATATTAATCCTGAATCGCGTCAACTTATGAAATATTTAAGCGAAGCCCGCCGTGGTTTAGACATTTATTTGTATAACAACGAAAAACAAACATTACTGCTACTTATGCCTTTGGCTGATGAACTTGAAAAAGCAGGATTCATTGCCCGCTTAAATAGTTGGAGCAAAGGACGTACTGGCAAAAACCTAACTGATTTAGGTATTGTTATCGAGCAACAAATAGCATTGCCTATTAATAATGACGATTTAAAAAGATTGGTCGCATTTCATGATTAAAATTATCATTGCAGCCATCTTAGGGTGTATATGCGAGTATTTTGCATTACTGCAAATACTCGACACTCCCAACTGGCTAATTGTTACTTTACTCCATGCATTAGCTAGCCTTTTTTATGCTTTTATTAGCTATACACTCATTCCTGTAAAATACAAAACAACCCCATTTAGCAGTGTTTTGTTTTTATTTTTATTACTGCTTTCACTGCCCATACTTGGCATTATAGGTGTTGTATTTGCATTAAGCTTTGCCCTATGTAAACCAATCAAAAATGACGACATTGAAATAGAAGAACATAAAATCCCAGCGCTTCCCTTTGAAGCTAAAATGACTTCGGCAAATCCGTCTTATTCTATTGGTGGCTTAAAAGCTATTTTAAAACACGCCAGTGAGCCTAATAAGCGTTTAAGTGCTGTAATGTCTGCACGTCACATGAGTGACGCACGCGCTATTCCTATTTTAAAACTTGCACTTAAAGATCTAGAAGATGATATTCGTTTACTTGCTTATTCAACACTGGATGGTAAAGAAACTAAAATAAACGAAAAAATAAGCCAATATCAGCAAGAAATCACCTTAACAAGCACGCAACCCGAATTAGGTAAATTGCAACAGCAACTAGCTGAGCTGTACTGGGAGCTAAGTTATTTAGGCTTAGCCCAAGGCGCGCTAAAATCCTACGTACTAGAAAAAGCAGAGCTACTGGCTCTGCAAAGTGTTGAGCATGTAAAAGCCCCTGCCACCTTTGTGTTATTAGGCCGTATTTGTTTATCGCTAAACAAATACCCGCAAGCACTAACGCACTTAACACACGCTACAGAATTTGGCATGGCGCAGCGCCATGTATTGCCATATAAAGCTGAAGTCGCTTTTTACATGGGCCTATTAGATGATTGTAAGCGCTATTTAAATGAGCTCCCTAAACAACCTGAAGGTAGCGAACTACGCCATTTACAGGAGTACTGGCATGGCTGAAAAGAATGCTGACATATTACTACTTTTAGAAGGTACCTACCCATATGTACGCGGTGGCGTATCAAGTTGGGTGCATCAAATAATTGAAGGCTTACCACATTATAATTTTGAGTTGGTATTTTTGGGTGGAGCACCTGAGCACTACGGCGAAATTCAATACCAGCTACCTGATAATGTGACTAAATTACATGTTCATTATTTAATTGAAAATAATACCACTGAAATAAAAGCGAAGCATGGCACTAAATACAAGCAAGAACTGTTTGATTTTTGGCAACAGCTGCAAAGCTACTTTCGTGACTGTAACGACCCTATACCCACTGAGTTATTAAAATTTGCTTTTGAAACACTCGGCAAAAAAGATGGCATTAATGCAGCCGATTTTTTATATAGTGAGTCATCTTGGCAAGCCCTTTCAAAATACTATTTAAGCTATTGTGATGAATCGTCATTTATCGACTTTTTTTGGTCATATCGTAATTTATATAAGCCGTTATTTAAAATAGCAGAAATTGCTAGGGGCCTGCCAAAAGTAAAACTAATTCATTCCATATCAACAGGCTACGCCGGTATTTTAGGCTCAGGCGCCAGTGCAATAAGTGGTACGCCTTTTTTACTTACCGAGCATGGTATATACACAAAAGAGCGTAAAATTGATTTAATTCAAGCAAGCTGGATCAAAGATTCGGAGCAGAGCTTAGGTAAAAATTTAAATACCGAAATGGGCTTTATTCGGCGTATGTGGATCAACTTTTTTGAGCAAATTGGCCGTACAACGTACCAACAAGCAACTAAAATTATTTCTTTATACGATGGTAATATGCAACGCCAAATTAAAGATGGCGCAGAGCCGGCAAAAACGCTTGTGGTACCTAATGGCATTAAAACAGTGCGTTTTAAACAAGCCCTGTTACAACGCCCAGAAAAAACGCCAATGGTAGTTGGTTTAATTGGTCGTGTTGTGCCTATTAAGGATATAAAAACATTTATACGCGCAATTAAAGAAGCACAATCTATTATACCCACCCTAGAGGGCTGGATAATTGGCCCTTTTGAGGAAGATCCAAAATATTATCAAGAATGCCAGTTATTGGTCGACAGCTTAGATTTAATCGACAATGTGAAATTTTTAGGCATGCAAAACATTGCTGAAATACTGCCTAAGTTAGGCGTTGTAGCACTCACCTCAATATCTGAGGCGCAGCCTTTGGTACTACTAGAAGCAATGGCTGCTGGCGTGCCTGTATTAGCCAGTGATGTAGGTTCTTGCCGCGAAATAATAGAAGGCGCAACCGCACAAGACAAAGCCTTTGGCAAAGCTGGCGAAGTGGTAGCAATAGCCTCACCTAGCGACACTGCTCAGCAAATAGTAAATATATTGCAAAACGAGCAAAGATGGCGCGAATATCAAAAAAGTGGCCTTGAACGGGTACAAAAATTTTATGATGAGAGCCATATGTTTGCTCGTTACGATAAACTTTATAAGGACACAATGGCATGGCCGGAATAGGTTTTGAGATACGTAAGATTCTCAAAAAAAACACCCTGCTTTCAGTATTTGAAGCTTACGGCTACGCTGGATTAATTGGCTCAGGCCCTTGGTTACTATCTATTATTGCTTTAATGCTTATTGGTATTTTAAGCTTGGGCATTGTGCTACCAAAAGTACTGATCATTCAATTTTTAACCTTAGTTACCTACATGATGGCCGCCTCGCTTATTTTAACTGGCGGCTTACAGCTATTATTAACGCGTTTTATTGCCGACCTACTTTTTACTAAAGATGATGGTCAAATACTGCCTAATCTACTTGGCGCGCAATTAGTTACCACCATAGCTGCGTTACTCGTTGGCCTTGCTGTGTGGCCATTATTGCCACTGCCAGTAGTGACTAAATTAATTATTTTAGGTGCATTTGTCGGCTTATGTAATCAGTGGCTCGGGGCTATATTTTTATCGGGTATGAAAGAGTACCGGCTCATTTTAGTTACTATGCTTAGTGGCTATTCTTTTATGGTATTACTGGCATATTTACTAAGAGATTGGCAATTAGATGGATTGTTTTTTGCTTTTTTTGCTGGCGAAGCGCTGTTATTTTTTAGCTTTTTATTTATGATTATTCGCCGCTACCCTGGTGATAAGTTAATTAGCTTTGATTTTTTAAATAATAAAAAAGTGTATTACAGCCTGTTCTTTTGTGGCTTGTTTTACAATATAGGTGTTTGGGCTGATAAAATTATTTTTTGGTACTCTCCTAGTACTTCAATAGAAATTATTGGCACTCTCAGGGCAAGCCCTATTTACGACTTACCCATATTTTTAGCCTACTTGTCTATTATTCCTGGTATGGCCGTGTTTTTAGTAAGAATGGAAACCGACTTTGTAGAGGAGTACGACCGTTTTTACACTGCAATACGCGAAGGTGCCTCTTTAAATGAAATTTATTTATTAAAAGATAATATGATACAAACTGCCCAAGGTGGTTTATACGATATATTTAAAATTCAGGGTATTACCGTAGCTTGCTTATTACTTTGGGGTGAGCAAATACTCACTTTTATAGGCATAGATCCTAACTACAAAACCTTATTATTTATCGATGTAGTGGGTGTGGGTGTACAGGTTATATTTTTATCAATACTCAATATTTTATTTTATTTAGATAAACGTTTTACTGTGCTGGTACTCGCAGCAATATTTTTAGTCGTAAATGTTGTTTTTACCTATTTATCGGTTGCACTTGGACCACAGTTTTATGGCTATGGCTTTGCATTTGCAACTATTATTAGCTCGGTTGTGGGTTTGTTTTGGTTATCTAAACAGTTTGAAGATTTAGAATACGAAACCTTTATGCTGCAATAATAAACGCTTAACATTTTAGGCTATTTGCTTAAACCAAGCTTATAATGCCAAAACTAATAAATAAGTGTAATAAACATAAATTGATTATTACACTTATTTCTCCCAATAAAATTCTTTTATAAAGGAATATTCAATGGCTTTTGATTATGGATCGATTGATCTTGGACTTAAAAACCCCTTCAAGCTTGAAGGTAAAGTAACCGCACTAAGAGGTGCTATAGAGTCAATTACCGGCATTACGCTGCTTGTTGTTGCTGCAGGGTTAGTTAAAGAAGATGCAACTGCTGGGTGGATCTTGATGCTTTTTGGGATGATTATTTTAGGGTTTGGCATTGCTTCACTCTCAACAGGTATTTATGCCACACTAAAATACTTTGTTGGCCGTAATCACCCTACGTCACTGGCTTATAACTACAGTAAATCGCAAAGCTCTACCGCAAAAGAAGAAAAAAAAGAAGTTGCCTATAACGACCAAGAACTAGAAGAAATGCTTATGGGTCGTAAAAACATTACTTTTAAAGAGCCTAAAGGCTTTTTATCTCGCTTGTTGCATAGCCTTATTCCTAAACTAATGTTTTTACCCTACCCGATGCGTAATATTGCCCAGCAATTATTTGGCTCATGGGTAAGTACCTTTGTGGCACTTATTGCGTATGGACTGGTAGCTTTTGTATCTTTGTCGGGCTTTACCGGTGAAGCAGGCGAATTAGCATTTCCCATATACAGTAGCATTTTAATGTTTTATGTATTGTTCTCATGGCGCTCGGCAGGTAAACCAACCACTCGCAATGCTGCAAGAGAAATTGAACCACTTGGTGGTGGTGCACTGGCTAAAATTATTTCGCTATCGTTTATTTTACCCATTATTATTGGCCTTTCTATGTCGTGGTTAATGCAAGAACAACACATTAGTAAAGCGCAAATAGATGTTTGGTTTGAACAATTACCCAACCTACATGCGGGTATGTATTTAGTCGCTATTATTATTTTAGCCACCTTGAGCTGCGCACTGGTTTTTACTATGTTAAAAGCACGATTAAATAGCATAACACCAAGCACTGAGGTATCTGAGCTGCGCGAAAACTGGCAAGAATCTGTACACCCTACTGAAATTTTTATTAATTTAGATAACCTAGTAATGGCTAACCGTCGTTATAAAGAAGTGCCTAATCGCGTATACCGCGAGCTCAACCCACAACTGCAAGAGCAAGTAGAAGGAAAAGGCGGCTTTAAAGGCGAAATAATTCAAGAAATACAACCTAAACTACATGAGCTAGATTTAGGTAAAGGTTTTAGTATGGCTAGATTATTGGCGCTACTTAGTGGTAATTTTCTGTATTTAATCGCGCTTATTTTCACGGTATTATTAGCCTACTCTTTCATCGATATTTATCGTTATATTGATAGCGCAAATATCAATTCAATAGAGCAAGCACTTAATAATCGTCATATTTCACCTATCAGCGAGCTAGTAATGGCAAGCGTACATTTATTACTGATAGGTGTATTAATTAAAGCCTTTGCTCAGCTATTAAGTAGCAATGCACATTTGTTTTTTGCTGAAATGCAATTTGAATCACTTCTGGTCTATTTTAAATGTGAAGGTACATTTACTGAGTCTAAAATATCAACCGGTACAGGTATTCACGACAGCACTCGCTCTGAAAACACCTTAGTACGTAGCAGCATTACCCCTTGGGTTATTGTTTCGCGAATAGTAACCACCACTTTTGCAGCAACAGGTATGAAAAATCTTGAGCATCCACGCCATATTATGGAAATGCACAAAGACGAAGGTCAGTTACAAGCAATTAAAAACGATGTGATTGCGTTCTTAAAAGATCGCGAGTCAATAGCCTCAATTACCAGTGAGCGTGATTTAGGTAACGCGTCGCAAATTCATCAGCTTAATCAGCAAACACGCGCTATGCCAACACAACAAAGCGCAATTACAAAAAATGATGAAGAAGCCGCCGGCTTTATCAGACAACAAGATGATTTAGCCTCAGAAACAAAGTCATAACACAGTAACTTAATTATATATCAATGCCACTGGCAATCAGTGGCATTTTTAACAGCAACTATACCTTTTGAAACCCCAGTTAACTTTGCTCACTTTAATGTCATGCTTGTTCTAAATTAAACCTTGTAACAACACACAAAGCCCTTGCTTTATGCGCTAAAACGCAAATAATAAAGCAATCTATAATTGGGTAAGAATGAGAGAATGAGCTACATACTAACCACACAATGCGCCGATGATGTAGGGCTAATAGCCAAAATCACCGGGCTTTGCCACCAGCATAATTTAAATATTACACGTAATAATGAATTTGTAGACAAAGACGCTAAACGCTTTTTTATGCGTACAGAGCTCACTGGTGAGCCACAAAGTAACTTTTTACCACTACTACGCGAAATACTACCTGCAGACGCTAAAGTAGCTTTACACAATGGTACAAAAACTAAAGTTGTGTTACTTGCTACTAAAGAAGCACATTGCTTAGGTGGCGTATTATTAAAGCAATTCGAACAAGCGCTAAATATTGAAGTGCAAGCCGTTATAGCAAACTACCCTATTTTAGAGCCGCTTGCTAAAGGGCTTAATGTCCCTTTTCATGTTATCTCTCATGAGGGATTAACGCGCAGCGAGCACGATCAACAAGTAGGCGATTTAATTGCCAGCTATAACCCTGACATTATTGGTTTAGCTAAATATATGCGTATTTTAAGCCCTGAGTTTGTACAACGCTTTGAGGGCAAAATTATTAATATTCATCACTCGTTCTTACCCGCTTTTATTGGTGCAAAACCTTATCATCAAGCATTTGAACGTGGCGTAAAAATCATTGGAGCCACAGCTCACTTTGTCAATAACGAGTTAGACGAAGGGCCTATTATTTTGCAAGATGTTACGCCTGTAACCCACGCAGAAACTGCAAAAATGATGGCCAATATGGGTAAAGATGTAGAAAAAACAGTATTTTGTAAAGCGCTACAACTTGCCTCTGAGCATAAGCTATTTATTAACGGTAATAAAACCGTGGTGTTTTCGTAAAACAAAAATGCCAGCAAATTATGCTGGCATTTTTAAACAATTAAATAATACTTATTGTATTACCCAGGTACTATTAAGGCGTGTAATAAGTGGGTGATCCTGGCCCTACTGGCATACCCAATACAAATACCCATAAATAAAACAAAACAACCCAACCAACAAAAAATATCATACTGTATGGCAACATAGTGGCTACCAGTGTGCCTATACCCATATCTTTTTTGTACTTAGCTGCGACAGCGAGGATCAAGCCAAAATAGCTCATCATTGGCGTTATTAAGTTAGTAACCGAGTCACCTATACGATAAGCCGCCTGAATGGTCTCTGGCGCGTAACCAACTAACATTAGCATAGGTACAAAAATAGGCGCGGTAACAGCCCATTGCGCCGAAGACGACCCTAAGCTTAAGTTAACCAATGCACACATTAATATAAATAATACAAAAACTTCGGGGCCAGTTAAGTTTAAAGCTTGCAGTAATGCAGCACCGTTAATTGCTAAAATAGTGCCTAAATTGGTCCATTTAAAAAACGCGACAAATTGCGCAGCAAAAAACACTAGCACAATATACATGCCCATTGAGCTCATACTTTTGCTCATCGCATTAATTACGTCTTTGTCGTTTTTCATGGTGCCAACAACGCGCCCATATACAAAGCCCGGAATACCAAAGGTTACAAAAATAAACACCACTATGCCTTTCAAAAAGGGCGAGTGGGCTACTAATCCTGTTTCGGGGTTACGTAAAATGCCATCGGCTGGCACTATGGTCCATGCAAGTAGCAGCGATACAACTAATAACGACACCCCTGCCCACTTTAAACCCGACTTTTCTTTGGCCGTTAACGCGGCAATATTATTTTGTGCAAGATCAGCACTGGCCTCTTCAGGATTATATTTACCTAAACGTGGTTCAACAATTTTTTCAGTAACTAGGGTGCCTAAAATCGCAATTAAAAACACCGACACCATCATAAAATACCAGTTAGCTTCTGCGCCTACTTGGTAAGTTGGGTCGATCATTTGCGCCGCTGGTGTGGTAATGCCTGCCAGTAAGGGATCTATTGTGCCTAATAATAAGTTAGCACTATAACCACCCGACACCCCAGCAAACGCTGCTGCTAAGCCCGCTAATGGATGACGCCCTAAACTATGGAATATCATTGCAGCTAATGGAATAAGTACCACATAGCCCAGCTCAGAGGCGGTATTAGATAAAATAGCGGCAAACACCACCATAAAGGTCACTAACCGCTTTGATGCGCCCATTACCATGCCGCGCATTGCTGCCGACAGCAGTCCTGAGTGCTCAGCAACACTCACACCAAGTAAAGCTACCAGTACCGTGCCCAGTGGTGCAAAGCTGGTAAAGTTAGTTACCAAGCCAGTTACAATACGCTGTAATCCCTCGGCACTAAGTAAGCTCACTACTTCAATAACACCATCGGGTTCGCGCCCAGGCGAGCCCTCAGGTCGAGGATCGATTGCACTTAGGCCAAACCAATCCGCCACTCCACTAAATACAACAATTACGATACAAAATATTGCAAATAAGGTGATGGGATGCGGTAGCATATTGCCTAAAAATTCTACGCCGGCTAAAAAGCGGTTAAACCAGCCTTTATTTGCGCTTTCATTACTACTTTGGGCCTTGGAGTCTAAAGAGTCTGACATACCATGTTCTCTTAATTATAAAATGCCCGTAAGCTAGCATTATTTTTATAGGAGATCATGTAATAAAGGTGAATGGCTTGTGATAATTGCGTATATAAGCGTAAATAAGACTAAAAAAGAGGCTTTGTGCCTCTATTCTATGCATGGTTTTATATTTGCTCTATAGGTGCTAATTGTAGTTTTGCAGCAATTAATACCGCTTGTGTGCGGTTATATACGCCAAGCTTTCTAAATATGGCGGTAATATGCGCTTTTACAGTGGCTTCTGAAATATGTAACTCATACGCTATTTGCTTATTTAGCAAACCTTCGTGCAGGTATTGTAAAACACGGTATTGTTGTGGGGTAAGTGAGGCAACTTGCGCTGCAATTTCTCGGTCTTCGCCTTGAATTTCGGCGACTTTATTTTTTAATTCTGTTGGTAACCAAGTATCGCCTTCGAGTATTTGATTAATTGCATTGGCAATATCATCTGATGATGATGACTTAGGAATAAACCCCATTGCGCCGTAACCCATTACTTTAGATACAATATTAGCGTCTTCACTTCCCGAAACTACCGCAATAGGTAAACTAGGATAGTCTTCTCTAATACGAATAAGGCCGTATAAATCACCATTACCTGGCATGTGTAAATCCAGCAGTAATATATCAAGATCTTCTTGCTCGCTTAACACCTGCAATGTACTGTCAAAATCAGATGATTCAAATACTTCTAAATCGTCAAATTTTACAGTTAGTGCACCCTTTAGTGCTTCACGAAATAACGGATGGTCGTCCGCTATTAAAAACTGACTCATGGTTCACTCCTAATAAATTCGGCTGTGCCCTATCTAGTAGAGCACAGCCGATATACTACGTTTAGAATCAACTTGTAATCAAGCTTTTAACGCGCATTTAACGATTTAATCGATTTTCAATTAACTCATCAACCACAGATGGATCGGCAAGTGTTGATGTATCACCTAGTTGTTCGTGCTCGTTGGCCGCAATTTTACGTAAAATTCGACGCATTATTTTACCAGAACGCGTTTTTGGTAACCCCGGTGACCACTGAATCATATCGGGTGACGCAATTGGGCTTAACTCTTTACGAACCCAGTTACGAATTTCTTTGGTTAACTCATCGCTTACCGTTATACCTTCGTTAGGGGTAATGTAAACATAAATACCTTGGCCTTTAATATCATGCGGATAACCTACTACAGCGGCTTCAGCTACTGCTGGGTGTGCAACCAGTGCGCTTTCTATTTCAGCAGTGCCTAAACGATGCCCCGAAATATTAAGTACATCATCTACGCGACCAGTGATCCAATAATAACCATCTTCGTCACGACGACAGCCATCGCCACAAAAATACACACCTGGGTAGGTAGAAAAGTAAGTTTGTTCAAAACGTTCATGATCGCCATAAATAGTACGTGCTTGCGATGGCCAGCTATCTAAAATAACTAAGTTACCATCAGCCTCACCTTCAAGCGTATTACCCTCAGCGTCAAATATTGCCGGCGCAATACCAAAAAATGGACGCGTTGCAGAGCCTGGTTTTAAATCGGTAGCACCTGGTAATGGGGTGATCATAATGCCACCCGTTTCTGTTTGCCACCAGGTATCAACGATAGGGCAATTTGACTTACCTATTTGCTCGTAATACCAGTTCCATGCTTCAGGGTTAATTGGCTCACCAACTGATCCTAAAATTCGTAAACTATTACGATGAGATGACGCTACAGGCTCATCACCTTTTGCCATTAAGGCACGAATAGCGGTAGGCGCGGTATATAAAATAGTAACACCATGTTTATCAACAACTTCGCCCATACGCCCTGCGGTTGGGTAAGTAGGTACACCTTCAAATACAACTTGGGTACAACCATTTACCAGCGGGCCATAAGCAATATAACTGTGCCCGGTGATCCAACCTACATCGGCGCTACACCAAAAAACATCGTCCTCTTTTACATCAAATATATATTCGTGCGTCATCGATGCATAAACTAAATAACCACCCGTGGTATGCACCACGCCTTTTGGCTGACCTGTTGACCCTGAGGTGTATAAAATAAATAACGGGTCTTCAGCGTTCATTACCTCAGGCTCGCACACAGGCTCTTCGTCTGCTACTAAATCGTGCCACCATATATCATGGTCGTGCCAATCAACATCACCACCGGTAAGTTGGTGCACAATAACATGCTCTATACTTGTTACAGACTCTTGCAACACGGCTTCGTCAACGTTTGCTTTAAGTGGCACGCAGTTACCAGCACGGCGTCCTTCGTCTGAAGTAATAACCACTTTTGCGCCCGAATCCTTAATACGATCGGCAATCGCAGAGGGTGAAAAACCACCAAATATAACTGAGTGAATAGCACCAATACGTGCACACCCTTGCATTGCGTAAATAGCTTGAGGGCTCATTGGCATATAAATAGCGACTCGATCACCTTTTTGTACGCCCAGCTTTTTTAAACCATTAGCAAACTTTGCTACTTCATCATGTAATTTTTGATAAGTAATATGCTCGCTTTGCGATGGGTTATCGCCCTCCCATATAAGCGCCACTTTATTGGCTTTTGTTTTTAAGTGGCGATCAATACAGTTATACGATGCATTAAGGTAGCCATCTTCATACCACTTAATATTTATGTGGCCTTTATCAAAGGTGGTGTTTTTTACTTTAGAATAAGGAGTAAACCAATCAAGGCGCTTACCGTGTTCAGCCCAAAAACTTTGTGGATCATCAATCGAGTGTTTATACATTTTATTATATTTATCGTTATCGACGAGAGCTGTGTTTTTAATATGCGTAGGAACTGGATAGATATTTTTTGACATCTTGGTCTCCATTTAAATTACTTGCCTTAGGCTTTTCTCAAGGATTACTCAGCAATGCGCTATTAAGTATTAGACCTTAGTTGTAAAGCTATTCTAATTACTAATTTGTTGTTTATAATCGCTGCGCTATTTATTACTTTTACATAAATAATACATGATGTTAAATGTAAGTAAATAATCACATTGTAATCATTACACCTTAGTCTTATAGACTAATAGATGATTGAGTAAATAGTGTACATATTTAAAAGTGTTTCACCTAAGTATTATAATATTTGCATTAATTAGCTTTAATTTTTATTTAACGAATAAAAAATCTTTAAATTAACTTTTATTCGTAAGTAATACTCTCGCTATTAATACACTCTAAATAAAAAGCAATAATCAACACGTAGCCTATAAAGGACGCAACAATGAAATTTACCCCATTAAAAACACTTGCAGCAAGTGCTGTACTATGTGCACTTTCAAGCACAGCTTATGCAGCCACTGCAGCAAAAGTTGGAGATACTGAATTTACTTACGGCGGATACATTAAATTAGATGCTATGTGGAGTGACTATTCTGCAGGCGCACCAGCGGGCACTAATGTGGGTCGTGACTTTTACGTACCGAGCACAGTGACTGTAGGCCCAGACAATAGCTCTGACGCTGTATTTGATATGCATGCCCGTGAATCTCGTTTTAACTTTGGTACAGCCACATTACTTGATAATGGCAAAACCATTAACACCAAAATTGAAATCGACTTTTTAGCTTCTGCTCCTGGTGGTAACGAGCGTGTATCTAACTCTTACGCTCCACGTGTACGTCATGCATTTATTAGCTACGATGGTTGGTTATTTGGCCAAACATGGTCTAACTTTCAAAACGTTGGCGCACTACCTGAAGCACTTGATTTTATAGGCCCAGCAGAGGGCACAGTGTTTGTACGCCAAACTCAAGTTAAATACACTACTGGCGCTTGGTCTTTCTCATTAGAAAACCCAGAAAGCACCATTACTACTGCTGGCGGCGGTATGGCTGTAACCGACGATGCTTCACTTCCTGACTTTACTGCACGTTATACCCATAAAGCTGACTGGGGTAATTTAGTAGTTGCTGCACTTGCCCGCCAGCTTACTTATAAAGTAGGTGCTATTGATGCCGATGAAACTTCATTTGGTGTTAGTGCATCGGGTATGGTTAAACTAGGCGAAGACAACTTTAAGTTTATGCTTACACAAGGTAAAGGCTTAGGCCGTTATGTTGGTGTTAATGTAGCCCATGGTGCAGTACTCAATGGCGATGATTTAGATGCTATTGATTCAACTTCTGGCTTTGTAGCGTATCAGCATAAGTGGAACAGCCAATGGCGTTCAACTTTCTTATATTCATTTTTCAGTGCTGATAACAACACAGACTTACTCGCCCTTACAGGCGATCCAACTAAATCAAGCCAAAGCTACAGTGCTAACATTTTATACTCACCAGTTAAACGCTTAACTTTTGGTGCTGAGTTTAAGCATGCCGAGCGCGAGCTTGAAAGCGGTAACGATGGCGATATGGACCGTTTACAATTCTCGGTTAAGTATGCATTTTAAGCGTACATAGTTTACTTCCTTGAGCGGCTTTGGCCGCTTTTTTTTGTTAATTAATTTATAAGTCTCATCTGTTTTATCAACTTCATCACTCTTTATTAATCCCGATAGTACAAATTGTTATAAAAACCAATAACGCAATTGCAAATCAATATCATTTAGATTAAGTTAAACGCTTTATTTTTGAACCTTTTGGAAAACCCCATGTCCTCCTCTAAAGTTTTGCGTTTATCTAAACTAAGCCTTATTACCTCTTTAATTTTATCTGCGCATGCATTTGCAAAAAACGATAAAAGCGAGCAGCAAATTGAAAAGATTGCTGTGTATGGTCAACATCATAAAAACTATATTACCGAAGAAGCACAATCGGCAACCAAACTAGGTTTAACCATAAAAGAAACTCCGCAGTCTATTTCAGTTGTTTCTCGCGCTTTAATGGATGATTTTTCACTCGATGATATAAACGCAGTGCTAGAAAGCACGCCGGGTGTAACGGTAGAGCAAATAGAAACCGATCGTACTTATTTTAAAGCCCGTGGCTTTGATATTACAAATTTTCAAGTTAATGGTTTAGGTATTCCACAAAGCTCGGGATCAATTCAAGGCAGCCTTGATACCTCAATTTACGACCGTGTAGAAATAGTTCGTGGCGCGAACGGTTTAATGACAGGTACAGGTAACCCTTCTGCTACTGTAAATATGGTGCTAAAAAAACCAACTTACACAACCCAAGCTAATGCATCTGTTTCGTACGGTTCATGGAATAAAAAACGCTTAGATTTAGATGTATCAACGCCTATTAATGAAGAGCATGCTGTTAGAGCTGTATTTACCAAACAAAAAGCCGACTCATATCTAGATCGCTACGAAACAGATAAAACCGTTATTTATTTAGCCTACGAGGGAAAGTTAACCGATAACACCCTGCTAAGTGTTAACTACGTTAATCAACAAAAAGATGCCGATAGCCCACTTTGGGGTGCACTACCACTTTATTATACCGATGGCACACCAACAGACTATGACGAATCAACTAGCACTGCGGCTGACTGGTCTTACTGGGATAACAGTGCCGAGCAAGTATATGTAACGCTTGAACAAAATTTATCAGCAACATGGGTGGCTAAAGCGCGTTACGTTCATGTTGAAAACGAGCAAGACTCTGAATTATTTTATGTATACGGTACCCCTGATAAAGACACCGAACTTGGCTTAATCGGTTACGCAAGCCGTTATGATTATAGCGATAAGCACGATTTATTTGATCTATATGCGAGTGGTAAATTTGATTTATTTGGCCAAGAGCACGACTTGTCATTGGGTGTTAGCCAAGCAAAAATGGATTACACCGAGCAATCTCTTTACGATTACACCACAGGGAATGGTTTTCCGGCAATGCCGTCACTTAAAACGTGGGATGGCGTAATACCACAAGCAACTCTTACAGATAGTGTAAATGGTAGCAATATAACTAACGAGCAAAAATCTGCTTATATTTCTACTCGTATCAAATTAAGCGAACCTTTAAGCCTACTAGCTGGCGTGCGTTACACTGATTGGAAAACAACAGGCACAGCTTATGGCATTGCGCAAACACAAAGTGATTCACAGCTAATACCCTACATTGGCACTGTGTATGACTTTAACGAATCTTTATCGGCTTATGCAAGCTACACAGAAACATTTGTGCCGCAAAAGGAGCTTGATATAAATGCCAACCAACTTGCACCTATTACTGGTAAAAGTAGCGAACTAGGTGTTAAAGCCCAGTTTTTAGACGAGCAAATTTTTGTAACACTTGCTTACTTTGATACAAAACAAGATGGCCTTGCTATCGCTATACCTAACTCATTACCCGACGATACTCGTTACTACGCAGCGGATGGTATTAACAGTAATGGTTTTGAAGTAGAGCTAAGCGGTAAGTTTACAGATGACTTGAGTGCAAGCATTAGCTTTAGTAATTTAAGCATTGATGGCGATGACACAGTAAAAGATTACACCCCTGAGAATCAACTCAAGGTGGCAGCAATCTATCAAGTTCCTTTCATTGATGGTTTATCGTTTGGTGCAAATTATCGCTGGCAAGATTCAACAAGCCGAGTCCAAGTCCAAGATACTAACAAAATCGCAAGCGTGACTACAAAGCAAGATGCCTACGGATTACTTGATTTAATGGCAACTTATAAATTGAGTGAAAATATAGGCGTTACTTTTAATATTAATAACACCACAGGTGAAAAATACTTACACAGCTTATATTGGGCTCAAGGTTACTATGGTGCACCGCGTAACTACGCTCTATCTGTAAATTGGCAGTTGTAAATTTAAACCAAAAAAAGCGCTAACCATCACTGGTTAGCGCTGCTTTAAAGCTCGGGTCAAATCAAGCTTAAATATTTAATACTGCTTAAAGGTCAGCTTCATCTCCTAACTTATCTTCACCATCGTCTGGTTCAATAGTTGCTTTAAGTAAAAGCATTTCGCGTAACTTGCCTTCAATTTCGTCTGCGATTTCTGGGTTTTCTTTTAAAAACTTAATTGAATTAGACTTACCTTGGCCAACTTTATTACCACAGTAACTGTACCAAGCACCTGCTTTTTCAACAATTTTGTGCTTCACACCTAAGTCAATTAGCTCGCCTTGTTTAGAAATACCTTCACCATACATAATGATAAATTCGGCTTGCTTAAATGGCGGTGCTACTTTGTTTTTAACAATTTTAACCCGGGTTTCGTTACCAACAACCTCATCGCCTTCTTTTACCGAACCAATACGACGAATATCAATACGTACCGATGCGTAAAACTTAAGTGCGTTACCACCCGTTGTTGTTTCTGGGTTACCAAACATTACACCAATCTTCATACGGATTTGGTTAATGAAAATACATAAGGTGTTCGAGCGTTTAATATTACCTGTTAGCTTACGTAATGCTTGCGACATTAAACGTGCTTGTAAGCCCATGTGCGAGTCGCCCATGTCGCCTTCAATTTCAGCTTTTGGTGTAAGTGCTGCAACCGAGTCAATAATAACTACGTCAACCGCGCTTGAGCGTACTAGCATGTCACAAATTTCGAGTGCTTGTTCGCCAGTATCTGGTTGCGATACAAAAAGCTCATCTATGTTTACACCAAGCTTTTGTGCATAAACTGGATCAAGAGCATGCTCAGCATCAATAAAGGCACATGTTTTGCCTTCTTTTTGTGCTTCAGCGATAACTTGCAAAGTAAGCGTTGTTTTACCAGACGACTCAGGACCATATACTTCTACAATACGCCCCATAGGTAAGCCACCTATACCTAAGGCAATATCGATACCTAATGAGCCTGTAGATACAGATTCAATGTTTAACGCTTTGTTATCACCCAATTTCATAATTGAGCCTTTACCAAATTGACGTTCAATTTGTGATAAAGCCGCGTCCAACGCTTTTTGTTTGTTATCGTTCATTTTACTCTCCAAATCCAGCTAATGCGACAAGTATACTGTATGAAATCACAGTATCAAGTTAATTTTATTATTTTATCTGCTCTATTATAGTTTTTAAAGAAAATACAATAGCTTGCAGTCTAACCTGTGCTCTATCGCCGGTAAATACTTGTTTAAATACCAGCTGCTTGTCGTTAATATGTAGTCCAAACCATACTAAGCCTACCGGCTTATCTGGGGTTGCTCCTCCTGGGCCTGCAATACCCGATACAGTAATCGCAATATCGGCATTAGTTGCTGCAATTGCGCCTAAAGCCATCTCACGCACCGTTTGCTCGCTTACCGCCCCATATTGCGTTAATGTGGCGGCACTTACATTTAGTAAATCTTGCTTTGCTTGGTTACTGTAAGTTACAAATGCACGGTCAATATAGGCAGAGCTTCCAGGGGTGTCGGTAAGTGCATAACTTACCCCGCCACCAGTACATGACTCAGCAGTAGTGATCCATAAGCATTTATCCGTTAAAATAGCGCCTAATTGCGCAGCAAGTGTTTTAATCTCTTGATGTAATTCCATATTCAGCCTTTGGGTAAATACATGTCGTTTGATCTTTATGCTCCACACACTATAAAACAACAAACCCCTATGATGCAGCAGTATCTAAAAATAAAATCAGAGCATCGCGATATTTTATTGTTTTATCGGATGGGGGATTTTTATGAACTCTTTTTTGATGACGCAAAACGCGCCGCTCAATTACTCGATATTTCGCAAACTCAGCGCGGTAAAGCCGGTGGCGATCCTATTCCTATGGCCGGTGTACCTTATCATGCCGTAGAAAACTATTTAGCCCGTTTAGTGCAAATGGGCGAATCTGTTGCTATTTGCGAACAAGTAGGCGATCCGGCTACCAGTAAAGGGCCTGTTGATCGCAAAGTGGTGCGTATTGTCACCCCAGGTACTATTTCTGATGAAGCCCTACTGCAAGAGCGCCAAGACAACTTACTTACCAGCGTATGGCAGAGTAAAAATGGTACTTATGGCATTGCATACCTTGATATTAACTCGGGTCGTTTTAACGTTGTAGAAGTTAATACCGACGAGGCATTTACTTCAACTATTCAACGCCTCGCCCCTGCAGAATTACTGTATAGCGAAAGCTTCGAAAATGTTCATTTAATTGAGCACATTAAAGGCGCGCGTCGCCGCCCTGAGTGGGAGTTTGATTTAGACACCGCCCAGCATTTATTGTGTGAGCAATTTGGTACAAAAGATTTAGTCGGTTTTGGCGTTGATAAAGCCCACTGCGCCTTAGTTGCCGCAGGTTGTTTAATGCAATACGTTAAAGACACTCAACGTATTGCATTACCCCATATTCGTGCCATTACTCTTGAACACAACGAGCATGCCGTTATTTTAGATGCTGCTACTCGTAAAAATTTAGAGCTGACCGTTAATTTATCGGGTGGATTTGAAAACACGCTAGCGCAAGTACTTGATAAAACAGCAACCCCTATGGGATCTCGTTTACTTAAGCGCCGTATTCATACCCCAGTGCGTAATAAAGACGAGCTAAACTCGCGGTTAAACGCTATTAGCGCAATTTTAGATGTACAGCTTTGTGGTGAGCTACACGAATCATTAAGAGAAATTGGCGACGTAGAACGTGTTATTGCCCGCCTTGCTTTGTGCACTGCTCGTCCTCGCGATTTAACTCGTTTGCGTAGCGCCTTACAAGCACTTGCACCGCTGCATACTTTATTAAACGATGCCAGCGATCCGCGCATTGCCAGCATTATTAAGCAATCGCCTGAGCTACCTGATTTACAAGCGCTATTAGAGCGTGCAGTAATCGAAAACCCGCCGGTACTTATTCGCGACGGTGGTGTAATTGCCCCTGGTTATAACAGCGAGCTTGATGAATGGCGTAACTTAAGCAAAGGCGCAACCGATGTGCTTGATCAGTTAGAGTTACGAGAGCGTGCACGTACAGGGATCAGCACCCTTAAAATTGGTTATAACCGAGTACACGGCTTTTTTATTGAAGTTAGTCGCGCCAATGCGCATTTAGTGCCTGCCGATTATATTCGCCGCCAAACACTTAAAAATAATGAACGCTATATTATTCCTGAGCTAAAAGAGCACGAAGACAAAGTACTTGGCAGCCAGTCAAAAGCATTAGCGCTCGAAAAGCAGCTTTACGAAGAGCTATTTAGATTTATTGCGCCGCATATTGAGCAATTACAAACAATGGCAGCCGCCCTTGCCGACTTAGATGTGCTAAATAACTTAGCAGAGCGTGCACTTACACTTAACTACGCTAAGCCGATACTTTGCGATAACGACAACATAAGCATTAAACAAGGTCGTCATCCTGTGGTTGAGCAAGTAATGAAAGAACCCTTTATTGCCAACCCAGTAGAGCTAAATGCACAACGTAAAATGTTAATAATTACCGGTCCAAACATGGGTGGTAAATCAACCTATATGCGCCAAACTGCACTTATAGTGCTAATGGCTCATATTGGCAGTTACGTACCCGCAGACAGCGCTAAAATAGGCAATATTGACCGTATATTTACTCGCATTGGCGCAAGTGACGATCTCGCCTCAGGGCGTTCTACCTTTATGGTAGAAATGACCGAAACCGCCACGATTTTAAATAATGCCACAGCGCAATCTTTGGTATTAATGGATGAAATTGGCCGCGGAACAAGCACTTACGATGGGCTTTCGCTTGCGTATGCTACTGCCGATCATTTAGCGTCAAAAATATCAGCAAAAACCTTGTTTGCCACCCACTACTTTGAGTTAACCGAGCTTGCAGAGCAAACGCCTGGGCTGGTAAATGTGCACCTTGATGCCATAGAGCATAACGACACTATTGCCTTTATGCACACGGTACTTGATGGCGCAGCAAGTAAAAGCTTTGGCTTACAAGTTGCTGCACTTGCTGGCGTACCTAAGTCTGTAATAAATCAGGCAAAACAAAAGCTTAAACTACTCGAAAATCACCAAAGTGTCACCGCGCCTAATATTGAGCAGCAAGCATTTACCTTTAACAATCAAGCCCAACAAATTAGCCCTTCTGAAGTAGAATTGCAGTTAACGGCTATCGATCCTGATAATCTATCACCGCGACAAGCTCACGATTTACTCTATAAATTAAAAGCACTTCTTTAATTTACAAACAAAAAAAAGCTGAAGAATAAAACCTTCAGCTTTTTTACACATAACATGGTACTTTATTAAAACTTACGCAAAGTGCTCAAATAAACTCTCTGTGCTTAAGCCTTCTTGTTGCAAAATATCTTTTAAACGACGTAATGCTTCTACCTGAATTTGTCTAACGCGTTCACGGGTTAATCCTATTTCACGGCCAACATCTTCAAGCGTTGATGGCTCATAGCCTAATAAACCAAAGCGACGGGCTAACACCTCACGCTGCTTTGGGTTTAGCTCTCCTAACCAGTCAACAATGTGTTTATTCATATCGTTATTTTGTACTTCGCCCTCAGGACCAACATTGTTGTCATCGGCAATAATATCGAGCAAAGCGGTATCGTTTTCGCCGCCGATCGGCATATCAACCGAGGCTATTTTTTCATTCAAGCGCAGCATTTTGGTGACATCTTCAACCGGCTTATCTAAACAAGCTGCTATTTCTTCGGCGGTTGGTTCATGATCTAATTTTTGAGTTAGCTCGCGCGCGGTACGTAAATATACGTTAAGTTCTTTTACTACATGTATTGGCAAGCGAATAGTGCGCGTTTGATTCATAATGGCGCGTTCTATCGTTTGGCGTATCCACCATGTTGCATAAGTAGAAAATCGAAAGCCACGCTCAGGATCAAACTTCTCTACGGCGCGAATTAAGCCTAAGTTACCCTCTTCAATTAAATCAAGTAACGCTAAACCTCGGTTGTTATAACGACGAGCAATTTTTACTACAAGGCGCAAGTTACTTTCAATCATGCGCTTGCGAGACGCTTCGCACCCTTTTAAAGATTTACGAGAAAAAAACACCTCTTCCTCAGCGCTTAACAACGGAGAAAAACCAATTTCACCTAAATAAAGCTGAGTAGCATCTAAATTTTTAGTGACTTCTTCTTTGACAAAAACGTCATCATCCACAGCTTCAAGCAGCGGTGTTGAATCATCATCAACAGCAGTTTCATCTAATTTATTATCTACGAGGGTGTTTTTATCAACTTTTGCTGCATCAGCCATAAGACTTCTCCTGAGCAAGTTATCAATATCTTTAAAAATTAGGGAAGGTACTTAGCAGGATTTACAGCTTGCCCTCGGTAGCGAATTTCAAAACGAAGTGCCGTTACCGCAGATTCTGTATTTCCTATCTCTGCTATTTTTTGTCCAGCCTTAACTTCCTGTTTTTCTTTAACAAGTAGTTTCGAGTTGTGTGCATAAGCACTCAAGTAGTCGTCATTATGTTTTAAAATAATTAAACTACCATAACCTCGAAGCGCATTACCCGCATAAACCACTGTTCCTTGTGCGGCGGCTAAAACGGCAGCCCCTTTTTTATTAGCAATCTGTAAGCCTTTGTAGCCATTTTCCTTGTTCGAAAAGCGTTGTGTTATTTTGCCTTTTGCTGGCCAAAACCACTGCACTTTACTACTCGACAAATGCTTAGAGTTACTAATTTTTTTATTGGCTTGTTTCTGAACATACCCTCGTTGTTTAGGCTTATCAAGCTCTTTCTTTGATTTATTGTTATTTTTTTGTGAAGTTTTTGCGACTTTTTTAATAGGAGGAGTGTATTTTTTTGTCTTTTTGTATTTTTTTGCTATGGCAGAAAAGGAAATACTCTGCCCGGGGAATATTGTGTAAGGTGCTGGTATTGAATTATTTTTTGCTAAGGTTCTAACATCTTGGCCTGCACTAAATGCAATTGAATAAAGTGTATCGCCTTTTTGAACAGTATATTTATCGCCATTAATGTTAATTTTTCTGCCGTAATTATTAACATCATTATTTAAACTACTGACAGGCGCCGGAACATGGCTAGACGAGCAAGCAAAGAGCAAAATACTAATAAATAAAGCAACATAACATTTTATTTGTTTATTCACTGTATTTAGCTCCTTATGTTAATAACATTATTTTATAGTGCTTAACGTAATAAAATGTATGCAACTGCAATTAAAAGCACAACTGCCCATCCAAGCACTTCAATGTATTGACGTAATTTTTGCTCCATTTTAACACCGCCCCACTTCATCAGTGCAGCAACTAAAAAGAACCGAGCGCCTCGCCCTACTGCAGACGCAATTAAAAACGGCAAAAATGCCATTTGTAATACCCCTGCGCCTATAGTAAATACTTTATAAGGAATAGGCGAAAAACCGGCTATAAATACCACCCACACGCCATAGTTTTTAAACCAATCAAGTGCAATATCAAATTTATCTTGCCAGTGCATTTGTACTATAAGTGGCTCAACAACCGGTTCAAATAACCAAAAGCCAAGTAAATAACCTACTATGCCACCAACAACAGACGCTATAGTGGCAAAACTTGCAAACCGCCATGCTTTTTTAGGCTGAGCAAGCGACATTGGTGCCAGCATTACATCAGGAGGGACAGGAAAAAACACAGACTCTGCAAAGCTCATTGCAGCTAAATAACGCTCAGCATGACGGTGCTTAGCCCACACTAGAGCCATATCGTATAACTTAGTAAACAACTTCAAAATGAATTCCTATTCAATATCACCAGCGACTAGCGGTACAAATCTAACCGGCGCAATTACGTGTTCTGTGTAGTTATTGCCATTGCGAATAACCATAGTTAATTTTTGCTCTTGCTCGCCTATTGGGGCAAGTAACACACCACCATCAGCTAATTGAGCTAATAGATCTTGCGGGATTTTAGCCGCGGCTGCGGTGACTATAATGCCGTTAAACGGCGCTTGCGACTCCCAACCTTGCCAGCCATCGCCATGTTTCATTGCCACATTATATAAATCGAGCTGATGTAAACGGCGCTTAGCTTGCCATTGTAATGCTTTAATACGCTCTACTGAGTAAACCTTGGTAAATATTTTAGCCAGTATTGCCGTTTGATAGCCCGATCCTGTGCCTATTTCTAGCACCTTGTCGCGCACACCAGCTAATTGCAACAGTTCGGTCATACGCGCCACAATATAAGGCTGCGAAATAGTTTGCCCTTGGCCTATTGGTAACGCAGTATTTTGATACGCTTTATGTTGCAGCACGTCACCCACAAATATATGTCGTGGTATTTGTGCAATCGCATCTAGTACTTGCGTATCCTCAACACCTTCACGCTGTAATAGCGCTGATAGCGCCTTGGCGCTGCGGGTATAATTAGCCAGCACGGTTTATCTCCAAATCAGCTAACCACTCCCCTACCGCTTTAATACTCTCGTTAGCGGTCATATCAACACTCAGTGGGGTAACCGAGGCATAGCCATTATTAATTGCATGAAAATCGGTACCTTCACCTGCATCACTTTCTGTCCCTAAAGATCCGTACCAGTAAATATCTCGACCCCAAGGATCGGTTTGCTTGGTCATGGTTTCGGCTTTATGGCGCGCACCCAAACGCGTTACCTGCACGCCTTTTAATTCGCTTAGAGGAATGTCGGGTACATTAATATTTATAATTTGATCTTTTGGTAGCGGATGCGACGCTAAACCTTTAATAATACTTATAGTTACCGCTGCTGCCGTTTCAAAATGCTCGCCGTGGTGCGAACACAAAGACACCGCAATAGCAGGCAAACCTAAATGGCGTCCTTCGGTTGCTGCAGCTACCGTGCCTGAGTACAAAGTGTCGTCACCTAAATTAGCGCCGTGGTTTATACCTGCGACCACTAAATCGGGCATTTCATCAACAAGCTGGTTAACGCCTAAATGCACACAGTCAGTAGGTGTACCATTAACCGATATAAAGCCATTTTCAAGCTTTGTAGCACGCAGTGGGTTAAGCAAAGTTAACGAGTTACTTGCACCACTGCAGTTACGGTCGGGAGCAACTAAAGTGACCTCGGCAATTTGCATTAATGCTTGATATAACACCGCAATACCTTTAGCGCCTACACCATCGTCGTTACTTAATAGGATCTTCATCTTTGCTGTCCTTTTCTTTTCGCTCGCGTGGGCTTGCGTCTGTGTAATCCACCAGCTCACGTAATAATGCCGTAGCAAAACAGCCTTTTGGTAAACCAAAACTTAACTTTAAAGTGCTTTCATCTATGGTTTCTACGCTAAAATCTTGCGGGATTAAACGCAGCATTCGGCGCTCATTTTTTAGCCCTAACTCGCCTAAACCATCGCACCAAGACTGATAAGGCCCAAGCCATACTTTTTCTTGTTCGGTGAGCCCTTTTTCGCTTTTACCTACCATAGGTGCCGACATCATAATATCGCCAGAGGCTAGGCGGGCTATGTTCTCATCGCTAATAGCGTCTTCAAAAAAGGCGTTACTGCCGCTGAGCATAAATACTTCACGGTGCATGGTTTTAGCTAAACCATGCTCCTTTACTCGTAAACTTACGAGTTGATTAAATACATGCGAGCGCGCTGCAGAAATAATAATACCGCGTAATTTTTTATCGCGAATACGCTCACCTGCAAACATTTTTTCAGCCATTACCAGGTTATGGCCATCACGGCCAAAGCGTTGCTCGCCAAAATAGTTAGGCACGCCACTGCGTACCGCATTAATACGGCACAAAATATCCAGAGGATCGGTAACATTGCGCAGCGTAATAGTAAATTTATTACCTTTATGACAGCCCGTTCTCAGCTTACGTTCGTGGCGTTGCTGCGATACAACAAACACGCTTTCGCTGTTTAAATCACTAAAATCAATTGGCTTTTTAATGGGTACTTTTACACTAAACCACTGCGAACACACTCCGTGGCGATCTTTCATCCCAGCATAACTTACATCGCGTGGTGATACCCCAGCTCGCTGCGCAATTAACTTTGCTACGTACTGGGTGTTTTCGCCTTTTTTTACTACTTGCAAACATACATGCTCGCCGCTACCGGTAAACTCAATGCCTAAGTCCTCATCTACCATAAAGTCTTCGGCTGTGGTTTTAAAGTCAGCTTTTGATAACGGTGCGCCGTATAAATAATTTAAATCGCTCATGCGTTTGTTTTACTCATTGACTCTTTGTTCATAATTACCACTGCATGGCTCGAAATGCCTTCTTTTCGCCCTTCAAAACCGAGCTTTTCGGTGGTTGTAGCTTTAACATTTATTTGCGATAGTTCGCAGTTTAAATCACTTGCAAGGTTGCTACGCATAGCTTGAATATGAGGCAACATTTTTGGCGCTTGTGCCACTATAGTTACATCTCCATTGCCCAATACATAACCTTGCTCTTTAGCTAAGCTCACCACATGACGCAGTAATATTCGGCTGTCGATATTTTCATATTCACTGGCCGTATCAGGAAAGTGTTTACCAATGTCGCCCATTGCAAGCGCGCCTAAAATAGCATCGCACAGAGCATGTATAGCAACATCGCCGTCGGAGTGCGCTAAAAAACCTTGCGGATAATCAATCTTTTCGCCGCCGATAGTTAATGGGCCAACACCGCCAAATTTATGCACGTCAAAACCATGACCAATTCGTATCATAATGCATTCTCGTTTTGTTGTTTTTGAAGTAAAAAACCAGCCAAGTCTAAATCCTCAGGAGTGGTTATTTTAATATTATCGCTACGCCCTGGTATTAATTTTACTGGCTTGTTAGCCCATTCAATGGCGCTTGCTTCGTCGGTAATAACTGCGCCGCTTGCCAGTGCATTTTGCAGCGCATTTTTAAGATCTTCGTATTTAAAAAACTGCGGAGTAAGGGCTTGCCATAAATCATCTCGGGGTACGGTTTGCTCAGCATAAATATGGCCACGTTTTATAGTGTCTTTTACTTTACTGGCTAAAATCCCGCCTTCATCGGCGCTTATACACTCATTTATAAGTGTATTTATGTCGTCAATAGTAACTAGCGGGCGGGCAGCATCGTGCACAAGTACCCAGTCAGGCGGGTTGGCGGCTAAAAAAAGCAAACTATTTAAAACGGAATCTGCACGCTCTTTACCGCCACAAGTACGCACAATGCGCGCATCAATCACTGGCAATTGCTCAAAGTAAGGATCGTTTTCATTTAGGGCTACAACAATTGTATTAAGCTGCGCTAAAGCAGATAATTTTGTGAGCGTATGCTCTAAAATAGTTTTACCTGCTAATTTAATATACTGTTTAGGTGCATTATGCTGCATTCTGCTACCAACCCCGGCAGCAGGTATAATGGCAGCTATAGTTGGTTTATTTGTCATATTATTGTTGAGCTGGTAAAACACGTATAAATGTTTCGCCCGCTTTAATCATTCCTAATTCGTTACGTGCGCGCTCTTCTATGCCTTCATGGCCAAGCTTTAAATCTTCTATATCGGCGGTTAATACTTTATTGCGTTTAATTAGTTTTTCGTTAGTTTGTAAATGAGATGCAACCGCACTTTTTAAACGTGTGTAGTCTTGTACGCCATTATGGCCAAACCACAATCTATACTGCACAAACAGTGCTAAACATAACAAGCCAACCTGAAAAAACCGCATTTAACACTCCTTATTTTAAATTCAAATAAACTTATTTAATTAACCAAGTTACGTTTGTAATCGTTTTACATTGCGCCAATTTATACTTCCTGCCAGTAGCATTTCGCGCAGCGATAAAACCCGTGGCAAACAACGCTTTGAAAACTGCCATTGGTGCCCGCAACACGCCGCGGTTAATGACACTTTACTCGGCGTTAATAATTGCGCGTTTGGCAGCTCAAGTCCCTGCCCCGAAAACGCAAACCAACCTAGCTCATTACAATGCACTTTATTGTCGCTTACTTGGTCTAGGCTGTCTATTCTAACGCGAATTTGCTCATCACTACGCACTAAAATAGGGATTATTAACCCGACTTTGGCATTATGTTGATAAAAAAGTTCATTTGCTTGAATGTTAATCTCTGGTGGGGTCGGTTTTTGCTTTGCAAGCCAAGAGCCATTTTGCGAATCTAGTTTAAAAGGCGAGCTTGTATTAGCAACTAATGTGGCAGCACGTTCAATGTAATAAGGTAGACTTTTTAATTGGCGACGCAGCCTATCGCTATTAGGCTCAGCGACTAAACGCTGAACCTCACGTTGATAAAATGCATTACACAATTGTGCATATAACACTTTTTTTGCATCGGCTTGCCACATTTCAACTTGTTGTGGCGCGCCAACAGGCTCATTTTTTGCTGCCAATTGCCGTACTCAAAAACACTTAGGTAAATGTTTTATAACACAGTACTGCATAATTTTTAAGCGCCGAGTGCTAAATTAAGCGCTTGGCTTTTCACCTAATTTAGCCATGCCCGACTCTAAAAACTGCACTACAGTATTGCGTTTTTTACCTATGAGTAAACTGCCGTCGGCTAAAAACATAAAGTTTTGCCAGTTGCGTTTAAACACATCAAAGGTGGTTTCAATAATATTGTCGCGTGCCATGCAAAAATAAACAGTGGTATTAGCTTGCCAATCTAAGTGCGCTAAAATAGCTTCGGGAAGTTGTTCATCGCCGTTTTCCCATGCGCTTTCCCAGTTTACTTCTTGGCTATAACTTTCATCTTGACCACACCAATCTGTTTTATCAAAAAAATCAGGGTGATCAAACTCACGGCTCACCATAGTTGTCCACAGTACAGCTGCGCGCTCAAGGCTCATAGGTTTAATGTTTGCAGCATCGTCGGCTGAAACAGGCATGTCTTTATGGCGAAAAACCCATGCTTTTTTGTAATCATCTAGCGTAATATAGTTCATAGTATTGGCAAATTAGTTAGCATTAAAAGTGCAGAAACAAATTATACAAGAGATCAAAACATGACTACAGCAATAAAACCAATTTCCCTCAAATCAGGCATATACCAACACTACAAAGGGGCACAGTACAAAGTGCTTTATGTAGCCACTCACAGCGAAACCAGTGAGCAACTGGTAATTTACCAAGCGCTATACGGTGAGTTTGGTATATGGGCACGCCCTTTAGAAATGTTTAGCGAAACAGTTGAAAAAGATGGCAAAACTATTCCTCGGTTTAGCTACCTTGGTGAAGCCGGTTAACTATGGCATGATAGGATTATAAAAACTCATCTGACCTGTGACGAAAAGAAGGTAATAAAGTGCAATTTAATTCAACCGACAATTACATCGCCAGCTCTGCGCTTAAGCAAGCTGTAAACGCGGCTATTATGCTCGAAAAACCACTTTTAATTAAAGGTGAGCCGGGTACAGGTAAAACCATGCTAGCTGAAGAGCTGGCAAAAAGCTTAGATACCGAACTTATTCAGTGGCACATTAAATCGACCACCAAAGCGCAGCAAGGTTTGTATGAATACGATGCGGTTTCGCGCCTGCGCGACAGCCAGCTGGGCGACGAGCGCGTGCACAACATTAGTAACTACATAGTTAAAGGCAAACTGTGGCAAGCATTTACTTACGCCGACCAACACGGTAAACGCCCGGTATTATTAATAGATGAAATAGACAAAGCCGATATTGAGTTTCCAAACGATCTACTGTTAGAGCTCGATAAAATGGAATTTCATGTTTACGAAACCAGCGAGCGAGTAGTAGCAAAAGAGCGCCCTATTGTGATCATCACCTCTAATAACGAAAAAGAGCTGCCCGACGCATTTTTACGCCGCTGCTTTTTTCATTACATTGATTTTCCATCTGCCGATGAAATGCAGCAAATTATTGACGTGCACTACCCTAACGTTAAGCAAGATTTAGTACGCCAAGCACTCGAAGTGTTTTTTAACCTACGCGAAGCAAACGGTCTTAAAAAGAAGCCATCTACCAGCGAATTACTCGACTGGTTAAAGCTACTTATGGCAGAAGATATAGACGCAAAAACACTCCACGACAAAGCTAAAAAAGGCGGTTTAATGCCAATGTTTGGCGCATTACTTAAAAATGAGCAAGACATAAGCCTAATCGAAAAACTCGCGTTTATGAGCCGCTAGGGCCTTATATGGACTCCCTATTAATGTCAAAAATAAAATTGAAATAAATTAGATGCTAGCTTATATACGGGCTCAAATTG
>NZ_JBEOOE010000005.1:0-161503 GCF_040308885.1 Pseudoalteromonas sp. 120-MNA-CIBAN-0494
TAGAGTATTTATATTGATTTAGCAAATTATATTACTTACTTAATGATAATTAGTATGCGAAACACAGTAGTACTAATATCAATATAATAAACGGCTTCTACGGCAAATAGACCGCCGTGTGCGCTACTTACGTAAGCGCATACCCGACTTAAAAATTATTGATTATTCGCCTGTGCAAGATGGCAAAGTGTTTTTTGGTGCTTGGGTTGAAATTGAAAATGAGCAAGGCGAGACTAAAAAGTTTAAAATTGTCGGTCCCGATGAAATTTACGAGCGTAAAGACTATATTTCGATTGATTCACCAATGGCGCGAGCGTTGTTAAAAAAACAAGTAGATGACGAGTTTGACGTTATCACCCCTCAAGGCAAAAAACAGTGGTACGTAAATAGCATTAGCTATCAAAAAAATAGTTAAGCTGCTTTGATTCAGATCATATTAACTTTTTATTGTGTAACTTAATGCAATGAGCTATAACTGATTTAACTCAAGTTACACAATTTTAATTTGAGACTCGTTAATTAAGGTCGTATTTATGTCAAACATAGTATCGCGCATATTAAGTAATGCCGTATTGTTTGCACTCTTCATGAGTGTAAGTTTGACTTTGCATGCTAGCCCTAAAAACACCCAACTAGACTCAAGTATAGTTACTCCCCACTTTATTGCTTGTGACACTCCTGATCAAACAAATCCCGACATAGACTTTGATTCTCATGCCTATGTTATTAGCCTTAGGGTACTGCAACCACTCCCTAAAGCACCCTACTCTTATTACCAGAGTACTATTTTAGACAAACCTTTTAGCTGCGCGCATCAGCGAGGCCCACCTAGCTATTTAATTTAATAACTTACTTTTCAAACTATTAAATTTTATAACTAAATAAGGTGACTAATATGTCTAACTTTAAAGAACTTCGTATTCAAGATATTTCTCATGGCGTTATTGCTAACACGTTTGCTGTTGAACAACCGCTTATTGATTTAACCTCTCCTGCTATTAAAATGATTAATAACTTTACGAATAAAATACCAGTGCGTGCATCATTCGATACAACCATTGAGCAAGCGCTAAAACAACTTAGTGTGCAACCTTCAAACTTTATTTTAGTCACCGACGAGCAGCATAAGCTAATAGGCATTGTTTCGAGTGCAGACTTACAAAGCTCAAAAACAATGATAATAGCCCAGCGTATAGGCTTGCCGCGCAGCGAAGTTAACTTACACCACTTAATGACCCCGTTAACTAATTTACTCGGTGTAAGCATGCAAAGCTTAAGCTACGCATGTATTGGCGATGCACTACAAACAATGGAGCACCGTGGCGCTATGTTTTTATTAGTGACTACTGCTAATAATGAAATATGTGGCTTAATTTCAGCTCGCGAAATTGCCAAAACACTGCAAATACCTGTGCACATAACCCCTATTGCTAACTCATTTAGTGAAGTACTAGAGAGCGTAGATCACCCCCATTAAAGCGCTTTACAACAATTAAAGTTATCGCTTTGATTGTTACATCTTAAAGCAAGCAAAATAGCTTGCTTTAAGACCTTTTTATTACCCCCCCCTGTGATATTATTCAAGCAATTGACCCGCCAGTTAAGTTAATTTAACTGGTCTTATTTTTGTTTTATAAGGTTTTTGCATGAGCGATATCTCTGCACGTTTAGCCAGTGAGTTAAACGCACAACAGCAACAAGTTGTTGCAGCAACAAAGTTACTTGATGAAGGCGCAACGGTTCCTTTTATTGCCCGTTACAGAAAAGAAGTAACCGGCGGACTAGACGACACGCAACTGCGGTTGTTAGAGCAAAGGTTGTCGTATTTACGAGAGCTTGAAGAGCGCCGTAGCTTTATTTTATCAACTATAGAGTCACAAAAAAAACTAACTGCAGCGCTAAGCGCCGATATTAATGCTGCACAAAGTAAAACTGAGCTTGAAGATTTATACCTGCCTTATAAAGCAAAGCGTCGTACCAAAGGGCAAATAGCAATAGAGGCGGGATTAGAGCCGCTTGCCAATGCACTATTTAATGATGCCAACCTAGATCCAGAGCAGCAAGCTGAGCAGTTTGTAAGTGCCGATAAAGGCATAGCAGATACAAAATCAGCCCTTGAAGGTGCTAAGTTTATTTTAATGGAGCGTTTTGCCGAAGACGCCAAGTTACTCGCGAAGTTCAGAAGCTACATTAGTCAAAATGGGGTTATTGAAAGCAGCTTAATTAAAGGCCAAGAACAAGCTGGCGCTAAATATCGTGACTACTTTGAGCATCAAGAGGCTCTTAAAAAAGTACCTTCGCACCGTGCGCTTGCTATGCTTAGAGCCCGTAATGAAGGCATTTTACAGCTTAATATTAATCCTGAACCAAGCTCAGAAAATTCAGCGCAACTTTGTGCTCAAATGATAGCTGATCATTATCGCTTAGATATTAAAAACCAAGCAGCTAGCAGCTGGCTATTAACTGTGGTGCAGTGGACGTGGAAAATTAAACTAGGCTTACACTTAGAAAATGAATTTTTAGCGGCTATGCGCGAAAAAGCCGAAACCGGTGCAATTGATGTATTTGCTAAAAACTTAAAAGACCTACTCATGGCCGCACCAGCTGGCCCGCGTACTACTCTAGGGCTCGATCCTGGTCTACGTACCGGTTGTAAAATTGCGATTGTAGATAGCACTGGCAAACTTTTAACCACACAAACTATTTTCCCACATGCGCCACAAAATCACTGGGAAAAATCTGTACGCACCTTAGAACTACTTTGTCGTCAACATAAGGTTGAGCTTATTGCGATTGGTAATGGCACCGCGTCTCGCGAGTCTGATAAGTTAATTGCTGAACTAATGAAAGCTAATGCCGAGCTTAAACTTAATAAAATTATGGTTAGCGAAGCGGGTGCATCGGTCTATTCTGCCTCAGAACTTGCTGCTAATGAATTTCCTAATTTAGACGTTTCTCTAAGAGGCGCGGTTTCTATTGCCCGTCGTTTACAAGACCCTCTAGCTGAGCTGGTTAAAATTGAGCCTAAAGCCATAGGTGTAGGTCAATATCAGCACGATGTATCGCAAAGCCAATTAGGGCAAAGCCTGATCTCAGTAGTAGAAGACTGTGTAAACTCTGTAGGCGTAGATTTAAATATGGCCTCGGTGCCATTACTAACCCGCGTTTCTGGTTTAAACAAAACCTTAGCGCAAAATATTGTTAACTACCGCGATGCTAATGGTTCGTTTGCAAAACGCAGTGAGCTTAAAAAAGTAGAGCGTTTAGGGCCAAAAGCGTTTGAACAAGCCGCAGGGTTTTTACGTATTAACAACGGCAGCGATCCGCTAGATAACTCATCTGTTCACCCTGAGGCTTACCCTGTTGTTAAGCGTATTTGTGAGCACAATAGCATTGATGTAAATAGCTTAATGGGTAACAGCGACTTTTTAAATAAGTTAGCCGCTAACGACTACATTGACGATAAATTTGGTTTACCTACCGTTACCGATATTATTAGCGAGCTTGATAAGCCAGGGCGCGATCCTCGCCCTGAGTTTAAAACTGCTGAATTTAAAGCCGGCGTAGAAAAAATAAGCGATCTAAAACCAGGAATGATTTTAGAAGGTGTTGTATCTAACGTTGCTAATTTTGGTGCTTTTGTTGATGTAGGTGTACATCAAGATGGTTTAGTACATATTTCATCAATTACTAATAAGTTTATCTCTGATCCGCGTGAAGTTGTTAAAGCCGGTGACATTGTAAAAGTTAAAGTAGTTGAAGTTGATGCCGCACGTAAACGCATTAGCTTTACCATGCGCCTAGATGACGACATTGATACCAGTAATAAGCCAGCAGCTCCTGCTGCGCAAAAGCCACGCACTAACAACAACTCACAGCCAAGAGCTGCTAAGCCAAAGCGTGATAATGGTAATGCGCTAATGGGCAATGCGTTTGCTGATGCATTTGCTAACGCTAAACTGAAAAAGTAATACTTATATAGCTCCGAATAAATCTAGCTAAAAATAAAAAACCGCGTTAGCGGTTTTTTTATTTGGGTATTTTGATAAAAGCTTTAAGCTCAGTATTGCTTAAGCTACATAACTAACCTGATCTCCGGATAATAAACCTATCTCAAGCAGTTATTTTCAGCGCTAACTGCGTTGAATTTACTTGCAATAGGCCAGCTATTGACGCGTAAACTCGCCTTATTTTCACTGAAAATCTCTGGCTAGAGAAAATAAAGTTAAATATAATTATAAATTCAATACGTTAGTAAATCTCTTAACCAGAGTTCAGGTTAACTATATTTGCGCTGAAAAACCGCTGTTGCTTGCGGGCGATGTCGCCATTTGATAAAAATTAGCAATGCGCCCAGCGCGTGCTTCAACTTGTGTATCGCGCGTTTGCTCTGCACTTTTTGCTGTTTTTTCTTCACTGCTATCATTACTTGAAAGTGAAGCGGCTGCTTTACTTGTTGTTTTTTCGTCTTCATTACTTTTTGGGCTTGCAAGTTCAGCCTGTGCGGTGGCTATTTTTTGCGTGGCATCGGCAGCAATTGCTCTATCTGCACCCGATGGTTGAGCTGGGGCAAGTGCTGCTGCACGTACTGTTTGCATTTTTTCTATGGTTGCTTGTGGATCGCCACTTATAGCCCCCACATCTATTTGCACTTCGCCACCCACAGCGTAAGCGTAATTAGTGCCATCTGGGCCACGCTGATACTCATAACTAGGCGAGCCCGCATGTTGCCCACCCACTGCTGCATGCGCTTGTTCGTGCACACGCACTTCGGTATCACGCGCTTTAAGCTCTTTAATTTGTAGTTCTTGTTGCGCTAACTGCTGCTCTTCTTTTGCTGCTTCTTGTTCTGTTGTTTGGTTTTTTTCTTGCTCGTTTTCTTGCTCAGCATTATCTGAATTGCCTGAACTTTCGTCACGTGCCTCAACAGACTTTTCACCGGCCAGTTTTCCTTTCGCGTCGTAAGTAGCTGGGTCACTGTTACCCGGTAATTTAGCTTTTTCGGCATCACTTTGGGCTTTATTTTCGGTGCTACTAGCCGTACTTGATGCTGGCGGGGGAATAACTTCTCGCAACTGATTATCACGCCGTGCAGTTTCGGTATAAACATTTGCGGTGTTTATATTAATAGACGGGAATGGCGTGACAATATTCATAATATTTAAACGTTTATATCAATTAATGTGCCGAGCACATCATCGGCAGTTTGAATCGATTGCGTATTCGCTTTAGCGTTAAACTCTTCAACTTTTAAGTTTACCAAAGCTTCATCAATACGGGCAGGTTTTGCTACTGGCGCAGTAACCGCTTCTTCTGAGCGAGCAGCCGTAAGTTGGCGCTGCTGTGCTAGTTGCGCATCGTCTTGTTGTTCAATACTGGCACGGTTAATTTCTGCGCTGGCTCTTTCAATTCCTTGGCTAGCTCGGTTAAACCCTTCTAGGCCACTATTAAATGCAGATCCTATTGGCATATTAAATCTCCATTAAAATAAATATTGTTTAATTATCGCTCAACTAATGCGCAAAATAAAGCTTTAACCAGCGCTATTCGTCGCTCTATTTTAAAGCATTGATTTAACGGCAGATATAAATTCATTTTTATGAGAAATAAAAGGAGCATGTGACGCTTTATCTAATACTTCATACTCAAACTCAGTATTAAGTGCTGCCATTTGGGCAATTGCTCTATAAGGAACAAGTGCATCTAAACGACCAAATATAGCGCTTATAGGCACAGGGCAATGAGTAAATAGCGCTCGTAAATCTTCATTTTGTAAAATATCTAAACCCGCAGTCAAAGCCTCATTTTCAGGGGCTTTATATTGATTTAGCAATTGTTTAAGTTGTTTTACGTCATCACGAGCCGATTCGCTGCCCATTGCCTGAATAGCTAAAAATCGCTCTATGGTTTTTTCACCATGATTAACAAGCTGCTCTTTAAATTGCGTTAAAACCTGTGCTTTTATACCCGGCCACGGCGCTTGCTCTGCAAAAAAGGGGCTAGCAGCAACAAGTATCACTTTAGCTACTTTTTCGGGCCAATGTTTAGCAATATATAGTGCAAATAACCCACCTAAAGACCAACCCATTAAAATAGAGTGTGGTTTTAACTGCTCACTTAAAAGTGCTGCAGCGCTGTGTAAGGTATAAGGGTTTGGGCATGTTTTACTACTACCGTAGCCAGGTAAATCAATACTGCGTACGTTGTTATTATGAATAAATGCTAGCTCTGGCTGCACTAATTGCCATACACCTTTGTTCATACCCCAACCATGTAGTAACACTAATTCATTTTGCATATTTGCCAAACCTTAACCAAACTGAAGTTTATAATAGCGTTTAACTAGGCGATTGTAATGAGTATATTTATCCGATGAAGCACGCATTTATAAATTGGCTGTTTGAGTCGCATTGCGTACTTTGCCAAGGCCCAGTCCCAGCCGCGCTGGGCTTGTGTGAGTATTGCTTAGAAGATTTACCATTATTTGATTTAAGCGAGCAAAAAAACTTGCTATATCGCCCTGATATTATTGAAATGTTTCCTAACTGCGAATTTGATAAGTTATTTTCCTGTGCGTTTTACCAGCCCCCTTTTGAGCAATGGCTGAAGCAACTTAAGTTTAATAATCAAATACATTATAAAAATGCATTACAACAAGTTATTACTAAACAATTGAGTACTTTTTTTACTCCTGATTACCCGCTGCCCGATACCTTTATTATATTACCACTGCATAAAAGTCGATTTTTTCAGCGCGGTTTTAATCAAGTAACACAAGTATGGCAACCGTGTTTATCATCTTTTAATTTACTTAGTGATTCGCTGTTACGTAATAAAAAAACGCACGCACAATCTAAGCTAACTAAAGCTAAGCGGGTTAAAAATTTAAAAGACGCATTTATATGTACTGCAGATATGAGTGGTAAAACGGTGGCAATTGTTGATGATATTATGACCACAGGCGCTACACTTAATGCAGCCACCCAGGCTTTAAAACAGGCAGGCGCTAAACAAGTGTGGGCTTTTACCACTTGCTTAACGCCTATTTAAAATTTTAATAGTTAGTCGCCACTTACCCGAAACGTGTGGCCAAAAAACAATGCGTTACTAAGTAACCTACTCGTACCGTACCAATAACCTCTAAACACCGGATCGTCGGTCATACCAATTACTGCTCCACGCCCGTAAGAGTGCGCAATTAAGCCTGCTGCGCCGGCAACTTGAGTAACATTTACAGCATCGGTAAAGCCCGCAAGTAATGGCTGCTCAGTATAGGTAAGCACATTAACAAACGGTGCCTCTGAGGTCTCCAGCAACCAAGTGCTATTTTTAAATACAGGTAGCGTATTACGTGGTAATGAAAAGGTAAGTGGGTGAGTTAAATCTACATGGGCATTAAAAATAGCGCCTGCAATACGCTGACGCCCAGCTAAATGCTCTTTATCAGCATAGTTTAAACCGTCGGTTTTAAACGCACTGGCTACTTCTTTGCGAGACAAGTAGCTGGCTTTTAATAGTTGCTGATCCGCTAAAAATTTAGCACCGCCTTTGTGACCCCAAATAACACCGCCTTTTCTAACCCAACCTTTTATGGCCACTTTATCAGCGTCAGATAAACCACTGTAGTTACCATGAGCCAGCACAATATGGCTGTAATTACTTAGCTCAATTGAGCCCAAACGCTCTAGCTCAACAATGGTTGGAGCAACACCCACAAAACGGTCTAGGTAGTACCACACTTCTCCAGCTTCATATTGGCTTACCCCTTTACCGCCTAACAGCAGCACTTTGGGAGCGCTAAGCACCGCCATTGAGCGTGACCCTAAATCGGCACCTTTACTGGTTAATCCTGACGTTATTGGCTTAATAGCAATGCCAAACTCATTTTGCGCCTGATTAAGTTGTGCTATCCAATCACTATTTGTTTGTAACCCTGCAGGAATAATAATACTCCCCGCTGCAAAATTTACTTCTTCGCTGTTTACTGACTTAGCCGTTAATGAATTTAATGCAACACGGGCTTTTACCCCTTGCTGCAGTAAACTATTGAGCATTTTTGGCGCCAAGGTATCATCCCACGAAAAGCCAAATGCATACCCTTCATTAAGTTGTGCAAAGCGCGGTGTAGCGGCTTGTTGCCATGCGTTATCAGCAACTTTTAATCCCCAGCTACTGGTTACTTTAGCAAAGGGTAAATTAAATGCATGCGCTAGTGTCCAGCCAGATACATCGTAAAAAGTGTTATCGGCAAAGTTTTTTTGTTCGCTAAAAATAGCTTTAACTAAACGGTATTGTGGCTGTGCTAAAGGCACAAAATAGCTATTGCTAGAATAAGTTTCACCACCTGCTTTTAGCTCTTTTGTTAAAGGGTAAGCGTTAATTTGGTGCTGTTGCAGTATGCTTAAAAAGTCGTTAACTCGGGTGTTATCGGCTGCACCTGCAACTACATAACCTTGAAAGCTTTCATCGGCTGCTAAATCTATCGCCTGGTTATAAAACTTAGCTTGGTAATCGAGTAAGGCTTGGCGGTTGTCTATCGCGGCTTTAAATGTTGATAAACTAGTAAGCAGCTGGTTTTTAATAGTAAAAGCAAAGCTGAGAGGCCCATTTACGGTTTCTTGAATATGCCCGCGCGAACTGGCTTGTTCAAATAAAATACCTACGCCACCATTTACGTCTGGGTAAGTTGAGCCTTTACCGTAATAAAAGTCATCAAAGCTTTCTTCGGTGAAGTATAGCGCATTATTTTCGTCTAATGTTTTAGCATGATAATTTGCAATTGCTTTAGTTAAGCTGACATTTTCATCAGGCGTAATCGGGTGTTTACGCGATGGAATACCGGGCTGAAAAAAGTAACTGCTGTTTGGCCCCATTTCATGAAAGTCGGTTAAAATATTTGGTTTCCACTGATGAAACTTTGCAATACGCGCACGCGATTCTGGGTGTTGTAGTAATAACCAGTCGCGGTTTAAGTCAAACCAGTAATGATTAGTACGGCTACTTGGCCAGCTTTCCACGTGTTCTCGGGTAACGGGGTCTGACGATAAGTTCATACCACGATTACTATTAGCCCAATTAGCAAAACGAGCTAAACCATCGGGATTAAGTGAAGGGTCGAGTAAAATAACGGTATTATTTAATAACTCATTTATTTCATTACCTTGCGCTGCGGCTAAGTAATACGCCACCAGCAATGCAGAATTACTGCCCGACGACTCATTACCATGTACGCTGTAACCCATCCATACAACACCAGGCTGCTCTGGTGATTGCGTGTTGCTAGGCGTTAAACGCGCTAAATGGGCTTGGCGAATTTGCTCTATATTTTTTAATTTATTGGCGGCGGTAATAGTCAGCATCACTAATGGTCGCTGTTCGTGCGTGCGCCCTATTACTTCAAAATTAATTCGATCACTTTTTTGTGCTAGTATTTCCATATAACGCACCAACTGATCGTGCCTTACATGCCACTCACCTACTTGATAACCAAGCACTTGCTCTGGAGTGGGTATACTTGGATCAAACTCAACATCCTCTGCAAAGTAGTAAGACAATGGTTTAGCTTGAGTTGAAAAACTCAGTATTGCCACCATTATCATTAATGTTATTTTTATTATTATACGCATATAATTTACTCATAAAATGTTTGTTGTTTGCACGCTAGCATTGCTTAAAATAGATGCCAACTTTTTACGCTCAACACTAGCCGCAACACGATGAGCGGGGTATGATATGCAGTATCCGAGTAATTTAGTCAAGTATAGACGGTCTTATGATTTCAATTTCCGAAACAGCACAAGCGCATTTTGCTAAACTATTAGCAGATCAAGCACAACAAACCAACATTCGTGTTTTTGTTGTAAACCCTGGTACATCACAAGCGGAATGTGGTGTTTCTTATTGTCCAGAAGACGCTGTAGAAGACAGCGATATTCGCCTAAACTTTAATGGTTTTGACGGCGTTGTAGATGCAGAAAGTGCACCCTTTTTAGAAGACGCTGAAATTGATTTTGTTACCGACAAAATGGGTACTCAGTTAACACTAAAAGCACCTAATGCTAAAGCGCGTAAAATTAGCGGTGATGCATCGTTAAACGAACGCGTACAACACATGCTAGAAACCGAAGTAAATCCACAACTTGCTAACCACGGTGGCCAAGTAAGCTTAGTGGAAATTACCGCTGCAGGTATTGCTGTATTACAGTTTGGCGGTGGTTGTAATGGTTGTTCTATGATCGATGTCACGTTAAAAGAAGGCATTGAAAAAGAGATGATCGAAAAGTTTGAAGAGATCACTGGTGTTGCCGATATTACTGAGCACCAAGCGGGCGATCATTCTTACTATTAATAAGCATTTTTAATGCTAAAGTCGCTTATATATAGCTTAGGGAGCAACCCTAAGCTTAGCTTAAAGCGTTTTTTTCGCGGCGTAGCACTGTTTGTGCTAGCCGTGATATTTATTTTTTTAGGCTATTACAGTCACTACAGCTTGCAAATTATTGGCGTTGTTATTTTAGTGCCAGCTTTGTTTTTTGCTGCTTGGGGCTACAGCGGTATTTTTGCTAATCGCTTTTCACAAGTACTTAAAAATATTGAGCCTAAAAACCACGACCCCGACCTATGGAAATAAGCCACCAAATTACCTTAATCTAATAACTGATTATTTGCCTTTAACTTTTGGTATTTCACTATTAATGTTACTCCTCGCATTAGCATAAAGCAGCTCATTGCTAACCATAAACCATTATTCTCCCACTGATGAAACACTGCAAATACACCAAAAAAACCAACACTTGCTGAGAGCAACATACTATTTCGCATTGCCTTTGCCCGGGTAAGTCCAACAAATACACCATCAAATAAAAAGCAACTCATTGCCAATAATGGCAAGGCTATAATCCAAGGCAAGTACAGCGTAGCCGTGGTGATCACTTCCGGCACATTAGTTAATAGCGTAATAATATAGCGGCCAAATATAGCAAAAAACAAACTGTATGCTAAGGCAAATAGCGCGCCCCAAAACACACTTATTCTTACCCAAAGCTCAATATTTTTTACACTTTGTTGACCTTTAGCATGCCCTACTTTTGCCTCACTGGCATAAGCAATACCGTCGAGTGCAAAGCTTACCAACATTAAAAAGTTAAGTAATACTGCATTTGCTGCTAGCGTGGTTTCGCCAATTCGTGCGCCGTAAAAGGTCATAAAGCTAAAGCAGAGCTGTAAAATAAATGAGCGAATAAAAATATCACGGTTTAAGCTTAGTAGGTTTGTCATTTTTGTAATGCTAAACCAACCTGGTACGCTTAGTTTTATGCCGCGTTTTTTAGCTAATTTAATAACTAACACCACGGCAAAAACTAACGCGGTGTAATCGGCAATAAGTGACGCCCATGCAGCGCCTGCTACTGCCCAATCTAGGTATACAACAAAATATATGTCGAGCACTATATTGGTAATATTAGTCACTAATAATAAATAAAACGGCCCACGGCCATAATGCATACCTAGCATCCAACCTAATAGTACTAAATTACATAAGGCCGCAGGCGCACTAAAAATACGAATACTAAAATACTGATACGCTTGCGTAAGCACGTCGCTATTGGCCGCCGATAAAAATGCAATGGCGTGTTTTATTAAAGGCGATAAGGCGATAAGCAATACGGCAACAAAGCAAGAAAGCACTAAGCTGCGTTTTAATAACGCCGCCAATTGGGTTAAATCGTTTTGCCCATAAGCTTGTGCCACTAACCCTGTGGTGCTCATTCTTAAAAAGCCTGCGAGCCAAAATAATATTGATATAACCGCAGATCCCAGCGCAATACCGGCTAAATAATGAGCGCTCCCTAAGTGGCCAATTACTGCAGTATCAACAATTCCTAACAGTGGGACGGTAATATTTGATAATATCATCGGACCCGCTAACAACAACAAGCTTTTATGGTGTGCTTTATTATGTATAAGAAATTGTTTCATTTAGTATTATTTATCCTTATTAGTATTTCACTGCGCGCTCAAGCAGCCGTTATTTTACAGTATCATCACGTTAGTGAAACCCTTCCGGCGGTAACCAGTGTTAGCGCGAGCACTTTTACTGAGCACTTAAGTTATTTAAAAGAGCATAACTTTAATGTTATTCCTTTAGATGAGCTGATAACTGCGTTGCAGCAAAAACACACTTTACCAGATAAAACCGTCGCTATTACTTTCGATGATGGTTACAACAATAATTACGAGCAAGCAGCGCCAATTTTAGAAAAGTTTGGCTATCCGTACACAATTTTTGTCAATCCTAAGCTAATAGACGAAGGTAAAGGCTATGTAATGGGCTGGGATAAACTCCAAGAGCTAGCAAAAAAAGGCGCACTTATTGCCAATCATAGTGGCCAACACGATTACTTACACCATATGCTTGCAAACGAAAGCGATGCACAATGGCAAGCCCGCATTAAACAAGACATCCTACATTCACAGCAGCGTATAAAAACAGAAATTGGCCATGATTATAAATATTTAGCTTATCCGTATGGCGAGTTTAACAATAAGTTACAAGCCCTAGTAACCGAGCTTGGTTTTATTGGTATAGGTCAGCATTCTGGCGCTGTAAATAAAGATTCTAACTTTAGTCGCTTACCGCGTTTTCCGGCTTCGGGCTTTTATAGTAAATTAGATACGCTGATCACTAAATTGAATTCTCGCGCATTTAATATAACCGCGCTCACTTATGAAGACAGTGTAACGGCGCAAAACCCACCCAAACTCACTATTGAGTTTACTATGGGGGATTTTCATAAAAGTCAGTTTGCTTGTTATGTATCGAGTGTTGGCCAGGCTAATTTAACCTGGATAAATAAAAACACAGTAGAAGTCACCTCACCTAAAGCGCTCAATAAAGGTCGTTCGCGCTTTAATTGTACCGCCCCTGCAATTAACAATGCTGGTAGCTATTTTTGGTTTTCGCAGCCTTGGGTTATTGAATAGTTTTAATTACAGTAGTAAAAAAGGAGCCTAGGGCTCCTTTTTAATTTACTGTTTAAATAACTAGTTTTTATAATAATCAGCTATTTTTTTAAATTCTTGAGTTAACTCTTTGGAGTTTATTAACGGCACGCTACCTTGTTTAAATTCAGGTTTAAATATTGCTCTTACCGCCCCATTGCCATCGACCATAGCCACTGAAGCACTATGATCAACTGCATACTCTGACTCGCTACTATCACTAATAGCGTAAATTAAGCCTAACCCTCTCACCATAGGAAAAAGGTGTTTGTGCTCCCCCGAAACCGCTAAAAAATCGGGATTAAAGTAATCAATATAGTCTTTGCGTTTTGCTGGGGTATCTCGTTTGGGATCTACCGATACAAACCAAATTTGCACTGGGTAATCACTACGTAAATTTTTATACACCGCATTTAGTTTAGCCAGTGTTAACGGGCAAATATCGGGGCAGCTGGTGTAGCCTAAAAACACTAAATTCCATTGCCCTAAAAATTGCTGCTTAGTAACCAATTCGCCATGTTGATCATCTAAACTAAAGTCGGCTAAAGGTTTAGCATTCTCGTACACTAAAGCATTAACGTCTGGCGGTGCATTATCATCTGAGCACGCCGATAAAAACAGTGTTAAAACAATAACTAACCCTAGCCATAATTGCTTCATAATAGTAGCCATTTATCTATAAATAATATGATAAAGAGTACCATTAAATGAATAATTGAAAAGCGAAATAAATCCATAGCAGTGTCGTCGTTAGCGGCTAGTTTTAATTTAATCGCTTTATAAATAAAGACTGCATTTAATCCAGATGCGCCGATTAAATAAATTAACCCCGACATTCCTATCAAATAAGGAAATATACACACAATTGCCAGTAACACAGAGTAAGCAACCACACAGGTTTTAGAAAAATCGATACCATGCGTAACCGGTAACATAGGAATTTTAGCCCGTGCGTAATCGCTCTTACGAGCTATAGCTAAGGCCCAAAAGTGTGGAGGGGTCCACGTAAAAATAATCATCACTAGTAGCCAAGGTGCAGCTGCCATTTGCCCTGTTTCAGACACCCAACCCAATAAGGGTGGCATAGCGCCAGCAAGGCCACCAATAACAATATTTTGTGGTGTAGCGCGCTTTAAAAAAGAGGTGTATACAAAGGCATAACCCACCAGCGCAAATAAGGTTAATATGGCGGTAAGGGTATTTGCCCATAGCATTAGCATAATAAAACCTGCCACACCTATTATTGCTGCAAAACTCAGTGCATGTGCCTTACTTAAGCGGCCTTTAGCTACAGGGCGATGACGAGTACGCGCCATTTTGCTGTCTATTTCGCTATCAACAACATGGTTAATTACCGCTGCTGCTGCTGAAAGCAATCCTATGCCAAGTAAGCTTATAAACTGTACACCCATGCCTCTGCCTACATCGGGTGCTAGCGCCAAACCAACCCACGCGGTCAGTACCAACATAGCGACTACTTTAAATTTACTAATGGCTAAATAATCCTGTAGTAAATTATAACTACGTGTAATTAGCGGTAGTGTATTTATAGGTTGTATTGCTTTTTTATCTATTGTAAGTGCCATAACAACGCTCCTTTCTATTTGTAATTTTAGGTTCGTGCTTTTAAGTTCGTGCTTTGAGGTAATAGCATAATCTAATTAAAGTTAATAACAGTATGGCAGCCATTAAGTTATGTGCCAGTGCCATACTTAACGGAATATGCCAATGCACCACTGCGAGGCCTAAAGCAATTTGGCAAAATAAGACAACTAACACGCTAACGGCGCAGCTTTTTATTTTTTGCGAGTAGGCACGGCTGTATATTCGCCACATAATTAATGCCAATACTATGCAAGTAACTAATGCCCAAATACGGTGTAATAAATGAATCGACATACGTGCTTGCTGCGACAGGACGCCAAACTCGTAGTTACCATGCTCAAGCGGGAGCTGAAACACACTACTAAGCGAAAATGGCTGGGCATTACTACATAAAGGCAAGCCATTACAATGCGGAGCAGCGTAATTTGCAGCCAACCAACCTCCTAATGCTATTTGTATAATTAGTACGCTAAGCGCCACTAGGCTTAAACCAAAGTAGCGTCTTGCACCTGCATCTCCCCCCATTATTGGCTTGGCGTTTAATCGTAAATATAATAAAGTGAGCAGCGCTAAAATACTAAAGCCACCAAGTAAGTGGCCCATCACTATTAACGGCTGTAAATTCATCGTAACCGTCCACATACCTAATGCAGCCTGAAATATCACTAACAATAACAGTAGTAATGGTAATTTAACTGGCGTTGTTGGCGATTGACGTTTTAAAAAAGCATATACAAATAAGGCTAATATGAGCAAGCCTAGCGTACCGGCAAAGTAGCGATGAATCATTTCTTTCCATGCTTTAGCGGTTTCAAACATCATATCGGGATAACTTTGTGCTGCTTGCGCTATATCGGCTTCATGTTTGGGTACAGTTAAAAAACCATAACATCCTGGCCAATCTGGGCAACCCAACCCGGCATCACTTAAGCGAGTATAAGCACCCAACGCCACTACTATCAAAGCCAATAAGCCCGTTATTAATACCCAGTTTTTATAATTTTTATACATGGCATCTTCCTACTTAGCTCGAACGAGAATAACTCAGTAATTTTTTTAGATCTTTTAATAGTCCTTTTTGTACTAATCTATTTTCCTGTGGCTGTGTTTTAAATGGATACTCAAGCACTACAAGCCCCATATGGTCGATTAAATACAAACTAGCCGGTTGTAAGTTTGGTTGCGCATCTATACTTTTCCACGGGGAGTTGGCAGCTTTTACTTCGCCTATCACGGCGACATCTACTTTATTCTGGTTTTTGCCTAGCGCTATGTATAAATTATTTAGTGCGGCTAATTGCTCACTACAAGGCGTAGTACATCCATTGGAGTAATTTAGGGCAATAGTCCATTGCTTATGATTGTTTTGCGGCCAATTTTCATATTTAACCTGTTGCTGTAAAAACTCACCATTGTTAGTAATGGCGGTAGGTAACCAATCTAATTTAAGCGCGCTGTACGCTAAAATTAGCGGAATAGCGCAGCAAATGACAAACAGTAAAAGGGGGTTATTTTTCATTATGTGTCCTTTTTTTACTTGCAAAAATAGCCACTAAAACGCACGCCAGCGCAATTAAAAACCATTGCACCGCATAAGCGTGGTGTTTTTGTGGGCTCATAACAACCGCGGTATAGTGAGGTATACCTATTGCATCGCCGCTACCTTGGCGATACGCCATAAAATTAACTAATAATTGCTGGCTTTGTTCGCTCAACTTATTTAATTCAATTGTTTGCACTCGCTTTGGTAAATCAATGTTATTGGTTTTACTCTCGAGGCTAAAAGCAGTGAGGTTATTTTCTTTTATTTGAGCAGTAAGCGTAAAAGCGTGTTTAGGTAGGGTTACTTTAGGTAATGTATCGCGCGATAGGGGAGCTTTTATCCAGCCTAAATTAACCAAAATGGCATGTGTTTCGTTATTTGGCTTTAACAGTGCCAGTAAGTCATAACCCACCTGCCCGTTATAAACTTGGTTGTCTAAAAGCCAATATTCATCGTTAATAAAATGCCCTGTTAACTCAACTAACAATCCTGTTTTATTCCAGTTACTAGGTAGTTTAAGCATTTGCTGCCAGCTCATTACACCGCGCGTTTGCAGCGTTGCAATAGAAGCTAACTGCTGTTGTTTGTGTGTCGCACGTTCTAACTGCCAAAAACCTAAACGCACACACACCAAAACTACAATCACCACCATACAAATGGTGATTATTGAGCTAAACTTTTGTTCACGCCATCTAATTAACTGCATAAAGGGTCAACCTAGTGATGATTAAAATTTTTATTGTATTGTTGTTATTATTTATACTTTTTAACTTGTTTCGCGCTTTATTTATTATGGTCTCTGGAAAAACCCAAGGACGACCTATGTCTCACTTTTTAGGTCGTCGCGTATTATTTTCTGTGGTGGTATTAATAGTTGTTATTGCCGCACTAAAACTTGGCTTTATTAGCGGCAATAACGCCCCTTTAATAACTACAGCACATACACAAATATAAATAAGCATAACCAAACTACATCAACAAAATGCCAGTACCAAGCCGCCGCTTGAAAAGCAAAGTGCTTATCTTTAGTAAAGTGTCCTTTTAAAATTCGTAAAAATACTACCAATAAAATAATAGTTCCTAAGGTCACATGCATGCCATGAAAACCCGTAAGTAAAAAGAACGTGCTGCCATAAATACCGGCATCTAATGTTAAGTTTAAATCGTTATACGCATGAATATATTCTTCTACTTGTAGGCCTAAAAAAACTGCACCCAATAAAATAGTCAGTCCTAAAAACACTTTTAACTGGCCGCGTTTATCACTTTCTATTGCCACATGGGCAAAATGCAAAGTAACTGATGAGGTCAATAAAATTAAGGTGTTAATCAGCGGTAGACCTTGCCATCCCATAGCTTGGGTAGTGTCGCCCCCTGGCGTGGTAATTAATGGCCACACAGCTTCAAATGTAGGCCAAAGCACTTCGTTAGTCATGGCATTGTTATCGGCACCACCAAGCCAAGGCACAGAAAGCATACGGGCGTAAAAAAGTGCGCCAAAAAATGCCATAAAAAACATTACTTCAGAAAAAATAAACCAACTCATTCCTTGTCGAAAAGAGCGGTCCATTTGCGCTGAATATAAGCCTTTCCCGGCCTCATCAATCACGTTTTTAAACCAGCTAAACAACATATACAGCAGTACTGCTATACCTGCGTACAAAATATAAATGCCACTGTCACCTTCTTTACCGGCACTCATTACGGTTAGAGCTGCACCTACTGCAATAAAAAATAATGCTACTGCGCCAACAATCGGCCATGGGCTTTGATCTGGTACATAATAATGCTCATATTCTTGCTTCATTTTATTTGCTCCTGGTTGTCACTAGTTAGGCTAGTTGTTATTGGCTGCTAGCCGCTCACTAATATCAAATACCGTATAAGATAAAGTTAACTCTTCAATGTCACTTGGTAGTGCGGTATCAACATAAAAAAGCAACGTAAACTCTAGTTCTTCACCTGCTTTTAATGGCTGTTGATCAAAACAAAAACACGCTATTTTATGTAAGTATTTTGCTGCTCTACCGGGTGATACCGAAGGCACTGCCTGCATTACTTTATCTTGGTCACTATTATTTTTGGCGCTAAACATTACCTCACGCATAGCACCGGGCTTTACCGCAACACTGTACTCTTTAGACTTCACAGCAAAGGGTGCACCGCTTTGTGCATGCGTGGTAAAGCTCACACTTATTTCGCGATTTTGTATTACTTGCGTGCTTTGCTTTGCTTGCTCTAATGATGGCTTACCGTTAATGCCGGTAATATCACAAAACACGTCATACAAAGGCACTAACGCAAATGCAAATGCGAACATGGCTAAGCAAATAACAACTAAGCGCTTAAGTAGCGGTGCGTGTATCATTATTTAATTTCCGGTGGTGTTGAAAATGTATGGTACGGAGCAGGTGAATCTACCTCCCACTCCAGTCCTTCTGCGCCTTCCCACACTTTTGCAGGAACCTTGTCGCCGCCGCGTGCGCATTTAATCACTACAGCTACAAACAACAACTGCGATAATCCAAAGGCAAAGCCGCCAATACTAATAATGGCGTTAAAGTCAGCAAACTGTAGCGCATAGTCGGGTATACGGCGTGGCATGCCTGCAAGCCCTACAAAGTGCATAGGAAAAAACAATACATTTACGCTTACCAGCGATAACCAAAAATGCCATTTAGCCAGCGCTATGTTATACATATTGCCAGTCCATTTAGGCAGCCAATAATACGCGCCTGCCATAATAGAAAACACCGCTCCCGTTACCAGTACATAATGAAAATGTGCCACTACAAAGTAGGTATCATGGTACTGAAAATCAGCCGGTGTAATGGCCAGCATCAATCCCGAAAAACCACCTAAGGTAAACAACACAATAAAAGCAATACTAAACAGCATGGGGACTTCAAACGTAATTGAACCGCGCCACATAGTGGCTACCCAATTAAATATTTTTACTCCAGTGGGCACCGATATCAGCATAGTCGCGTACATAAAAAATAGCTCGCCAGCCACCGGCATACCGGTAGTAAACATATGATGCGCCCACACTGTAAAACTCAACAACGCAATTGACGCCGTGGCATATACCATGGAGGAATAACCAAAAAGTTTTTTACGCGAAAAGGTAGGAACTATAGTAGAAATAATGCCAAAAGCCGGCAAAATCATTATGTATACTTCGGGGTGGCCAAAAAACCAAAATATGTGCTGAAACATCACCGGATCACCGCCACCAGCTGCATCAAAAAAGCTGGTTGCAAAGTATTTATCGGTGAGCACCATGGTCACTGCACCTGCGAGTACCGGCATAACCGCAATTAATAAAAATGCCGTTATCAGCCAAGTCCATACAAACATAGGGACCTTCATCCAAGTCATGCCTGGGGCACGCAAGTTAACTATGGTTACAATTACATTAATTGCCCCCATAATGGAGCTAATACCCATAATATGCACAGCAAATACAAACATGGCGGTATTGTCATTACTGTAGGTTGTGGACAGCGGCGCATAAAAAGTCCAACCAAACGCAGGACCGCCACCGGGCATTAATAGCGATGATAATAAAATTAAAAACGCGAATGGTAAAATCCAAAAACTCCAGTTATTCATTCGGGGTAAGGCCATATCAGGCGCGCCAATCATTAATGGCACCATCCAGTTAGCTAAGCCAGTAAAGGCCGGCATAACGGCACCAAATACCATAATCAACCCATGAACCGTGGTCATTTGATTAAAAAAGTGAGGATCGACTAATTGCAATCCTGGCTGAAATAACTCAGCGCGGATCACCATAGCCATAGCACCACCAATAAAAAACATAGTTAGCGAAAAAATTAAGTACAAGCTACCTATATCTTTATGATTTGTGGTATATAACCAGCGCTTAAAGCCTTTAGCAGGATGATGAGCGTGGTGAGCTTCATTAATGTCAGGTTGTTCTACTATGCTACTCATTAGTTCGCCTCCCCATCGGCATCAAGTGCTGCCTGTATTTCACTTGGTTGAATTACATCACCGGTATCATTACCCCATGCATTACGCTTATAAGTAATTACCGCTGCTAATTGCTTTATAGAGAGCTGTTTAGCAAAGGCTTGCATGGCTGTGCCGGGGCTTCCGTGAATAACAATATCAATGTGGTCTTTTATATCGCCAAGCACTATCGGGCTGCCTTTAAGTGCAGGAAAAACGCCTGGCAAACCTAACCCTGTGGGCTGATGACATGCAGCACAATTGGCCATATACACTTGCTCACCCAAAGTCATTAATTCTTCTTTAGGGAGTGTTTGGTCAAGTAATGCAGCATCTGCTGCTGCTGCTTTTTGCTTTGCTTGTTTAGCATCTGCTAGCCAAACTTTAAAATCGGCCTCTGACTTAGCCTCTACTACCACTGGCATAAAGCCATGATCTTTACCGCATAGCTCAGCACACTGACCGCGATAAATACCGACTTCGTTTATGTTGGTCCACGTTTCGTTAATAAACCCCGGGTTTGCATCTTTTTTAATAGCAAAATCGGGCACCCACCAAGAATGAATAACATCGTCGGAGGTCATTAAAAAGCGTACTTTTTTATTGATCGGTAATACCAGAGGCTTATCTACCTCAAGTAAATAGTTGGGGTTTTTATCGGCTAGGTTAGCAATTTCATTTTGCGGTGTGGCAAGTATTGAGTAAAACTCAACATCTTCCCCCATATATTCGTAATGCCATTTCCATTGTGAACCAGTTACTTTAATAGTGATATCCGCTTTACTGGCATCTTCCATCGCTATTAATGTTTTAGTTGCGGGGACTGCCATTGCTATTAAAATAACAAATGGAATTGCTGTCCAGAGTATTTCTACTTTGGTACTTTCGTGAAATTGAGCAGCAACTGCTCCTTTAGATTTACGATGATGAATAAGTGCCCAAAACATAACGGCAAATACAATCACGCCTATTACACAGCATATTAAAAATATGGTCATGTGTAGTTGATAAACATTATTACTTATATCGGTTACGCCTTTGCGCATATTATATTGGCTATTTGCCAATGCTAACTGCGGAAAAACAAACAATATAAGCCACAAGGTAGAGCTCAATTTACCCATGTGACAGCTCCTTTAATACTGTTGCGAGTGCAAAACAAAAAGACATAAGCTTTAAATGCCAATTTGTTATTTTTTATTTTTGTATTGCTGCCGGATATATAAATATATTTTCTCAAAACTAAAGCTGTGAGTTATTGTTAGTCCAGCCCATTAACAATTAGTTAATAATTGAACAACTAGCAAGTTTTAGTTTGAAAAATAATCAAATAATATTAGGGGATTAGCGTAAATATGGGATTTATTTAATTTTGTTCTAAGCAGGAAGTGAGCAACAGCAAGGGTTACAAATAAAAAGACAGCGATAACGAGTATTAAATACTTAAATGATAAAAAACATAAACTTAATATAATTTTTTCATTGCAGCGGAATTTTCACAAAAAAAAGGCAAAAAAAAGCGCACTAAAAAGTGCGCATTAATTATCTGAGCTATTAAATTATGCCGATATTTTACATAGCTATAACAGCTTAATTGTCACATCCAGTCAGCATTACGAATAACCCCAACAGCTAAGCCTTCAATATTAAAAGATTCGTTTTCAAGATCCACTTCTATCGACGAAAATTCTTTATTTTCAGCATGCAATAATACTTTTTTGCCTGCTTTTTCTAAGCGTTTTACCGTTACATCGTCATCAACGCGGGCAACAATAACTTGGCCATTTTCGGCAACTTGAGTGCGATGAACAGCCAGTAAATCACCATCCATAATACCAATATCTCGCATGCTCATACCATTTACACGCAATAAAAAATCGGCAGCGGGTTTAAACATTAACGGGTCAATTTTACAATGGCTCTCAACATGTTGTTGCGCCAAAATAGGTTCGCCGGCAGCTACACGGCCTATTAACGGTAAACCAAGTTGTTCTGGTTCATCTTCTTCAATAAGTTGAATACCACGGCTAGCGCCTGGTTTCATTTTAATAGCGCCTTTTTTAGCCAGCGCTTTTAAATGCTCTTCTGCTGCATTAGCACTTTTAAAGCCTAATGTTTGTGCAATTTCTGCGCGTGTAGGAGGCATACCAGTGTCTTTAATAAACACTTTAATAAGTTCGAGTATTTGCGCTTGGCGGTTAGTTAATGGTCGCATACAACTGGTTTTCCATACAGTACATTTAACTGTGAGTATATACAGTTATCTGAAAATCGCAAATTTAAATTACTCCTCGCCTTTGCTGCCAAAGGTGGCATTGGTCTAAGCTTAAAATTACCAAGTAAATTACAGATAAAATTACGCAGATCACGATAGTGTTAGTTTTACGTTACATTAATTACATAACTACTAAGTTGTTGCTGTTATTAAAAATTAGTTAACTATCGTTTTTGTAATGGGCCTTAACTTCATCAATGTGAATTAACGGAGAGTGTTATGAATATCACTGTAGCGGTAATAATTAACGGTCCTAAACGTAAAGTATGGGCGGCAATAACTGACATCGAAAACAGTGCCAATATGCTGTCTGGCATTATTGATGTAAAAATAATCGAGAAGCCACCACAAGGGCTAGTGGGCCTAAAATGGTTAGAAACACGAAAAATTTTTGGCAAAGCAGCCTCAGAAACCATGTGGATCACCGAAGCTGTTACTAATGAATACTATTGCACTCGCGCAGAAAATGGCGGGGCAGTTTATACCACTAAGCTGTCACTTACCGCCGCCGAACCTAGCACCTGTTTAACCATGACTTTTTCTGATAGCTCTGAGTCTATTTGGGTAAAAATGATCTCTGCAGTGATAGGGTTTTTTCTTAAAAGTTCGATGCGTAAAATGCTAAAAAAAGATCTCGATGAAATTAAGCACTATGTAGAAAGCAAAAAGTAGCACTGTATTACCATGCAGTAGCTGCACTAATTTGGCTATCATATCGCCATGAAAAATCGTATTATCGGTTATCGTTTTCAACCTTTAAAGGAGTAACAATGAGTATTTGGCATCAACCTATTACTTTAGCGTTTTGTAAGCAGTTAGACCAAGGCATAAATGGCCAAGGTACACTGATGAAAACCATGGGGATTGAAATAACTGAAATTGGTGATGATTACTTAGTTGCCACTATGCCAGCAATTCCTGCGCACCATAACCCTATAGGCATGGTGCATGGCGGAGCAAACGTGGTTTTAGCCGAAAGTGTTGCCAGCTACGCGGCTAATTTTGTGGTCGACTTCACTAAATTTTATTGTGTAGGGCAAGAGATCAGTGCCAGCCATTTAAAAGCCTCGCGTAATGGCACCTTAACCGCCACCGCAAAAGCGTTTCATATTGGCAAACGTAGCTCAGTATGGGAAATAAAAATAACGAATAGTCGCGGCGAGCTTTGCTGCGTATCAAAAATGACCGCAGCTGTTGTAGAGCGCAAAGGCTAACGCTATTTTTCTAGCGGGTAAATAGTAATTTCCATGCCTGCACCAATTGCCGATATACGTAATAATGTATCGGCGTGCAGCGCTTGGTTAAAACACTTTGGCGAAGTGCCCGATTCAAAACCAATATCAAAGGTACGGCGCGAACAACTCAACCATTGCTTAAGTGCAGCCCGCGAGCATGACTCTACTAACTCACATAAGTGGTTAATTGCTTTATCCGGTGAAGATATTTCGCCTGTTACTTCTATACGCGCTAACTGACGGTATTCGTCTTTATCATAATGTAAAATAGTGGCGATTTTTTTTAGGTCAGCTACAAGCACGCTAATATCTTGCTTTGACTCAAGCTCTAGGTCTACATTTAAAAATTGAATTTCCGACATTGTCTGCTGTTTATCCTCTAATTAGTTCGCTGTAAACTTTAACGCAGTTTTACGCTTATACCAAATCAACTCTGCAATATTCACCTTTTTTATCTGAATAGTCGGCTATTTTTACGCATTTATTGACGCTTTACTTACTCTTATTTCACGAATAAAAAATATTTAAGCACCAAAAGCTCACTATTATAAAAGTGCTGAGCTAGCTCCATAAAAATAGCTAGCTACTCGCATTTAAAATTTAACCACTATTTTTTATTCTAAATGTTTAAATCGACTTAAGTGCTGCTTTAACATTTGGTTTTCAGCAATCAACTCATCCCGTTCATCCAATAATTGTAAAACCAAAGCAATAGCAGACCAATCTAACGATAAGTCATGCTGAATACGCGCAGCCTTTTTAACTAAGATCACTGTTGATACCGTAAATTGCCATTCTGTAACGCGCTCGCCCTCAATAGGAATAGCAATGCTGTGCTCAACCAATTCATATAATATGGCTTCGCTAATATCACTACTCACACACAATTCTTGGCTAGTGAGTAAATTGCCTTGTGGTGCCTCGATAATTTTCATTATGACTTGCTCCAATTGCTACGGGGGTCAAAATGGGCTTTTTCGGCCAGCTCTTGCCAAAGCTTTTTGCTAACATCATCACTCAATGCTGGATTAACAATTTTAATCACAGCAAATAAGTCACCTTTGGCTTTTTTACTAATTAACCCTTTACCTTTAATGCGTAAACGTTGACCCGATTGACTATTAGCTGGAATAGTTAGTTGGATTTTTCCGGCTAATGTAGGTAAATTTATTTTAGTGCCCAAAGCAGCTTCCCATGGTGCAAGAGGTACCACTATATTTAGGTCATGCCCCTCAACGTCAAATAATGGATGAGGCACTAAGCGAATTTGCAAATACAAATCGCCATTAGGGCCATTTGCCGAACCTAATCCACCTTGGCCTTTTAAGCGAATGCGTTCGCCATTAACCGAGCCGGCAGGAATTTTAACTTTAAGCGATTTTTTAACTTCAGATACACGGCCACTACTGTCTCGCTGCGGCAGCATAAACTCAATTGGTTTAACGGTATCGACTAACGTTTCTTCAAGAAATACCGGGAATTCAATTTCCACATCTTGTCCTTTTTGCGCACGAGCGCCACCAGTTCTGCCCTGCCCGCCATGGTTAAACCCACCTGCGCCGCCAAACATTGAATTTACAAAATCAGAAAACTCCTGATCGGCTTGGGGATCACCTTGCTGATAATGGTTTTGTGACGAGCCATAGCTACCGCCATAATTTGCTTGCTGCTGAGCACGGTTTTGTTGATTACGACGTAACACATCGTATTTAGCGCGCTCTTCTTTGTTGTGAATAACTTCGTAAGCTTCACCTATCTCTTTAAACTTTTCCTCGGCTTGAGGTTCTTTACTTACATCTGGATGATATTTTCTAGCTAGCTTTTTATAAGCTACTTTAACCGCTTTATCGTCTGCATCGGGCGATACTCCAAGCACGGCATAATAATCTATAAATTTCATTCGCAATCCAAATCACAAACTTATGAGCTTTCATCATACTCTTTAAGTAACAACTTTTGTTTATTTAAACAACAATTTAAAGTAGATAACCTGAGCTCCGGATAATAAAACTAAATATAACTATGATTCAATACGTTAGTAAATCTCTTAACCAGAGCTAAGGTTAAATACTAAAGAACGGTAAATATGGCTTAAGTAAACTTTATCTTTTAGCTTCAAGTCATTAAACTAGCCGCTCCTGTAGTTCACGTATGTGATGGATATGACTCGATTTATTTTAGCCTTGTTGGCTTTTTTTGTATGCTTTTCGCTATCGGCTGAAGAATTCACTCGGTTTTCAACCGCTAAAAGACACCTAATTAAAACCCTCCCTAGTAATGCTAAAAGTATTTACTGTGGCTGCGATATAAAAAAACAGGGTAAAAAACTAGTTCCCGACCCCACTAACTGTGGCTATGTGCCACGCAATACACATACCCGCTCAGGTAACGTAAATGCACGCGCTTTACGCATAGAATGGGAGCATATTGTGCCTGCCTGGGAGTTTGGCCACCAATTACAATGCTGGCAAGATGGCGGGCGTAAAAACTGCCGTAAAGTAAGTGCTAAGTTTAGAAAGATGGAAGCCGATATAAACAACTTAGCTCCTGCTATTGGTGAAATTAACGCAGATCGTTCTAATTATCGATTTGGAATGCTTAGTGAAAGCGCCACCCAATACGGTCGCTGTGAAGTTAAAGTTAACTTTAAACAACGAGTAATAGAGCCTCCTTTTTATGCCCGTAAACAAATAGCCGACGCCTATGCCTATATGCAAAAAACTTACGGCTTAAAAATATCAAATAAACAACAGCAGTTATTTAATGCTTGGCAACAACAAGCGTATGCCGCGCAAACCAATACCAAAAAGCTTTAATTTAAAGGTATTAGGAGCCAGTTTAATATTTAACCTGAACTCTGGTTAAGAGATTTACTAACGTATTGAATCATAGTTATATTTAGCTTTATTTTCTCTAGCCAGAGATTTCCAGTGAAAACAAGGCGAATTTACGCGTCAATAGCTGGCCTATTGCAAGTGAATTCAACGCAGTTAGCGCTGAAAATAGCTGCTTGAGATAGGTTTATTATCCGGAGTTCAGGTTATTTAACGGCACAAAAAAGCGCGCTATTGAAGTAATGCCCAATAGCGCGCTTTTTTAATTGAGTTTTATTCTATAAATATTATAGATCTTGATGCGGGCCAAAAATTTCGTAATGAATGTGTCCGTTATTAACGCCTAATTCTAGCAGTTGTTTTTTCACAAAGGCCATAAAATTAGCGGGTCCACACAAGTAAAAGTCGCCGTTGCTCAGTGGCAATTGCGCTTGTACTGCGTGTAAATCCATAAAACCGGTAAAATCAGCTCCTGCATCGCCTTGATTAAACCAAGTCATGGTTTGTAAGCGCGGGTAAACAGTGCTTAGTTCATTTAAATAATTAGCAAATGAGTGCTGCTGAGCATTTTCGCAAGCATGCAAATACATAATATTTTGATTAGCAGTATCGCTTAATAGCGTCTCTAACATTGCTACCATTGGCGTTTGCCCAACACCCGCTGAAATAAGCACAGCAGGGCTGGTGTTATTTCGTAAAAAGAAATCCCCTGCTGGCGGATATAGCTCTACTATTGCGCCTTGCTCTAGTGAGTGTAAATGGTTAGACACCATGCCAGGGTTTGGTAATAACTCTTTTTTAACGCTAATACGGTAGTTTTTACCATTACTTTTTTGCGAAATAGAATACTGGCGGATCTCTTCATATTCACTAGCCTCTGGCTTAACTTTAATACCTAAATATTGACCCGGTTTATGGGCAATTACTGCCTCGCCATCAACTGGCGTAAGCGTAAAGCTAGTTACCAGCTCTGACTCAGCCTGCTTATTAGTTATTGCAAACTGACGTGTGCCTGCCCAACCGCCTAAGTTATTTTTGCTGTGCTCGTATAAAGCAGCTTCCTCAGTTATACAAATATCAGCAAGTACGCCATACGCTTCACGCCAAGCATATTCAACATCTGGCGTGAACTGCTCAGGAATAAGCTCTTTCAGCGTGCCAATTAAATGTGCACCAACAATTGGGTAGTGCTCCGGCAAAATATTTAAACTAGTATGTTTATGGTTAATACGCCCAAGTGCCGCTTTTAACACCTCTAAATTATCAATGTTTTGTGCATAAGCAGCCAATGCGTTAAATAATGCAAATTGTTGACGGCCGGTATCTTGGTTGCTCATATTAAAAATATTTTTAAGCTCAGGATTATGACTAAATAAACGCTTGTAAAAATGATCAGTAACAACCGTACCTGCCTCTGCTAATAAAGGAACAGTACTTTTAACAATTTCAATAGTTTTATCCGATAACATCTAGGTTTTCCTACGTGTGAATAATACCCAATTAATAAAATAGGTATAGGTTAACCACGACGCCCATCAACACGACGCTGTGTTAAAATAGGTGTGCAGTGAATTAAAAATAATAAAAAGGCAATTAGCCACAGCCCAGCACTTAGCTGCCAAGCTAGGTGTGGCCCAATAACAAAAGGCAGTAAAGAACGAGTAATCCCAGCCACTAACACTAAAGCAAAAGCAACCGCCATATAATGTGGAATAGTCAAAGAGCGCCCGGTATGCCCATGAGATACGCGTGTCATCATGGCTAAAATCATCATCCCTATGGTACTTATGGTAATGAGGTGTAATGCATCTTTAAATAAAATAACACTGCTGTAAAAACTCATGGCTACCAGCATTAAACCTACACCTAGTGCCAAGTACGAAAAATGCAAAGACCATAACAAAGGAACTTTAAGTACGTTTTTATCCCACCAATAAAAACTACGGATTAAATGCAGCACAGCAACAACAGCAAGTGCCCAGCCTGGGTTTAGCTGATTAAAAAATAACTGACTAAGAAAAAACACCGCAATACTAAAAACGCTCATATACAGTAATACTGAGTCAACGTTAGCTGTACGTACCTGCGCTGTTAAACCAAGGCCTTTACTGGTAAAAAATGGCAATACACGCCCTGCTACTATGCCAATTAATAAGGTCATCAGTAATACTGCTGTATCAACAATGGCGAGCGCAAACTGCATGTTTTGTTCAATCAGCATGGCCAAGTAAACAATATTTAACGTACACAGCGCCGCTAATAGCACTAAAAATTGATAGTTATTTTTGCTTTTAGCGGTTAATAACATATTAGCTAATGCTGCAATAACACCTAGCCACCATGCAAGCTGTAACACTAACACCGCATATAAATTAAATTGTGCAAAAGCAGGCAAAGACACAAAAAATGCGCCTCGCGCCCCAAGCCATAGCAGCGTTAATAGCATTAACTTTTTGCCACTAATGCTAGGTACTCCAGTCCAAGTTTGCGCGGCGGTAAGTAAAAAACCCACTGCAACAACACCTGCAAAACCAAATAACATTTCATGGGCATGCCATAATGTAGCGGGGATTGTTAACTGCCAAGTTGCACTACCCGTTAAAATTAATAACCAGTAGCCTATTGAACTAAAAGCCAACAAGCCTGCGGCTAAAAAATAGGGTCTAAATGGCAGCATCCATACTGGCCACTGCGTTATTTGGTAAAAGCGAATATTAGCCGGTACCGGCTGAGATAAATTAATAGGTCGCATTAACGAACTTCCTTCCCCATGCCATGCAGTGCGATACAACGCAGCACATAGCTAATTTTTAAAATAGCAGCAATAACAATAGTGCTAATATGTGCCGAAATTTGCACCGGTATAGAAAAGTAACCGGCAAAAGGGTAGCTAATTAAAATACTGGTTATTAGTAATGCACAACTAGCTGCTAATAATGAGTTTGCCACTAGCAGTAGTTTTTTCAGTAAACAAGCTGTCTCAATTTTGTAGCTTGGATTATGTATAACCAAGGTGTTCATAACGGCCTCAACAACTAATGCACTTAACTACCTATTACACTTATCGTGCCAATAAAATAAACATATATATTTCAATGAACTAACTTATCCACCTTTGCTTTTTATGTCTTTATGACCTACCATAAATCAAACTAAAAAACACATAAGAGTCATTTTGACATGAGCAGCGCAATTAACTTCACTGCCGTAGCGGTAAAGCTGGCTCAAAGCACATTAGATAAAAACTGTTTTGAGCAATTACTTACTGTCCTTGAAACAGTGATTGCCAGTGATGCCAGCGCACTGCTTGAGCTACAAGGTGAGCAGCTCAAGCCACTTGCAATTAAAGGCTTAATGCCAGATAGCCTGGGGCGGCGTTTTAAGCTTAGTGAGCATCCGCGCTTAGAAGCTATTTGTAATACTCAGCAACCACTGCAATTTGCCCATGACTGTCCATTGCCCGATCCGTACGACGGCTTACTACTAGCAAAAACTGGCGACATTCCGGTACATGCTTGCTTAGGTTTACCCCTATTTTATCAACAACAGTTATTAGGTGTGATTACGTTTGACAGCCTAAATGCCAATGCCTTTAACGCTATTAGTGCGCAAACGCTTAGCACCTTACAAACGCTATGCAGCGCACATTTTAAAACGGCATTACAGCTGGCTCATTACAAATTACATGCACAGCATTCTAGCGCCTTAGTGCAAGAGCTTAACCGCGAAGCACTCACCCGTGATGGCGGCGAAATTATTGGTCAAAGCTCAGCAATACAAGCACTTAAAAATGATATAAAACTTGTCGCCGCCTCTAATTTTAGTGTGTTAATTTTAGGCGAAACCGGCGTAGGCAAAGAGCTGGTTGCACGTAATATTCATTTACACTCGAAACGCAGTGAGCAGCCACTTATTCATTTAAACTGTGCTTCGCTTGCTGAAAATCTCGCCGAAAGTGAGTTTTTTGGCCATGCTAAAGGCGCTTTTACTGGGGCGGATCATGCGCGCCAAGGTAAGTTTCAGCTAGCGCACGGTGGTACTTTATTTTTAGACGAAATAGGCGAGCTACCACTGGTACTACAAAGTAAATTGCTACGGGTATTACAAAGTGGCGAAATACAAACAGTAGGCGAAGACGAAGTGAAATATGTTGATGTGCGGGTTATTGCTGCTACTAATCGTAATTTAAAAAAAGAAGTAGCCGAAGGACGCTTTAGAGCCGATTTATACCATAGATTAAGTGTCTACCCGCTAACGGTAGCGCCGTTACGCCAGCGTGAAAACGATGTGGTTTTATTAGCTGGTTTTTTTGTTGAGCAAACCGCACGAAAATTAGCAATAAAACAACTTAAGTTAAGTGTCGATGCACAATTATTGTTAACCCAATATCAGTGGCCGGGTAACGTACGGGAGCTAGAGCATGTAATTAGCCGCGCAGCACTAAAGGCCAAACAAAGCCAATGGCAACAAGCCATTATTACCATAAAGCCCGAGCACTGTGAGCTAAACCTTAGTGCGAGTAATACAACACAGTTATCATTACCTGCTAGTACCACAAACACCACCACTGGCAGTAGCACTAACATAGCAGAGCAAAATTTATCACTTAAGCAAGCAACCGATACCTTTACCCATCATTTAATTAGTCAGCAGCTTGAGCAACATAATTATAACTGGGCAAGTGCAGCACGCACCTTAAAAGTAGACCGTGCAAACTTAGTTCGCTTGGCTAAACGCTTAGGTATTTCAGTCAAAAAGTCGCTATAAAATAGCTATAAAACCGTCAGTTCACCTAAGTTAGGGGGCTTTACAGCAAGTAGCCCCCAGCAGAGCAGCAAGCGATTGATAGTGCGGCGAAAAATACAGTAACACTTCACAATGCAGTCCACTTTTTGCGTAATATTTAACGTAAAGTGGTGCGTTGGTAGCCATTGCTAGCTGTTTTATTTTAGCCAGCTCTGCATCTGCAAACATAGCATCACCTAAGTTTTTATAATGCCACATTAGCTTGCTTTATTGGTTTGAAAATAGGTTTTTAACAATTGGCTAAACGCCTGTACCTTTGCGGTACGATGCACCAAATGATGCGTTACTAGCCATATATCAGTACACCAGATTAATTCATTAGATAAAATGGGTACTAAATTAGCGTATTGAGCCGCAACATTGTGCTGTAACCCACCAATTCCTAAGCCTTTAATTACAGCACGCGTAGCTTCTGAGGTTTCTGACACACGCAGTTTTATTTGCGGCGCTGCAATATGCTGATCTACCCATTCAAAATACGGCACCCGCGCATTAAAGCCCGCCACGCCAGAAATAAAGTTATGTTGCTGTAAATCACTCAGCGATTTAGGCATACCATATTTATTAATATATCGCTGATTAGCATATAAACCCGAGTTAAGCTGAGCCAAATGCTGTGCAATATAGTCGCCTTCATCGGGCCTTGGCCCTGCCCGTACGGCAATGTGCGCCTGACCGTGATCGAGCCGTAAACGCTTTTGCTCTAAAATCATCTCAAGCTGCACTTGTGGATGTAGCGCCTGAAATTGCTCGCACACATCGCCAAGCACATCCATAAAGCCACTAACCGTGGTTAACAGTAAACTGCCGCGCAGTGTGCTATCAGCCGCAGCAATATCATTATGTAACTGCTCAAGAGAATTATCGATCACTTGTGCGGTACTAAACAGCTTAGCGCCTGTTTCTGTTGCTTTATAGCCACGAGCATGGCGATGAAACAAACGTGTGTTTAAGTTTTTTTCAAGATTATTAATTCGCCTAAGCACTGTACTATGGTGCACATTAAGCGCCTCTGCCGCCGCAGTTAAGGTACCTAAACGTGCAACCTCAAAAGCCACTTTAACATCTTGCCAATCTTCAAACTTAACCGCCATACTGTGCCACCTTAAACTTATGTGCATATACGCACATAAGTGTTGCGTTTATTCGGGTTTTCTTCAAGTCATTTTTTGGTAAAGTAGCCCCATATTATCTACATTAACCTGAACTCTGGTTAAGAGATTTACTAACATATTGAATCATCGTTATATTTAATTTTATTTTCTCTAGCCAGAGGTTTTCAGTGAAAACAAGGCGAATTTACGCGTCAATAGCTGGCCTATTGCAAGTAAATTCAACGCAGTTAGCGCTGAAAACAGCTGCTTGAGATAAGTTTATTATCCGGAGCTCAGGTTACATTAGCCCGAACTTTGGTTAAGTGATTTACTAACACATTAGCAGGATAAACCATGACAGCACCAAAAATTATTGCTTTAGCAGGTAGTTTACGTAAAGACAGCTTTAATCAACAACTGATCAATGAAGCAGCACGCTTTGCATTAGAAAGTGGTGCAGAAGTAGAAATAATTAAACTTGCCGATTTAAATATCCCACTTTTTAATCAAGATATTGAAGCGCAAGGTACTCCTGCCGATGTGCAGCTGTTAAAAGAGAAGTTACGTGCTGCAGATGGTATTTTATTAGCCAGCCCTGAGTACAATGGCTCTATTACTGCCGCGCTTAAAAATGCAATCGACTGGGCTTCTCGCACAGAGCAAGGTGCGGTACCTGCTTTTCGCAATAAAGTAGTGGCGTTATTTGCTGCATCGCCTGGTGGATTAGGTGGTCTACGTGGCTTAAACCACGTACGTGATATTTTAAGTGGTATTGGCTCATTAGTACTTGCCGATCAGCTAACGGTTCCAGCTGTGCATACTGTACTCGATGAAAACGGCCAAATTAATAACCCAAATACAGCAGAACAAGTGTCGGCATTAGCGCAACAATTAGTAACCGTTGCCAGCAAGCTTAGCTAACCTGCTAAAGCTCTATTTTGTCGCCGCAATTTTAGCGGCGATAAAATCTACATGAGTTACATATAACAAGCCTGCCACTTTACGTATTACGTACTCTTCTTGCGGATCAATCTCACCATCGGCATAGGCTAAGCGCCATAATAACTCTATTATTTCAATGCGCTGCGCAGCACTACAATGTTGGTTAATTTGTTTTGAAAACTGAAAATAATCTGTCGCGCTATCCACGCTACTGTTTGCATTATTTAGCAGCTCGTTTACGTCTGCATCGTTTAATGCAAAATAGCGTTTTAGGGTAGTCGTTAAAGTATGTTGTTCATCATCATCTAACTTAGCATCGGCGCGCATTACCTCAATTAATAATGCAGCAACCGCTGTTTTTAAATCATGCTCTTGCATACTTGGCTGTTGCTCATCGAATACAGAAAAAAGTTGTTTTATTTGTTTGAACATCACACTTTCCCTTATTGGGTGTTAAACTTAATATAAATAAATAGCGCTTAATACTGATAGTATTAATGGGTATAAAGTTCGCAAATTAAAGGAATTATTTATGCAAGGATTAAACATTAGCTTAGTTATTGGCAGTACTTTGCTAGCTTGTTCAAGCGTAGGCACAGCTTTTGCCGAACAAGCAAAAACAGAAAAACTCTACGACTTTGATAATAAAGTACATTATTACCAAACAAAACTCGACGATGATAACTATAAAATAGAGATCCAGTCAGACGATTACAAACACTTTGCAAATCAGAGTGTATTTTTACTACGCCATGCTAATCGCTTGTGCCTTAATAAAACATTTATGCTTAAAGTGCTGGATGGCGTGCAAGAGTACGAAAGTATGCCTACTAACCCTAGAGCTTACCAACCAGCATTAAGTGTTTTACTACAGTGCGAAGATGAATAATTTTAGTCTGTATATCCCCAAGGGGCTGCTGGCGGAGTGATGGGTTTAGTTAAATCAAAATCCACTTTAAATTCGCGGCCTTGACGAATTAAACGATAAGTAAATACCTCAGGATAAATATACATTTGCCAAGTATTACCTACCGACTGTGCTATCCCTTGTGCAACAAATAATTCTTTTGAATATTGATCGGCAGGAAACGACTGCATTTGTGCAAAGCCAGCATCATTTGTATGCCCGCCATACATAGTTGAGATGTCGTTAGAACCATTTTTATGGCGATGGTCGTGCTTTAAGCTTAAGCCACTGCCCGTTTTAGTAATAATCCAAGTGCGCGATGCATCATCACCCACATGAAATGGCACTTGCAGCTCACTGTCGGTACATTTACGTACATGCATTACTAATTTTTTGCCCGCAAATGAGCTTGGTCCCGCGGCGTTATCAACACTTACCTTGCCTTCATAAGCTTTACCGCAATGTGCAGCAATATTACTAAAAAACGCATCGTGGCTAGCAATAGACACCAAAGGCGCAGGGCTTGCTACAACAGTTGATGAAGCCAATAATAAAGTGGCTGCAGTTAATAATTTCATCACATATTCCTTATAATAGTTTTTAGTACCATAGCCCTTTAACTCACTTAAAGGAAGTAATCACGATGAACCACCAAAGTGCAGGAGTAACCAACAAATGATACTTGCAACTCGCTGATAATTTTAAAATATAAATTGTTGCAAAAAAAATATAATAATTAAATACTGCCAACTGTAAAATTAATAACTAGCATGGAGCGCAGAACCAAATGACAAATTATATAGGCTTAATAATAGTCATATTATTATTGATTTTACAAAATCGTTATTACCTTTCCCTATGTAAATACCTTGCTCAGCAACACCCAAATGAATGGCAAAAGCTTACCCAAAACTCTTTAGATGGAACAGCACATGCCAACCTTGCTGAATCATTTAAAAATGGCTTTTTTGCGACCATAGATGACTCGAAAGTAACCCGTTTTCAAACCTTTAAAAGGATAAATTTATTAATAATAGCAGCCATTTCTGCCGCTAGTTTAGCTACTGCATTTTTATTTTGAACAAATTGATAAAACAATTAATGTGTTGCCGCTAAAATAAAAAAGCGCAGCTTATGCTGCGCTAAATACGTCTTTTAATTTATTTTAACAACTTACTGCCAAGAACGCTCTGCAGCAAGTTGCTGCTCAAACGCGTCTATTTGTGGGTTTAGCGTTTCGGTTACGCCAATAAAGTCTAGGCCGCTTAATAGACGCTCTTTTACATCTTTGCGAATATCAAAACTAATGGGGGCAAATTTAGTGCTAGTCAGTGTTTGATTTTCAAGATCGATATCGATATGAATATCGTCATGTTGCTCACTTAACACAAATAATTGCTCTAGCGTATCGCCAGGCAGTGCAATGGCTAACATTTGATTATTGCCACAGTTATTGAAGAAAATATCGGCAAAGCTTTCAGCCAAAATCACTTCAAAACCATATTGCTTTAGTGCCCATGGCGCGTGTTCGCGTGATGACCCACAACCAAAGTTGTCGCGCGTTAGTAATATTTGCGCGCCTTGGTAGCAAGGACGATTTAAAATAAAATCAGGGTTTGGCTCGTCATTTTCTAAATAGCGCCAATCATAAAATAATGCGGCATCAAAGCCTTCGCGGCTGGTTGAGGTTAAAAACTGCTTTGGAATAATTTGATCCGTGTCCACGTTGTTTTTATCCAATGGGGCCATTAAGCCACTAAAATAAATGCTCATTAGGCTTCTCCTCTAATATCAACAAAGTGACCATGTATAGCTGCCGCAGCGGCCATTGCAGGGCTAACCAAATGGGTGCGCCCGCCACGGCCTTGACGTCCTTCAAAGTTACGATTTGAGGTGGATGCACAGCGTTTACCTGCACCTAAGCGGTCGTCGTTCATTGCTAAACACATTGAACAACCCGGTTCACGCCACTCAAAGCCAGCTGCTTTAAAAATATCTGCTAAGCCTTCGTCTTCGGCTTGTTTTTTAACTAAACCAGAACCCGGTACAATTAACGCTTCAATACCGGCAACTACTTTTTTACCTTCGACTATTTTTGCTGCTGCACGTAAATCTTCAATACGACTATTGGTGCACGAGCCAATAAACACGGTATCTACTTTTGCACTTGATAACTTTTCGCCCGCTTTTAGGCCCATGTACTTTAATGCACTGCGGATCGCATCAGCTTTAATTAGGTCAGGTTCTTTATCAGGATCAGGAATACACTCGTCTACGCCAATCACTTGCTCTGGGCTAGTGCCCCAAGTAATTTGTGGCTGAATGCAGCTGGCCTCTAGCTCAACAACATGATCAAACTGCGCACCGTCATCTGTTTTTAATGTTTCCCAATACTTAACAGCTGCGTCAAAATCAGCGCCTTTAGGAGCAAATGGGCGACCTTTTAGGTAATCATAAGTGATTTGGTCAGAAGCAATTAAACCTGCTTTGGCACCCATTTCTATACTCATATTACACAACGTCATACGTGCTTCCATCGACAACGCTTCAATTCCTTCACCGCAAAATTCTGCAACGTAGCCCGTGCCACCCGCTGTACCTAACTTACCAATAACCGCCATAATTAAGTCTTTTGCAGTAACGGTGGGACGCAAACGGCCATTTATTTGAATTTTTAACGACTTAGCCTTTTTTTGTTGCAATGTTTGCGTTGCTAATACGTGTTCAACCTCTGAGGTGCCAATACCGTGAGCAAGCGCACCAAATGCACCATGAGTCGACGTATGGCTGTCACCACATACTATGGTAGTGCCAGGCAAAGTTATACCCTGCTCTGGCCCCATAACATGCACTATGCCTTGGTTAATTGAGTTTAAATCGTAAAGCACAATGCCAAACTCTTTACAGTTTGCATCTAGCGCCATTAATTGATTTTTCGACACTTCGCTAGCAGCATCCAATGAGCGACTTTTGGTCGATACATTATGATCCATAGTAGCGAAGGTTTTTTCTGGGCAGCGTACAGTGCGGTTTTTTTCACGCAAACCAGCAAAGGCTTGTGGTGACGTAACTTCGTGTACTAAATGACGATCAATATAAAGTAAGTCGGTTTGCTCGTTGATGCTGGCAATTGTATGTGCTTGCCAAATTTTGTCGTATAACGTTTGGGCCACTTGCTAATCCCCTAATCTGTTTTGAGCCGCAGCCTAACGGAACTGCGGCATTAAAATGTGTTTTTAGTTAAATGCGCGCAACAATCGCTGCAGCAACATCATTGGTGGTATAGCCAGCGTTTGGAAATATATCTGGCGTACCTACGCCCGCTGCAACGGCTTCAGCTACTGCTTTTTCAATGGTGCGTGCAGCTTCGTCTTGGCCCAATGAGTAACGCAGCATTAGTGCGGCACTTAAAATTTGTGCAATCGGATTTGCCACGCCTTTACCTGCAATATCGGGGGCTGAGCCACCGGCTGGCTCGTATAAACCAAAGCCCGACTGGTTCAAACTAGCCGATGGTAATAACCCCATAGAGCCGGTGATCATCGCGCACTCATCAGACAAAATATCGCCAAATAAGTTATCGCACAGTAATACATCAAACTGGCTTGGTTGTTTTACAAGCTGCATTGCTGCGTTATCTACGTAAATATAATCAAGTTTTACTTCTGGGTAGTCTTTACTTACTTCGGTAACAACTTCGCGCCATAGTACGCTTGATGCTAAAACGTTGGCTTTATCAACCGAAGTAACATGGCTACTACGCAGTTTTGCGGCTTCAAAGGCAAAACGTGCAATAAGTTCTATTTCTTTACGTGAGTATCTTTGCGTATCGAATGCTGATTCATTTTCGCCTTCGCCGCTGCGCCCTTTTTCACCAAAATAAATGCCACCGGTTAGCTCACGTACACACAAAATGTCAAAGCCTTGCTCGCTAATATCAGCGCGTAGTGGCGATGCGGTGCTTAGTGCTGGCAATAATTGCGCTGGGCGTAAATTACAAAACAAGCCAAAGTGTTTACGCAGTGGTAACAGTGATCCACGCTCAGGTTGCTCATCGGGCGGTAAATGTTCCCACTTTGGACCACCAACAGCACCAAATAAAATAGCATCGGCATTTTCACAGGCTGTAACTGTACTTTGTGGTAAGGCTTTTCCATGCTTATCGATGGCTGCCCCACCAATTGCATGGTGTTCGCGGTTTAGAGTAAAACCAAACTTATTGCTCACTGCATCCAGTACTTGCTCTGCTGCTGCCATTATTTCTGGGCCAATACCATCACCCGCTAATACGGCTACACTGTAGTTTGTTTTACTCATCCTGCTTTCCTTTGTTGTTTTAAATCAGACACTTTTTGTGCGCGATAAATTAAATTATAAACACGAACCATAGCGCGTACCGACGCTTCTACCACATCTGCTGCTATGCCCGCACCGTGATAAGGGCGGCCGTTAAATTTAGCAATAATGTTTACCTGCCCAAGTGAACTTGCACCTTGGCCTGTGGCTTCTAAGTTATACTCAATCATTTCTACGCTCATTCCGGTTAAGCGCTCAATAGCAGCAAAAGAGGCTTCAACTGGGCCATTCCCCGTTGCTGCTTCTTGTTTAGCTTCGCCATCTATCAACATGCCAATAGTAGAGCTGGCTACCGATTGTGAGTTAGATACCGAGTTAACAAACTCTAATTGGTACTTTTCGTCTTTGTCGTTAATTTGATTAAAGTAAATCATCGCTTCAAGGTCGTAATCGTATACAGTACCTTTTTGATCAGCCAAGGCTATAAAACTTTCGTATAGACTATCCATATCATAATCAGACTTTTGATAGCCTAATTCTTCTAAGCGATGTTCAATAACATGGCGTCCAGAGCGTGAAGTCATATTTAATTGGTTGCTCGGTACACCCACACTTTCTGGCGACATGATTTCGTAGGTATTTTGCGCTTTTAATACACCGTCTTGATGTATACCTGAGCTGTGTGCAAAGGCGTTCTCGCCCACAATGGCTTTATTAGGCTGTACTGGCATATTACAAATTTTAGCCACTTGGCGAGATGCGCGATAAATTTCTTCACTTTTAATATCGGTATACACGTTTAAGTGGTCTTTGCGCATTTTCATGATCATTGCCACTTCTTCAAGTGAGCAGTTACCCGCACGTTCACCAATGCCGTTAATAGTACACTCAATTTGGCGAGCACCCGCTTGCACAGCAGCAATAGAGTTGGCAACAGCTAAGCCTAAATCGTTATGGCAATGCACACTTAAGCGTGCTTTATCAATATTTGGCACATTGTTCATTAAATGACGGATCATGCCTGCGTATTCGCCCGGCGTTACAAAGCCAACTGTATCGGGTAAATTAATAGTAGAAGCACCGGCTTTAATTGCCTGCTCTACAATGCGGCATAAATCCCAATGCGGTGTACGTCCGGCGTCCTCACACGAAAACTCCACATCATCGGTATAGTTACGTGCTAATTTAATTGATTTAACTGCCATAGCAGTGGCATCGTCTAAGCTCATGCGTAACTTGTGCTCAAGGTGCAAAGGACTGGTAGCAATAAAAGTATGAATTCGACTTTGCTGCGCGTTACGAAGTGCTTCGCCACATGCTTCAATGTCTTTAGCAACTGAGCGCGCTAGGCCACAAATAATTGGCCCTTTAACCTCGGTAGCAATACGCTGCACGGAGCGAAAATCTGCTGGGCTCGATACCGGAAAACCCACTTCCATTACATCTACATTTAAGCGACTAATGGTGTGCGCTAGCTGAATTTTATCATCTTCGGTAAGGCTTGCTTTAAGCGCCTGCTCACCATCACGTAATGTGGTATCAAAAATCCATACTTTATCTTGGTCTTGCATAACAGCCTCTCATTCCAATGCTATTTATTGTTAACTTATCCTACCGCGAGATAAAAAAAACCCCGCAAGTGCGGGGTTTTTTATGTTTAGCTCAATGCAAACACACTAATCCCCGCTCACTTGCCATAGCAGTAAGAGGTTCAGTTTTAGTGTAATTAAACGAATAATATGCATCTTGCTTTCTTATTTGTGTCGAGTGAGGCTTATTTTTAACATTACCATGCACAAGGTGCAAGCATAAAAATTCTAATTTTTGTATTTAACATCGCTTTAAACGGAAATAATTATGCACTAAAGAAAGGTTTGGTGAGGTTTTTTAACAATAAAGCACCGCAAAGTGCTTAAATTACTAAGCACTGTAAAGCACAGTGCTTAGATTAACTTTTTACTCTGTTTAAATCTCTTTATTTGTTTCTCGCACATAATGCGTTGCACCACGAGTAATGTAGCGCAATTGCCAAATAACACGCTCTACTAACTCATCGCGTTGTAAGCCCTCTAAATCAAGCGCTTCTGCTCCAGCATTAAATACCAGTGTTACCATGGCTTCAGATTGAATATACGCATGGGTGGCATCGCATTTTGTTTCGCTTTCTAGGTAGTGCGCCAACTCTAAAATAAAGTGCTTAACTTCGCGTGCTACCGCCGCTCTAAACGCTTTTGAAGTACCAGATCGTTCGCGCAGTAATAACCTAAATTGATTACTCGAGTTGTCAATAAACTCCATAAAGGTCACCACCGAAGTATTTATTACGCTACCACCGCTGGCAATGCGTCGGCGCGCTTGGCGCATAAGTTGACGCAGGGTTAAACCCGCTTCATCAACCATGGTTAAACCCAGTTCGTTCATATCTTTAAAATGTCGATAGAAAGAAGTTGGTGCAATACCGGCTTCACGCGCAACTTCGCGTAAACTTAAGTTTGAAAAGCTATGATCGGCACTCAACTGATTAAATGCCGCCTCAATTAACGCTTGTCGTGTTTTTTGTTTCTGTTGCGCTCTAACACCCGACATCAACAGCTCCCTGAATGAATTTATAGCAAATTTTGATTAAAATAGTTTAATTACTCAGTCTAATACTTGACGCCAAGAGTTTGAAATATTATTTTAGCTTACAGTTGTACGCTGAGATAGAGAATTATGAACAAACCACCACTTATTTGGACCAACGTCCTATTTTTTAGCCTTACTTTTTTGGCCGCGATAACGCTTGTGCCTTGGTATGGTATTAACTACGGATTTTCTAGTGCCCACTGGATTGCCTTTGTCGGCTGCATGTTTTATGCAGGCTTATCAATTACTGCCGGTTACCACAGATTGTGGGCGCATAAAACCTATAACGCCCATCCGGCGGTTGAGTTTGTGTTTGCCTTAGGCGGTGCATTTGCACTGCAAAACAGTGCACTACATTGGAGCAGCGACCACCGTGTGCATCACGGCCAAGTTGACGACCCAATAAAAGACCCTTATGCCGCAACCAATGGTTTTTGGTATAGCCATATTGGCTGGATGTTACGTGACTATCAAGCTGATAGCTACGGCGATTACAGTAACTGTCGCGATTTACAACGCAATAAAATTGTAATGTGGCAACACAAACATTATTTAAAGTTAGCTCTTTTAATGAATGTAGGCCTACCTCTTACGCTAGGATTACTAGTTGGCGATGTATGGGGCATGTTATTACTTGCCGGTTTACTGCGCTTAGTACTTAGTCAGCACTTTACCTTTTTTATTAATTCGGTAGCCCATATTTGGGGCTCTCGTCCGTACACCGAAAAAAATACCGCCCGCGACAACGGCTTTTTAGCCCTATTTACATATGGCGAGGGGTATCATAACTTTCATCATATTTTTGCCAGTGATTACCGTAACGGCATTAGGTGGTTTCATTATGACCCCACTAAATGGGTTATTCGCTCGTTAGCTGCCCTTGGTTTAGCCAGTAAACTAAAGCGCACACCGGTTGAACGCATTGAAAAAGCCAAGGCCGAAACTTTAATGAGCAAAACACAAGTTCGTCTTGCAAAATTGCCTTTAGCACAAGATAAGCTTACATTATTACAACAAGAATATGATTTATTGCTGAAAAAACTGCAAAATTATTGTTCACTACAAAAACAAGTGTTAGAAGTTAAAAAAAATAACATGGCAAAGCAGTGTGAACGTTCAGCATTAATGGCACAATACCATGAGCTGGAAGCCGCCTGGGAAAATCAGAAACAGGCATGGCTAGCACTTAATGCGAGGTTATTAAAAGCCTCTTTTAGTTAATATAGGAGTGGCTGTGGCCAAACAACCAGAAAAGAAAAAAACACCCGTGACATACCAATATGATGCAGTAATTATTGGCACGGGTCCTGGCGGTGAAGGTACCGCTATGAACCTTTCAAAAAATAACAAAAAAGTGGCTGTTATTGAACGCCACGAAGCCGTAGGTGGGGGCTGTGTACATTGGGGAACCATTCCCTCTAAAGCCCTACGTCACTCGGTTAGCCGTTATATAGAATATAAAACAAACCCTTTATTTAATACCGGTGATCGACTTGCTCGACTCACTTTTCCTGACATTTTACGCCATGCCAGCTCAGTTATTTCTAAGCAGTCTAATTTACGTAGCAGTTTTTACGACCGTAACCGTATTCAAATGTTTCAAGGTGACGCGCGTTTTATTGATAAACATACAGTTGAAGTAACTCGCCAAGATGGTTCAACTGAGCGTTTAACGGCCAAGACTATTGTTATTGCTACAGGTTCGCGCCCATACCGTCCGCCAGAAGTAGACTTTACCCATTCTCGTATTTACGACAGCGATACTATTTTAGGGTTAACCCACGACCCACATCGCGTACTTATTTATGGTGCGGGTGTAATTGGTTGTGAGTATGCCTCTATTTTTAAAGGCTTAGGTGCCAAAGTTGATTTAGTTAACACTCGCGACCGCCTACTTGCCTTTATGGACACAGAAATATCTGACGCGCTGAGTTATCACTTTTGGAATAGCGGTATTGTAATTCGTCATAACGAAGAGTTTGATCATATTGAAACCCGTGATGACTGTGTAATTATGCATTTAAAATCGGGTAAACGCGTAAAAGCTGACTGTATTTTGTTTGCTAATGGCCGCACCGGTAATACCGACAAGCTTAACCTTGAAGCAATTGGCTTAAAACCTGATAGCCGTGGCCAGTTAAAAGTAAACGAAACCTATCAAACCGAAATTGACAACGTATACGCTGTAGGCGATGTGATTGGTTACCCAAGCCTAGCGAGTGCCGCATTTGACCAAGGCCGTATTGCAGCTGATGCAATTTCCTGTGGCAACTGTGATGAAAAACTGATTATTGATATTCCAGCGGGTATTTATACTATTCCTGAAATGAGCTCAGTAGGTAAAACCGAGCAGCAACTTACTGCTGCTAAAGTTCCGTATGAAGTAGGTCGTGCGCAATTTAAACACCTTGCGCGTGCGCAAATTGCGGGTACTGAAGTGGGTACTTTAAAAATATTATTTCATACAGAAACCAAAGAAGTACTGGGTGTACATTGCTTTGGTGAGCGCGCCTCAGAAATTGTCCACATTGGCCAAGCCATAATGGAGCAAAAAAATGGCGGCAATAATATTGAATACTTTGTAAATACCACTTTTAACTACCCAACTATGGCTGAAGCCTACCGAGTTGCAGCGTTAAATGGATTAAATCGCTTATTTAAATAAAGCTTTTAAGCTAAGAATAACCTATGTAATGCGGTTATTTGATAAATAGGCAATAACGACACATAAGTGCCAAACACGCCCTATTAAAAAGCCCGCTTACTAAAAATAGTAAGCGGGCTTTTTGTTGTTTAGCATGCAGTAAAGTAACACACTAAACACTCAGTACTTTATTTGGTATTAATTACTTATGGTATTTAGCACTGAACTCATGCACGGCATTAATAAACACACCCGCATTTTCAGGGTCTACATCTGGTGTAATACCATGGCCAAGGTTAAATACGTGGCCATTACCTGTGCCAAAGTCTTCTAAAATAGTCGCTACTTCTTGACGAATACGCTCTGGCGTACCGTGCAGCATTGACGGGTCCATGTTACCTTGTAATGCTACTTTGTCGCCTACACGGCGCTTAGCATCGCTAATATTAATGGTCCAATCAAGGCCGATAGCATCACAACCAGTTGCTGCAATTGCTTCAATCCATTGGCCACCATTTTTAGTAAACAAAGTAACTGGTACTCTACGGCCATCGTATTCACGAATTAAACCATCAACAATTTTGTGCATGTACTGCAATGAAAACTCATTGTAGTCGCGCGGGCTTAATACACCGCCCCATGAGTCAAACACCATTAACGATTGTGCACCAGCTTTAATTTGCGCATTTAAGTAATCGATAACCGAATCAGCTAGTTTATCGAGTAATAAATGTAGCGTTTGCGGCTCTGCAAATGCCATTTTTTTAATTTTGCCAAATACTTTGCTGCTGCCGCCTTCAACCATATAAGTCGCTAACGTCCACGGTGAACCCGAAAAACCAATTAATGGTACTTCGCCTTTTAGTTCACGACGAATAGTACTAACCGCATTCATTACATAACCAAGATCGTCGTTTGGATCTAGCTTAGGAATTTTTTTAACATCGGCAAGCGATGAAATTGGACGCTCGAACTTTGGACCTTCACCCGTTTCAAAGTACAGACCTAAGCCCATAGCATCTGGAATGGTTAAAATATCACTAAATAAAATAGCGGCATCTAACGGGTAGCGGCGTAATGGTTGTAGTGTTACTTCGCAAGCAAGCTCAGCATTTCTACACAGGCTCATAAAATCGCCCGCTTGTGCACGTGTAGCACGGTATTCTGGTAAATAGCGTCCTGCTTGGCGCATCATCCATACTGGAGTTACATCAACAGGTTGTTTTGCAAGTGCACGTAAATAACGGTCGTTTTTTAATTCGCTCATAGCGTAAAATAATCCTAATGCTTATAGAAATTGAGCAAGATTGTACCACCATATTCATTACCTCTCTATCGCTAAGCGATTAAATTGACAGCAACAGGAGGTAGATCAAGATGTTTTGAGTTTTTAACTGTTTTTGACTATTAAACAAGCAAACAGTAGCAACAATTAAAACTTTTCATTAATATGTTTGCAACATACTTAAATCCTTGGTATTGTTTATCCCGCGTTAACAAAAACAATAATAAAAATCTTAAAACAATAAAAATAAAAGTTTTAAAATAACAATAACAAAAATCTTCTAATAAAAATAAGAAAGCTTGTTATAACAAGCCATAGAAAAAAATTAAGCCACCGTAACAGGTGGTTTTTTCTTGCCTGCAATAAATTATCAATTCCCTACAAATAAAATAAACTGCTTCTAGATCATCTATTTTACTAGTTGATATACACATCAATTAACTATATCTTGAAGTATAAACAATTTTTACTTTTAACTAAAAAACCAACCCAGCTTAGGAGAACGATTATGCTGACGCGTGTAGAAAATGCTCAACAAAAGTGGGGGGGTAGCCATACTGTAATTGATAAATGGCTAAACGAGCGACAACGCCTCATTGTGCTTTATTGTAAGCTAGCTGGGTTTTCACCTTCTGATAAAAAAGATCATGCCCTGCCTGAACCACAACAAATTGAAACGTTTTGCCAAATTTTAATGGATTACTTATCTGCCGGTCACTTTGAAATATACGATGACATTGCTAAGGCTTGTGAAAGTAAAGGCCCAGAAAGCCAATTGCTAGCAAATGCTATTTACCCAAAAATAACAGATACCACCGACATTGCGCTAGATTTTAACGATAAATACGCTGAAGTTGATAAAGAAGATTTACTAGTAGGCTTTGACAATGACTTATCTGTTCTTGGTGAAGCACTTGAAGCGCGCTTTGCGCTAGAAGATGAGCTTATTGATAACTTATTTGCTAATCATACGGATTAACAAGCGCACCGTTATTTAGGCATTAAAAAAGGGACTTAAAGTCCCTTTTTGTATATGTAGGCTAAATTATTTTTAGCTTATCTCTTATTTACTCTGCTGCTGCAGCATCTGCATCGTTTTGAATTTCTAATAATTCCACTTCAAATACAAGTGTTGAATTAGCAGGAATTTTACCTAAATCACGGTCGCCATAAGCTAGCTCAGAAGGAATTGTAAATTTATATTTAGAACCAACAGGCATAAGTTGTAAACCTTCAGTCCAACCAGTAATTACACGGTTAAGAGGGAAAGTTGTTGGCTCGTTACGTGAATATGAGCTATCAAATTCAGTGCCATCTAAAAGTGTGCCTTTATAATGTACTTTAACTACATCAGTTGCAGCTGGTTTTTCGCCATCACCTTGAGTAATCACTTCGTACTGTAAGCCAGACTCAGTAACAGTAACGCCTTCTTTTTTAGCGTTATCAGCTAGGTATTTTACACCCGCTTCTTTGCTTTTTTCAGACTCTACTTTTGCTTGTGCTTCCTGCTTAGTACGCACTGATGTATCTAACTCAGTTAATACTTCGCGAATTTTTTCTTCGTCAATTTTTGCATTACCAGCAAGTGCATCTTCAAAACCACGAATTAACAGCGCTTGGTCTAGTTCAATACCAATTTCTTTTTTATCGGCTAAGTCTTTATTTAAAAAGTTACCTACCGATGCGCCAATACCGTATGCTTGTTGCTGCGCTACAGTGTCTAGTTTAACTTCAGCTTGCTCTTTTTTTGCTTCTTGATTACATGCTGTAAGCGCTAAAACTGACGCTGCAATCAATGACAATTTAATCGTCTTTTTCATTTTAAATCTCCGACACACTTTGCAGTTGCCATTTATTGTATTATTACTAGTTAAAGATTAACGACCTACATGATAGGCTGCTTGTTTAATAACTAAAATTTACGTTGTTAGCTAAACTAAAAACATATCCAGTGATTAGACAAACAACCTAGGCCTTCAACGAGACCTAGTCTAACCTCTCAATCACTAAGAGTTAAGAGGAAATGCTTGTAATATGCCGTTATTTCGTACTTTTTTTATCGTGTTTTGCTGTTTATCGGCCATCGCCTGTAGTGATGAAAAACAACAAGCTGTTGCCAGTTATGAACATGCTGCACAAGGCGCGTTTTCATCGGCGCTATCGCATGATGGTAAATACAGCTTAGTCTCCTCCATTAACCATGGGGTCGCGCTGTGGGATAATCAACAGCAAGCACTTAAATACCAATGGTTTCAGCAACAAGCCCAAGATAGCTTGGTTTATGCCGTTGCGATCGCTTTTGACAACAGTGTGGCTGTTACCGCCGAAAAAACCACCTTTGCGGTATGGGATATTGCCACCGGCGAAAATAAAGGTTACTACAAAATACAAAAATCCAGTATTCGCGATATTGCTATAAGCAACCAAGGCCGTAGCGTACTATACGGGCGCAGCGATGGCGTAGTGGTGTTTATTAACCTTGAAACTGGCCGCCGTATTGAGTTTTTAGGCCACCAAGAAAAAGTAAACACGGTCGATCTTGCCCCTAACGGGCGCTATGCTTTAAGTGGTTCAAACGATTACGTTGCTTACTTTTGGGATACGCGTACAGGGCAAGTGATTCATCGCTTTAACCACCCTACTCGTGTTACTCAAGTTACGCTTGACCCACAAGGTCGCTATGCATTTACGGCCGACAGTATGGCACAAGCAAATGTATGGAAGCTGACTACAGGTGATCTTGTAAGTAAACTGAAGTATATTGCGCGTCAGAAAATTTTTACGGCGGTACGCTTTAACGATCAAGGTGATTTGCTAGCAACTGGGTCGCCTAATAAACGCATTGATTTATGGCAAATATCGAGCGGTGAAAAAATTCAAACTTGGCAAGTGACACCACGCGAAGGCAGTAAGCCTAAATCGGCCGTGGTGCTCGATGTAACATTTACAGATAACGGCAGGTCGTTATTAACCGAAAGCTCCAGCGGTATCGCAGAGCGATTTATTATACGAGAGAATAATGAACACAATTGAACATCGCTTAATGGAACTTGAGGCCAAAGTGGCTTTTCAAGACGAAACAATTGATATTTTAAATGACGAAATAAAAGTTCACCAGCAGCTGTTGGCAAAAATGAAACGCCAAACAGAGCTACTGGCTGAAAAAATTAAAGAATCGCAGTCATCATCATCGATGATGTCAAACGAACCTGAGCCACCACCGCCACATTATTAATATGCAGCTATGCAGCAAAGGATTTAATCTCCTGGTTTAAACACGCCTATAACTTGTTCAAACTGGCGTGTTGACGCCTGCACAGCCTGTTCTGGCTGTGCCATTTTATGGCCGCACTCTACACATTCTACTTTTTCTACATCATGCTCTTTGTAAAGCATTAACCTATCCATGGCTTTACATTCAGGACATGTTGCCCCAGCTATAAATCGCTTTTTTTGTTTCACGAGATTTTTCCCACAGTTTGACCTAATGTTATTTTATCGTATTACGTGATGCGTTGATACGGTTGATATGCCCAATACGATCCGTGTTATCATATTGGCAATTCAATTAGGGCACAGTAAAGTAACGCATTTATGATCCAAATCTCAGAAATAGAACTTCTTCGTGGCGGTAAAGCTTTATTAAAAAATGCATCTGCTACGTTATTTCCAGAGCATAAAGTAGGCCTAGTAGGCGCTAATGGTTGTGGTAAATCAACCCTATTTAGCCTCCTCAAAGCAGAGCTACAGCTCGATGGCGGTAACTTTACTATACCTAAAGACTGGTCTATAGCGTCAGTAAAACAAGAAACTCCCGCACTGGAAATAAGCGCAATAGACTATGTACTACAAGGTCATCCGCAGTATTACGCCATGCGTATTGCACTGCGTGAAGCCGAGCAAGCTAACGATGGCGACGCACAAGCTAAAATACATATTCAGCTTGAAAACATTAAAGGCTACAGCATTGAATCAACCGCTGGTGAGCTATTACATGGTTTAGGCTTTGCTAATAACTTAATAGAAAACCCGGTAAGTTCATTTTCGGGTGGCTGGCGTATGCGCTTAAATTTAGCCCAAGCGCTTATTCGCGATGCCGACCTGTTATTACTTGATGAGCCCACTAACCACCTTGATTTAGACGCAGTATATTGGCTTGAACGTTTTTTACGTGCTTATACTGGAACTTTAGTGCTGATATCGCATGACCGTGAGTTTTTAGATGCCGTAGTTGATCAAATTTGGCATATAGATAAACAACTTATCAACGTGTACAAAGGCAACTACTCGCAGTTTGAGCGTCAAAAGGCCGAGCGCATGCTACAGCAGCAAGCCATGTTTGATAAGCAACAAGAGCAAATTGCTCATCTAGAACAGTTTATAACTCGCTTTAAAGCAAAAGCCAGTAAAGCTAAGCAAGCACAAAGCCGCGTGAAAGCACTTGAGCGTATGGAAAAATTAGCTCCAGCACATGCCGACTCGCCATTTAACTTTGAGTTTGCCGAGCCAAAAGCATTACCAAACCCACTAATGACAATAGATAAAGCCAAAGCGGGATATGGTGATGTCACCATTTTAAATAATATAGAATTAAACTTAGTACCAGGCAGCCGCATTGCTTTACTTGGCCGAAATGGCGCGGGTAAATCAACGCTAATTAAACTGCTTTCGGGTGATTTAGAGCCTCAAGCTGGCGAAGTTATTCAGCACCATGGGCTAAATATTGGTTATTTTGCGCAGCATCAACTTGAATCTCTTGATTTAAAAGCCAATGCAATAACACATATACAACGACTTAACCCAAAGGCTACTGAGCAATCACTGCGTGATTTTTTAGGCGGATTTGCCTTTATTGGTGATAAAGCGCTTGAGCCAGTAGCACCCTTTTCGGGGGGCGAGAAAGCACGTTTAGTACTTGCCATGCTGGTATATCAAAAGCCAAATTTATTACTACTCGATGAGCCAACCAACCACCTTGATTTAGAAATGCGCCATGCACTTGTTATGGCACTGCAAGGCTTTGAGGGCGCTATGGTTACTGTATCGCACGACCGCCATATGCTTAAAAACACCGCCGATGAATTTTACTTAGTAGATGACGGCAAAGTAACTCAATTTGGTTACGACTTAGATGCGTATTACCAATGGCTGCTTAACGCCAATAAAGAAGCGACTAAAACAGAGCAAAGTGACGAAGTAAAAGCTAATTCAGGTATTAACCGTAAAGAGCAAAAACGCCTTGAGGCCGAATTTAGAAAAGCCACGCAACCGCTTAAAAAACAAATTGAAAAGCTCGAAAAGCAACTCGACAAATACGCTGCAGAGCTCAATGAGGTTGAAGTAGCATTAGGTGATAACGAGCTATATTCTGATGACAATAAAGCCAAGCTAAAAGAGTTACTAGCCAAGCAAGCCACACTTACACCTAAGCTTAACGACATTGAAGAAGCGCTCCTTATGGCGCTAGACGAAATGGAACAAAAAGAGCAGGCGTTCGCCGATGAACTTGCTCAATAGCGACCATTTTTGGCAATTTTCCTGCACTTTGTACGCCAAGCCAGTGCAACAACAAACCTTGCTGGAGTTACAAAACCAGCAAGGTAAAAACGTTAATTTGTGTTTATTACTCTTGTATTTAGATTCACTAAACTTAGTTGTAAATAGTCAGCAGCTTGGAGTATTAACACAAGTTGTTAATGAGCTCGATAATAACGTGATGCAGCAACTACGCGCAGCACGCAGTTATTTAAAAGTACACCAACAAGCTATTACTGACTATGCAAACATACGCAAAGAGCTGCTTAGCGCTGAGCTCAAGCTTGAAAAGCAGCAACAGCAAATGCTAATAAATGCAGTAAATGAATGTGAATTGGTAAAGTGTACCGAGCCAAATAATATTGAATTATATTTAAAGGCCAGCTTTTAGGTACAAAGCGCCAGAAAAAACAGCTCGCGCATATTTCAATACTTATGAGTCCTACCCTCTTTTACTGCTCATTCTTTTCTCTTTGTGCAAAAGATCTTTAAGTGACTTATACACAAACAGGTTAAAAGGCGCTGCGCTTTTATAGGGAAAAATTAAAACCTCTTTAATCCTTATATTCTCAGTGGTCAAAGCTGTTTTCACCTGCTCCCTTTACCCATCTGTTAAACCTAATACCTTCTTCTCAAAACATGATCCAAATCAACTTCATATCGCTCATTATTTCACTTAGGTAAATAACTTGATCTTGATCATAACTGTATCCCTAAACCCAGCTTATGATTAACCCATAGACATTAGGAGGCAAGTTATGGACGTATTCTTCAGAGATTTTTTTACCGACCCAGTACTGTTCTTATCGTTTGGTTTTCTGGGGATCGTTATTAGCTTGTGCCTTTTCTTTGTATACTACTTTATTAAGAAAGTACAAGAAGCAGAAATTCCTGACCAAAATTAAGCACGACGCACAAAGCGCCTATCAGTTTACTGATTAGGCGCTTTTTATTTTCCTAGCCGAAAAATTTGCTACACTAGCGCCTCGTTTATTGCAAAGTGTGTAGTACAAACATGATCCATAAGTTCAAACCCGCATGGTGGATGACCAATCGTCACGTTCAGACCATAATGCCGCGTTTTTTCCGCCCATTTCATCATACTCGCTACCAATTGGAGCAACTTGATACTCCCGATGGTGACTTTATCGAGCTTGCTTGGTCGCTACCGCATAACGAAACGGCTCCTCTTGCTGTGGTACTACATGGACTTGAAGGCAATATAAATAGCTTTTATGCCAAAGGCATGATGAAAGCCTTAAAAAAGCAAGGTTTTGCAGTGGTGCTTATGCATTTTAGAAACTGCTCCACCGAAGTAAATCGCTTACCACGTGCTTATCACAGTGGTGATACAGCCGACTTAAGCTTTTTTATAAACCACTTAAAGCAGCTATATCCAAACCGACCTTTAGTTGCGGTAGGCTTTTCGCTAGGTGGTAATGTATTAGCTAAGTATTTAGGCGAGCAACAGCAACAATGCCCGCTAAGTGCAGCAGCACTGGTATCTGCACCTTATGATTTATCGGCATCATCGGATGTTATTCGAAAAAGTTTAGGTAAAATTTATCAAAAATATTTACTCGATCGCATGAAAAAATCAATGCAGCGTAAATTGCCACAAATTAAGCAGCAAATATCGATAACTACCGATCAATTAATGGAAATTGACGACTTGTTAGAGTTTGATAATCAACTTACCGCGCCTTTACACGGCTTTGAAAATGCACATGATTATTACCGCCAAGCCAGTGCTATGCCATATTTAAAACATATAGCGGTGCCAACATTAATTATTCATGCCAAAGACGATCCTATGCTCTCTATAAAGGCCGTACCAAGTAGGCAAGATGTGAGTGAGCATGTTACGCTGCGCATCTCTGAAAAAGGCGGGCATGTGGGCTTTATTAGCGGTAAAAATCCATTTAAGCCGGTATTTTGGTTAGAGCAAGCGGTGCCAAGTTATTTTGGCCAATATGTATTAAATAAAACCAACAAAGAGTCAGTATGATCATTCCTTACGAGCAACTTGATAAAGACACCTTATACAACCTAATAGAAAGCTATGTACTGCGCGAAGGCACTGATTATGGCGAAGTAGAAGCCAGTATTGAATCGAAAGTAAACCAAGTAAAGCTGCAGCTTAAAAGTGGTGAAGCTATGGTATTTTTCTCAGAACTACATGAGTCGGTAACTATCATTTCCAAAGGTGAATTTAAAGCGCTGCAAAGTGAAGAGCATCAGGCACAATCGTTTGATTAGATACAGTTAACTTTGTAGCACTTGTAACTTTTGTATTGAAAGTACACAATGGCTTTTTACCCAAAGAGCCATAAAATGATAAAACTCAGCACTCTAGTGGTAGCCATATCACTAGCATTAAGTAGTCAAGCCAATGCAACAACAATAACCGCATCAGATAAAGCAATTAAGCTGGCAAAAGACACAATTTTAATTGATACCCATATTGATGTACCTTACCGTCTACACGACAAATGGGCCGACGTTACCAAAGCCACCGACGATGGTGACTTTGACTACCCTCGTGCTATACAAGGCGGTTTAAATGCCCCATTTATGTCGATTTACATTCCTGCTCACTTAGAATTTGAAGGCAAAGGTAAAAGCTATCAACTTGCTAATTTACTTATTGATAGTATGGAAGCAATCGCACAACGTGCACCCGACAAATTTGCAATTGCCAGCTCAACTGCCGATATAGAAGAGCAGTTTAAGCAAGGTAAGCTTTCGATTGCTATGGGCATGGAAAATGGCTCACCTATTGAAGGTGATATGAAAAATCTACAACACTTTTTCGACCGTGGTGTGCGTTATATTACCCTTGCTCATTCGCAAAGCAATCATATTTCTGACTCGTCATACGACATTCGCCGTAAATGGAAAGGCTTAAGCCCTTTTGGTAAAAAGCTAGTTACTGAAATGAACAACATTGGCATGTTAATCGACGTTTCGCACATTTCTGATGATGCGTTTTATCAGGTAATAGAACTCTCTAAAACACCCGTTATAGCTTCGCATTCATCGCTACGCAAATACACACCCGGTTTTGAGCGTAATATGAATGACGACATGCTACTGGTGCTGAAAAAGAATGGCGGGGTTATTCAAATTAACTTTGGCTCAAGCTTTGTTACTGCTAAAGCAGGTAGTTGGGGCAAGCAGCTAAAAAGTACAAAAGAGTCTGCAAAAAAAGAAGGCACCAAATTAAGTAATGATTTTGATGCTGCATATCGCGCTAAAAACCCCTACCCATTTGCAAGCTTAGAGCAAGTGCTTGATCATATTGATCACGTTGTGAAGTTAATTGGTATCGAGCATGTTGGTATTGGCTCTGATTACGACGGTGTAGGTGACTCACTGCCTATCGGCTTAAAAGATGTGTCTAGCTACCCTAACCTAGTTCAAGGTTTGATGGACAGAGGTTACAGCGACACCGATATTAAAAAGATTTTAAGCGGTAATACACTAAGAGTGTGGAAGCAAGCTGAGCAATACGCAAAATCGCATTAAGCTTTACGCGCTAGGCTTAGGTCTAGCGCTTATAGCCAATTTAAACACCGTATTTTGCCACTCACGCCCCGCCTTCTTAATTAACCCGTATATTTCATCCTCGTTTAACACATTTTTTAACAGACTTATATTTCGAAAACAGATGAATTACCCATTTTAGAGGCAGATTATTTTATGACTATAAACAAAGGAACTATTGCGATTACTATAGCAACACTTGCCTTGGTAATTTCATGCTACGGAACATTTTTTAAAGATCAGCCCAGTTCACTTAATAAACCCAAGCAACAGCTAAGCCCCACAGTTTCTAATAGTACTCCTGCAGAATATCAGCAATCAAATGAAGCCTTAATTGACGAACTAAGCAAGAAAGTAAGTTCGCTACAACGCAAAGTAGCAAACTTAACACTGCACGCTAATGGCTCTTATCAAGAACAAGATACCGACGAATTTAAGGAACTTGTTCTTGGCGTACTAGAGGAAAAACAGCAGCAAGAAGATGAAAAACGACGTGAGCAAAATCCTCTTTATAGCTTTTATGCAGACTTACCAGAAGACTATGATTTAAGGATCAAATCAGAACCTGATTATGCTAAACAAATAAACTCTCAATTAAGAGAGCAAACTTTAGATCCAAGCATCTCTGATTTAAATAGGTTAGCTGCACTGAGCCAACTGCAAATGAATATGTATATTCTAAATAAATCTACTATGCCCGAGTATGACTATGAAGTAGTAGGTAACATTTTAAATTTAGCGAACAACAGTAGTAACGAAAAATTTAAAATTCAAGCTGTTGAGCTATCAACTCAAACACCGGTACTTGATTACCGCCTTGCAGAGCAATTTACAAACTTGTTAGAGCAAGACACGAATGATTATATCCGTCGCTTAGCTGCACAAGGGTTGATGGCGCAATACTACCAAGCTCAAAATAAACAAGATGGCTATACAAAGCAAATGGCGCAACATCTACTTTCAGTTTATGACAATACCTCTGACAATGCAGTCAGGGCAACGCTTGACGAAATGATGGGTAACCAAGACATGCTTGATGAATTACGTAAGAATGCTGGTTACTAACTAAGTTCATACTCCTACTTTGTTACAGCGATAACATTAATAATTACACTTTACCTCAGGCATAAAAAAACCGAGACTGAGCTCGGGTTTTATTAATGCTTAATGCATTACAACTAATGATTACTCTACGATAGTTGCTACAAAGCACCGATGCCTAAGTAAGTGCGCTACCTTCATGCTTTATCCTCTGAGTTCGATAAAACTCAACCCATGCTACGATGATCAAATTAATACCGCTTTGCTCTGCCTGAAGCCTCGCACCTAATACCTGAAACCTGTATTTTTCTTGAGACATTAAAAAGCCCGACGCTAAGCTCGGTTTTTTTCGTATTAATTAGCTAGGCTAATTATTACTCGTTGAACGTTGCTACAAAGCACCTACCCCTAAGGTAAGAGCGCCACCTTCACATGAAGTAAATTGCAGACATTAAAAAACCCGAGGCTAAGCTCGGGTTTTTTTAGTATTAATTAGCTAGGCTAACTATTACTCTACGATAGTTGCTACAACACCAGCACCTACAGTACGGCCACCTTCACGGATAGCGAAACGAAGACCTTCGTCCATCGCGATTGGCGCGATTAGCGTTACAGTCATCTTAACGTTATCACCAGGCATTACCATTTCTACGCCTTCTGGTAACTGTACGTCACCAGTTACGTCTGTTGTACGGAAGTAGAACTGTGGACGGTAACCTTTGAAGAATGGAGTATGACGACCACCTTCATCTTTTGAAAGTACGTATACTTCTGATTCAAAAGTAGTGTGTGGCTTGATTGAACCAGGCTTAGCTAGTACTTGACCACGTTCAACGTCTTCACGCTTAGTACCACGTAAAAGTGCACCAATGTTCTCACCAGCACGACCTTCGTCAAGCAGTTTACGGAACATTTCAACACCAGTACAGATTGACTTAGTTGTATCACGGATACCAACAATTTCAATCTCGTCGTTGATGCGGATAATACCTGCTTCAACACGACCAGTTACAACAGTACCACGGCCTTGGATTGAGAAAACGTCTTCGATAGGCATGATGAATGCTTTATCGATGTCACGCTCTGGCTCTGGAATGTAAGAATCAAGTGCGTTTGCAAGCTCAACAATCTTATCTTCCCACTCTTTCTCGCCTTCAAGCGCTTTAAGTGCTGAACCTTGAATTAGTGGTAAGTCATCACCTGGGAAATCGTATTCTGAAAGAAGTTCACGAACTTCCATTTCTACTAGCTCAAGTAGCTCTTCGTCATCAACCATGTCACATTTGTTCATGAACACGATGATGTAAGGAACGCCAACTTGGCGAGAAAGTAGGATGTGCTCACGTGTTTGTGGCATAGGACCATCAGTCGCAGCTACTACTAAAATAGCACCGTCCATTTGAGCAGCACCAGTGATCATGTTTTTAACATAATCGGCGTGACCAGGACAATCTACGTGTGCGTAGTGACGAGTAGGCGTATCGTATTCAACGTGAGACGTTGAAATTGTGATACCGCGCTCGCGCTCTTCTGGAGCGTTGTCGATTGATGCGAAATCTTTAGCAACACCGCCGTATACTTTTGCAAGTACGTTAGTGATTGCTGCAGTTAATGTAGTTTTACCGTGGTCAACGTGGCCAATTGTACCTACGTTAACATGCGGTTTTACGCGTTCAAACTTTGCTTTTGCCATGACGGAACCTATCAGTTTTGTGTATCTATATTACATATGAAAATAATCCACCATAGGTAGATTAAGTTGATTTTTTCAAATTTCAAATAGTTTTTTCTGACAGATAAAGGAAGCGCTTAAGGAGGTTCTTAAAACTGGTGCTGATAGGCAGAGTCGAACTGCCGACCTCACCCTTACCAAGGGTGCGCTCTACCAACTGAGCTATATCAGCATCACCATAAACTGGAGCGGGCAGCGGGAATCGAACCCGCATCATCAGCTTGGAAGGCTGAGGTAATAGCCATTATACGATGCCCGCGTTAGGAACCTGTTCTTAAAATACCTCTAACCGTCAAGAATAAAGTGGTGGAGGGAGCTGGATTCGAACCAGCGAAGGCTGAGCCGTCAGATTTACAGTCTGATCCCTTTGGCCGCTCGGGAACCCCTCCACGATAATTCTTTACTAATGCACTTTCGGTAAAAAGGAAAGTGGTGCCGACTAACCGAGTCGAACGGTTGACCTACTGATTACAAGTCAGTTGCTCTACCAGCTGAGCTAAGTCGGCACTGCTTTAGTACGGGGCGAGATATTAGAGTAAGCTTTATTGGGATGCAACTATAAAATTAAAATAAATGAGAATTTATTGTCTAAATGCTCACAATTCAGGCAAAAACCGGCTTTTTTATAATTTATTGCTATTTTCATCTAATTCATACCAATAATTTAAGCCTTTAATAACCAACATTGGATCAAAAATACTCTCTTTGAATTGCTGTTGTAATAACGCCCCATAACCACCGGCAAAAATAATTTGCGTATTTTTATCATTTAAATAAGGTTTAGCTTGGTTAATTGCCCCTATGGTGGCAACCAAGGCACCATTTTTTAAACCGTTTGGGGTGTTTTTTCCCAGCTGATTAGTAAATGGCGTATTTTCATCATCAAAAACGCGCTGGGTATTTTGTGTTAACGAGCAGGTCATTAAATCAAGGCCAGGTAAAATCCAGCCACCTAAGTGCTGCCCGTCACTATTGAGTACATCAATTGTGGTAGCCGTACCGGCATCAACAACTATGCAGGCCTTATTTGGATACAAGGTAAAGCTTGCAATAAGTGCCAGCCATCTATCTATGCCTAAATTATTAAAGTGCTCGTAAGCACAGGTGAGCCCGCCTAGCGTTTTAGTTACTTTAGCTTCAAAGCAGCTAATACTATTAAAGGCGGCTTGCGCTAAAATAGCATTAAGTAGCTCACTGCGCCCTACGCAAGCATAAATAACGTGTGTAATTGCATGCCAAGGTAAATTATTTAAATCACATGCTTGAACTTGCTCGTTTTGCCACAGCTTAGCTTTAAGTGAAGTATTGCCTACATCTATGAGTAATTTCATAGTTGCGCCTTTCTGAGCGAAATTTCGCCGCCGTAATAGCTTTTTACTTCACCATCTTGGCGAATACGAATTCCGCCTTGTGAGTCTATTCCCTCACATATTCCGCGCCAACTACGATGTCCGGTATTTAGCTCTACACATTCACCAGCAAATGCATTTAAAGCATTCCATTGCTGATGCATGCTCTGTAAACCGCTTTCACTATACTGCTCTAAACGCTGCTCTAAATAATAAGTAAGCGAGGCAACCAACTGATTTTTATTAAGCTGCTGCGTATGTTGACTTAAATCAGTCCATGCTTGATCAATGTGCTGACTAAAGCTCTCTGGCATTTGTAAGTTAATACCTATGCCTATAACTAACTGACAAGGACCTTGCGGTTGCGCGTCGAGCTCAACTAATACGCCAGCGAGCTTTTGTTTATTGAGGTAAATATCGTTAGGCCATTTTAGCTCTACTTCTATGTTGTATAGCGCTTTAATAGCATCATATACAGCTAAGCCAACCACTATAGATACGCCCATAGCGGCTTGTATGCCATCATCTAAGCGCCAAAAGTAACTATAATATAAGTTGGCTCCAAATGGCGACTGCCAAACCCGGCCCCGACGCCCACGCCCCAACTGCTGCATTTCGGCCACAATAACAGTACCCGATTCAAGCTCAGTTTTTGCTTGTATGCGGCGCATTAGCTCACTATTAGTGGAGTCTATTATGGGGTGTACTTCTACTTTGGCGGTAGTTGCACCTAACGCTTGATAGTGTTGTTGTATTTGCGCTTGGTTTAACAGTCCGACTTGGCTATTTAAGCTGTAACCTTTACCAGTTACCTTAAAAATATCTAAGCCCATTTCTTGTAAGCTTTTAATATGCTTACTAATAGCTGCGCGGCTAATACCCAGTTGCTCGCCTAATACCTGCCCTGAAATAAAACCACCTTGATTGAGGGCATTTAAAATGGCGAGTTTATTTCCATCGGGTGCTTTCATGGCGTTGGCTCCGCTGTAATATGGCATTCACTATTGTTATTAATTAAGCGTACTTCGTGCTCTAACATAATGTTGTAACGAGAAAATACGCTGTGTTGAATATGTTTAATCATCGCAATTAAATCGCTTCCTTGGCTTTGGCCGTAATTTACTAGCACTAGGGCTTGTTGTTTATGTACCTCAATACCTGCAATGCGGTAGCCTTTTAAACCCGCTTGCTCTATTAGCCAACCCGCAGCCACTTTATGGTGCTTTGCACCGTGTTTATAATGCGGTAAATCTGCAAAGGTTGTTAATAAGGTAGCTAAACATTGATTAGTAATAATGGGGTTTTTAAAAAAACTACCTGCATTAGGTAAGGTATAAGGATTGGGCAATTTGCTGTTACGTGTTGCTATTACTTGCTCAAATACCGCTTGTGGCGTAACGGCTGCAAGTTGCTGCAGCGGTCCATAACTCAATACCGGCTGCCACTTTTTAGGCAAGGCTAAATGCACAGTAGTGATCACCGCTTTATTTTTTAACGCGTGTTTAAAAATAGAATCGCGATAGCCAAATTCACATTGCGCATTATTTAAGGTATTAAAGGTTTTGTTTGCTATATCAAAATACTCAACCGACTCTACAAATTTAGCCAATTCAACTCCGTAGGCACCAATATTTTGCACCGGCGCAGCACCCACAGTACCGGGAATAAGCGCTAGGTTTTCAAGCCCGGGAATGTTTTTAGTCAACAGCTCGCTGACTAGTTGATGCCAGTTTTCGCCAGCGGCCACGCTAATTAAGTAATCGTTTGCGCGCTCTTTTATTTGTACACCTTGAGTTGCCATTTTAATAACAGTACCGGTGTAATCATTTAAAAATACCGTATTACTGCCCTCGCCTAATAGGCAAAATGGGGGCTTAAAGCTTTGCGTTTTAAGCTGCTCTAGGTTATTAATTTTAACAAATTGTTGGCATTGGCTGGTTAATGCAAATGTATGTAACGTTTGTAATGAGTGCGCCACAAAGCTCTCTAAATATACCGGTAACTAATCGCGTTAGTTTAACGCATTGTCGCAAATAGCGCATCTGAATGTAAAAATTGCTCAACCCGCCTCGCCAATCATGATATAAAACCAACACTTATTTATTTGTGTTCAGGGTAATTATGAAAATCACACCTCTTTTTTTAAGCCTAGTTATGGCTGGTATGTGCTCACAAGCAATGGCCAATGCTATAGATCAAAACTCGTATGCTAATCTTAATGACGTTATTACTACGCATTTAAACCTTGATTTAGATGTCGACTTTGCCGACAAGCAATTAGAAGGTTTTGTTGAGCACACCCTAGAATGGCAAAATAACAACAGTAAAACTCTAGTGCTCGATACTCGCGATTTAGATATTGATAAAGTAATGTATCAAACGCAAAACGGCACATGGCATAAAGCTAAATTTAGTTTAGCAACACGCGATGATGTTAAAGGCTCAAAATTAACTATTACTTTTAAAAGCCAAGCGCCAAAAGTACGTATTTACTATAATAGCCGCCCTGAAGCGTCTGGCCTACAATGGTTAACACCAGAGCAAACAGCCAGCAAAACACACCCGTTTATGTACAGCCAATCGCAAGCAATTCATGCACGTAGCTGGATCCCAGTACAAGACACGCCAGCAATGCGAGTAACGTACTCAGCGCGCATTCATACCCCTAAAGATATACGTGCGGTAATGAGTGCCGACAATAAAGACGCACTTTATAAAGATGGCGACTATATTTTTGATATGCCACAAGCTATTTCGCCTTACTTAATTGCTATTGGCGCAGGTAATTTAGAATTTAAAGCAATGTCGCATCAAACCGGTATTTTTGCTGAGCCAACTATTTTAGATGCTTCAGTTGCCGAATTTAACGACACCCAAGCGATGATCGATAAAACTAACGCACTTTACGGCGATTATGCATGGGGTCGTTACGACTTACTTATGCTACCGCCAAGTTTTCCGTTTGGTGGCATGGAAAACCCACGCCTTTCGTTTATTACCCCAACCGTGGTTGCAGGCGACAAAAGCTTAGTAAATCTAATTGCACATGAGCTTGCTCATTCTTGGTCTGGTAACTTAGTTACCAATGCAACCTGGGAAGATTTATGGTTAAACGAAGGTTTTACCTCGTACGTTGAAAACCGCATTATGGAAGAAGTATTTGGTCGCGACCGCGCAGTAATGGAACAAGCCCTTGATGCAGCAGGTATTCGCGCCCAAATTAAAACGCTTGATGCACCAGACACGCGCCTTAACTTAAAGCTTAATGGCCGCGATCCTGATGATGCGTTTAGCTCTGTACCTTATACCAAAGGGCAGTTATTCTTAATTTACCTAGAAGAAAAATATGGCCGCGATAAGTTTGACGCCTTTGTAAAAACTTACTTTAACGAATTTGCCTTTAAATCTTTAACCACTGCACAATTTGTTACTTACCTAAAAGCTAACTTAATTGATAAGTACCCTGGTATTGTGAGCATGGATAAAGTAAATGAATGGATTTTTGCGCCAGGTTTACCAAGCGATACACCTAATCCAACATCAGATGCTTTTGATAAAGTAGATACAGCAACAGCTACTTGGTTAAATGGCGATATCACAGCAGCGCAATTGCCTACAGCTAATTGGTCGGTGCATGAATGGTTGCACTTTTTAAATAACTTACCGCGCGATTTAAGCCAAACACATATGAGCGAGCTTGATACTGCGTATAACTTAACGCAATCAACTAACGCTGAGAGTGCATTTGCTTGGTTTATGCTAGCGGTAGGTAATGGCTACCAGCCAATTTATCCGGCGCTTGATAAGCACTTAACCAGTATTGGTCGTCGTAAGCTAATTGTCCCGCTTTATAAGTCACTTATTGATAACGGCAAAAAAGACTGGGCACAAAGCGTGTACTTAAAAGCACGCCCGGGTTATCACCCACTAGCACATGGCACTATAGACGCATTATTTGAATAAATTATTCAAATAATAACGAGCTTAATAAGCGAGTGTTTAAAATACAAAAAGGGCCGACATTCGGCCCTTTTTAATTGCATAAAAGCTACTTGGTTACTTTTTCTAAAAAGGCTTGTTGTTGAGCTGGGGTTGCTTGTTGCCACCAAAAGTCGAGCATTGCTGCTGCGCTGGGCATGCCCTTACCATTAATAGGTGCAACGAGTTTACTTACTTCGCTGGCGCTTGTTGCCATTGCCGTTGTATTACTAACTTGCTGTACTGGCACAGTGTTTGTAAGCTGGGCATTAGAAATTACACTTAATGGCGCAGCCAGTGCACTTCCTTTTGCTTTTAAGCTTACTTGTGGCGACTGTGCAAATACTTTAGCCGCAACCGCATTTTTGGCACGATTAAACTCTAAAATATAATCTTTACCCGCCTCAATAGTTACATTTACCCAAAATGGTTCAGACTCTACCACTTCGTGATCGTCGTAACCTAGGTCATACAAGTCAGTGTATTTAAGCTTTAATTTATAACTACCCGGTGCTAGCTCTATGTCATCAACACGGCTAAATATCGAGCTTTCAATAACACGCTCACCAACTTGCAGAGGCACAAACTCTTCTGGAAAGTGAATATTTTCTGCCATGCTCGACACACTAAACAATAGCGCTGCGGCACTACCTAATAATATTGATTTACGCATATTTTCTCCTTTATTTGATTTCAGTTTGACACTGCTTGTAAAGTTTGTCATTAGTGGAGCTTACTTTAATCATACTTAATTAGGGGCCATATAATGAGCCAAGAGACTATTTTTACTAAAATAATTAATCGTGAGATCCCAGCTGATATTATTTATGAAGATGAGCATACTCTCGCCTTTAAAGATATAAACCCTCAGGCGCCATTTCACGCACTTATTATCCCCAAAAAGGCAATTGCTACTATTAACGATGTAACGCCTGAAAACTCGCATTTAGTAGGTAATTTATATGTAGTAGCGGCTAAATTAGCCAAGCAACTAAACTTTGCCGACGATGGCTACCGAGTGGTCATGAATTGCAATGAACATGGTGGCCAAACCGTATATCATATTCATTTACATATACTTGCAGGTAAAGAGATGGGCTGGCCTCCTTATCAAAACACCAAAAAAGTGGCACTATAAACAGCTATTTATTTTATACAATTAGTTATAAGCTTTTTAGGTTGTTTTATTTTGTAATCGCAATCAATAAATAATTACTTATTTGCAACATTTTATGTTTAAATAATCATAATATCGTACTTGCTTTTTGCGTTACAACGCGACTTTCTAATACAAAAGGTGTGGAGGTCGTGGTAAACTTAATCATAAGCTTTATAAAAGAGTAAAAATAATATGAGCAGTTCAGCCTTTTTGTTATTAGATGAAGAGCCCATTAACACTATTGGTATTAACGTTTTAGAACCTTTGTTAAAAACGCAAGGTATTAGCGTAACCACAGGCACCAATATTTTAGATGTGCCTGTAGGAACACGACTTTTGTTTATCGAAACATCGAGCAAAGATGCGTGGGGAAAATTAAAAGAGCAACTGGTTAATTTACGGATTAAATGCGATATCGTATTATTTAATTTGGATGAAAACCCAGAGCTTGCTAATCGTGCCTTACTTAGCGGAATTCGTGGTGTATTTTACACCACAGATAACGCCGATGTATTGATGAAAGGTATTCGCTTACTACTTGAAGATCAACTTTGGTATCGCAGAGATATAATGTGTAATGCATTAAATCGTATGTTGCAGTTTAATAAAGATGCACTGCATAAGCTTACCGAAGGCGATATTGAGCCAGTTAAACTTACCAAGCGCGAAAAAGCCATAATTTCATTAATGAGTAATGGCTCAAAAAATAAAGAAATTGCTGAAGAGCTAAGCATTAGCCCACACACAGTTAAAACTCATTTATACAGCGCATTTAGAAAAACAAAATGTCGTAACCGTATTGAGCTACTATCGTGGGCACAGCAGCATATTCCAGACGAAATACGTTAATTTAAACTTTAGTTTAAACACAAAACAGGCACATACGTGTCTGTTTTTGTATCTGGGCAAGCTTAATCAGCAAGCTCAAATTTTAAATAATAAGTCGCTCCCCAGCGAATAAAGTATACGTTTTAATTTCAATACAGCTCAATGTGTTAAACAATATATTGAGCTATTTTCGGTTAAGTAATTATTGTTATACTTTTAATCTAATAACACGCTATTGGTGCCTCAATGCTCGACTCTTTTACCCTATATTTTGCCAGTATCGCCGTTATGGTTGTAATGACCCTGCTAAATTTTTTAACCTGGCGCACCAATAAACACACTCCAGGCACTCTGCTTTATATTTTTTATCCTGTTTTATTGCTCGGCGTTATTATTGGCTTTACTCTGATCGGGCGAGTCCCTGAACTTGTCGCCATTAGTATTGCCAATATATTGATGTTTGCGGCCTCAATTGTGCATTGTCTTGCTATTAGCCAGTTTTTAGATTATCGCGGTATTGGCTTTAAACTTGTTTGTGCATTTACTGCTTTTAGCAGCGTAATGCTGGGTTATTACAGCTTTTTGTCGCCATCTATTCAAGATAGGCTGTTTATATCTGATATACAGCATATAGCTGAAGCTGCATTTTTACTGTTTATATTTATAAAGTATGCACGTAAGCCCTATCCCAACGGCAGCATTGTTTATATTATAATTTTAACTTTAGTTGCCGTAAGCTTTATTGCCCGCTCGATATTTATGCAAAAAATTGAGCAACATGACACCCTATTAAGCCCTTGGTTTAGCTCGTTACTTTTTTTAAACGGGGTTATAGCACCTATGTTTTATGCCGCTGGCATGGCACTGTTGTGTAATGAGCGCAGGGAGCAGCATCTTAATAAGCTCACTAAAAAAGCCCGTAAAGATCTAGAAATACGTGGGTTGTTTTTATCAACTATCAGCCACGAAATTCGCACCCCTTTAAACGGCATTTTAGGCAGTGCTCAGTTAGTTATGAACCAAACAAGTGATGCTCGCAATAAAGCCTATTGCGAGGCAATTATTAACTCTGCCGAATCCCTTAATTTACTGGTTGATAAAGTACTCGACTACGCCAGCCTTGATCAAAGCGACGAAGCTCTTTACGAAGAAGATATTGAGTTTAAAACTTGGATACAAAATTTATGCTTATTACTAAGCCCTCTGGCAGAGCAAAAGCAACTTAAGTTTGAGCTACTTTGCAATATACCCGATCAAGCCTGTTACTACTGCGATCAGCAAAAACTCAGACAAATTATTATTAACCTTGTGGGTAACGCAATTAAATTTACCGACCAAGGTAGCGTTAAAATTCAAATTGATCTAATCACTGAAAAACAACTTGAACACACTATTAAAATAAGCGTAAAAGACTCAGGCCCCGGCATCGAGAATGACGAAATAGCCTACCTAACCGAACCCTATGTGCAAAGTAGCGCCGGAAAAGAAAAAGGCGGTACAGGCCTTGGTTTAGCAATAACCAGCCGCTTACTCGAAAAACTGCATAGCAAGTTAGAAATAGCCAGTAGCCTAGGGAGTGGCAGCGTGTTTAGCTTTGATATTACGTGTGCGCTGGGCGAGCTCAGCCTAGTAGCGCAACGTCATCAAAGTAAAGATTATTTAACCGGTTTAAAGGTGTTGTTAGTAGAGGATTTAGATTTAAATCAAAAAATAGCCGTAGAATTTATGGCCGACGACGAACATAAAATTAAGTTAGCAAAAGACGGTAAAACTGCAATAGAGTTAATGCAAGCGCATCATTTTGATGTAGTGCTGCTCGATATGAACCTACCTGATTTGACCGGCCAACAAGTACTTAAAACATTGGCTAAAATTGAGCATAAAAACCAGCGCACTCCCGTACTAGCCTTTACTGCAAGCTTAAGCCCTAGTGAGGTAAAAGAGTACTTAGCGCTGGGTATAAAAGACATTGTAGGTAAACCTATTAAACACCAAAAATTGCGCCAAGCACTAAGCGATTCACAGTCAACTAAAACGGCTACTGTAGCTGTAGATTTGGTTGATACTTTATATGACGCAAGCGCTAGCGAAACGCTTACCAGCTCTTTTAGTATTGATGAAGTGTCGTCTATTTATAACGAGTTTGTGCTCTCTACCCGCAGTAAACTAAATCACTGCCAAGCGCTCGTAGAACAACAGCCCGAGCAATGCATTAAATTATTACATCGCCAAGCCAATACCGCACTACAGCTGGGCTTTAACCGTTATGGTTTAGCGCTGAAAAAAATAGAGCGTCGTATGCTTGATAAAAAGCCGCTAAAAAACGCCATCAATGAAGCGCTCGACCTTTGGCAGCAAAGTTTAGAAGAGTATTTAAGGTGTGTACGCAAAGGGCTGCAGTAAAGCGTTGTTAGTTTCTGCCATATTTATCATCAAACCGTTCAATGTCGCTTTCATCTAAAATAGTGCCTGTTTGTACCTCAATTACTATTAACGGCGCATTTTTATTATTAGCCAAACTATGAATTTGCTTAGCGGCAATATAACAAGACTGATCTGCACTGAGTGTTAGTGCTTGCTTATCAATGCATACATCGGCAACCCCAGATACAACTACCCAATGCTCGGCACGATATTGATGGCGCTGCGTAGAGAGCTTAGCACCGCTGTTTACGGTTATTTTTTTAACCTTAAATCCACTGCTTTCTACCAAGGTACGATAATTTCCCCACGGCCGATAAACAACTTGGTGGTGGGTTAACTTGTCTGTTTGCGTAAGCGCTACTTTTTTGAGTAATAACGGCAGTGCATCAAGCTCATTTTGATTCGCAATAAGTGTGGCATCGTGGGTATGAATAACAGCTAAATTACTTACCCCTAAGGTGGCAATAGTATGATCGGTTTCGCTTATTATTAGATTGTTTTTACTGTTTTGCGCTACATAATTAGCATTTACATTGTTGCCTTGCGGATCTTTTTTTAGCAACTTAGCAAGTGATGAAAAACCACCTACGTCACTCCAGTTTAAGGCAACAGGCATGACAACTACGTTATCACTGCGCTCTAAAATAGCATAATCTATGGAGTCACTCGGGCAAGCTTCGAGCGTTTTTGCACTGGGGCGTGTAAAGCCTAAGTCCTGACTAAAATTGGCGGCGTTAGCCACACAATTGGCAATTTTAGGTGCAAAGCGAGCCAACTCTTGTAAATACGCTGCAGCAGTAAACAAAAACATACCGCTATTCCAACTATAACTTCCATCTAACAGGTAGCTTGTTGCGGTGGTTAAGCTGGGTTTTTCTTTAAATTCAGCTACTTCAAAGCAGTCAGTACCGGTAATGGCGCTTCCTTGTTTTATATACCCGTAACCTGTGTGTGGCTCGGTAGGCGTAATAGAAAAGGTAACTAATTTACCTTGCTCAGCTAATATTGTCGCGCCGTGTAACTGCTCGGTGAGTAAGTTAAAATTATTTATATGATGATCCGCTGGCATAACTAACAGTGGCCCTGTTATGCCATTTTGTAGCGCATAATGCGCAGCTAAAGCAATTGCTGGGGCAGTATTTTTACCTGTGGGTTCTAAAAGTAATGCGCGCGGATTTGCACTAGCAGCTTGCTCAGCGGCAATAAATCGGTGCTGTTCGTTACACACTAAAATAGCTCGATTGAATACCCTACCGGTTACCCGTGTTAGGGTATTTTGTAATAACGACTGCCCAGTAGGTTCAGCATCGAGTAAGGGTAAAAACTGTTTTGGCATTGCTTGGCGCGACAACGGCCACAAACGAGAGCCAATGCCGCCCGCTAAAATAACTGGAGTGATTAAAGAGTTGTTCATAGTGCTGCCGCCAATAAATATCAGCGGCTATTTTAACACTTAATTAGCCGCTGGCTAATTTAAGCTGCTTTATACTAAGTTAAAAGCATCCGCATCTAAATGCGCCGGAAATTTAGCCTTAAAGTCATTTAATGGTGCTTTGTGCAAAGTAATGGTTATTAGCGCTTGGCTATTATCTGCAGCTTTTACTAAAGCATCACCTTTAAAGTCATATACCGCTGTGCCACCATTGTGAGCAACACCATTGGCATCATCACCAATGCGATTTACCCCAACCACATAACATACATTTTCCATCGCTCGCGCCATTAATAATGTATCCCAAACATGGCGTCGCACTGCGGGCCAATTAGCAATATTAATCATTACATCGTAATCGTTGTTATTGCGCTGAAATACCGGAAAGCGTAGGTCGTAGCACACTTGTGGTAATAGCTTAAAGCCATTAATAGTAAACACTTTGCGCGCTTGTCCTGCTACTACAAAGTCGCCTTCGTTGCCTAAACAAAACAAATGACGCTTATCGTAAAAGTCTACTTCTCCATTGGGCTGCACCCAATAAAACCGGTTGGCCTTTTTACTGCCTTGCGTAACAAATACTGAGCCTGCAATTACTGCATTATGTTTATGCGCTTGCGCCTTTAACCAGGTAAGTACTTTGCCGTTTTCAGGCTCAGCGCAATCTAAGTTTATTGCAAAGCCTGTGGCAAAGGTTTCGGGCAGTAAAATCAAGTCTGACTGCTGAGTCACTGCATCTAACTGCTTATTAAACATAGCTAAATTAGCGTCTTTATCGAGCCAGTGTAGTGAGCTTTGCAATAATGTAAGTGTTAAAGTTGACATAGCTTTGTGCCGCCCTCTTTTAAGTTTTTAGTGTAACCTGAACTCTGGTTAAGAGATTTACTAACGTATTGAATCATATTTATATTTAACTTTATTTTCTCTAGCCAAAGATTTTCAGTGAAAATAAGGCGAATTTACGCGTTAATAGCTGGCCTATTGCAAGTAAATTCAACGCAGTTAGCGCTGAAAATAGCTGCTTGAGATAGGTTTATTATCCGGAGATCAGGTTAAGTATAAATGACCAACTTAATTGTTATTAGAGTTTGATAAAACATACCTTATGCTGGTAGCTTAGTTATTAACACTCTATATCCTTAATTGTGGTTTTGCACGCAAAGCGGTGCTACCATCACTTAATATAGAAGTTTAGCCGTCTAAATACAATTAACTGATGCTCGTTTGTGAGGAATATATGCAAAACAACAATACCGCTATTTCGCAACTTATTGAAGCTGGGAAGTGGGTTAGCCAAAAAGAGTGGATACCCGCAACCGGTGGGAATTTTTCAGCAAGAACTGAGTCGGGCTTTGTAATAACAGCTAGTGGCCAAGATAAAGGCAAGTTGACCAATGAGCACTTTTTACAGCTAGATCTACAAGGCAAGCCTTTGGCAGGAACAAAAAAACGCTCAGCCGAAACACAACTGCACTTGAGCTTGTATCAGCTAATTCCCGAAGCGCAATGTGTACTGCACACGCATTCTGTTGCGGCTACCGTGCTTTCGCAAATAACAAAAAGTCATAAACTCGATTTAACTGGCTACGAAATGCAAAAAGCTTTAACCGGTTTTACCTCGCATTTAGAAACCCTAAGCATTCCTATTTTTAATAACGACCAAGACATAGACCATTTAAGTTTATTGGTAAGCGACCATCATTTACACACTCCTATTGAACACGGAGTGCTTATACGTGGCCATGGTTTATATGCTGTAGGGCGAAATATTGATGAAGTTCGTCGTCATTTAGAAGTGCTGGAATTTTTATTTAGCTGTGAATTAGAGCGTTTAAAAATTACCGGCATTCAAGCAAGTAATAATAATAATAAATAAATAAATAAATAAATAAATAAATAAATAAATAAAATTAAGGCCCATTGTTATATTACGTAACAATGGGCCTTAATTAATGACCTAATAAATATTGAGTGCATAAAAAAGCAGCTTAGTTTAGTGCGCTTAAGCACTCATATATTTAATGCTCACTGTGTTATTTATAATTTTCGTAAATTTTATCTAATGGCTCTGAAAGACCACTTTCTTGAACTATACGCACATGTTCACGTTTTAACTCTCGCGCACTAGATACGCCGCACGAGTGCGCGATTAAGCCCGCTCCATAGTGCACATACTTATTATAGTTTGCCACACGCTGTGCTTTGTCTGCCACATTTAAGCCACGTTGCAGGCGCTTGTCGTGCGTGGTGATCCCTGTAGGGCAAGTGTCTTTATTACATTGCATTGCTTGAATACACCCTAGTGCAAACATATGGCCGCGAGCAGATACAACAAAATCAGCCCCCAGTGCTAATGCCCATGCAACTTTAGAGGGTACGATTAACTTACCTGAGGCAATAACCTTTACTCGCTCTCTGAGCCCATGTTTTTCTAACAAGTTAATTACTAATGGCAAGCTTTCTCGCAGTGGTAAGCCCACTGAATCTAATAATGACTGTGGTGCGGCGCCTGTGCCACCGTCTGCACTATCAATAGTAATAAAGTCGGGCGCTGACTCAACACCGCGATGATTTATTTCAGCGAAAAGAGTTTCTAACCAAGTATACTCACCAATTACCGCTTTAAAGCCGGTTGGTTTACCGGTTGCGTTACGTACGGTTGCCAACATATCAAGAATATCTGACGGTTTTTTAATTTCAAGATGGCCATTAGGGCTAATTGAATCTTGCCCTTCGGGAATACCGCGTATTTTTGCAATTTCAGCGTTAACTTTTCGCCCAGGTAACATACCGCCTTTACCTGGTTTAGCGCCTTGGCTTAGCTTTATTTCAAACATTTTTACTTGTTCGTGAGCTGCTATTTCTTTTAATTTAGCAGTGCTTAAATTGCCATTATCGTCGCGCACACCGTATTTAGCAGTACCAATTTGAAATACAATATCTCCCCCGCCTTCTAAATGATACGGGCTTAAACCGCCTTCACCGGTATTATACCAACAGCCAGCAAGCTTAGCTCCTTTAGATAAAGCACGTACTGCAGGTTTTGACAAAGCACCAAAACTCATACCTGAAATATTAAATATTGAATTAGTGGTATAAGGTGTTTTACAGTAAGGGCCTAAAGTCACATTACTAGGATCGAGCGCTTCTTCATCTAAAGTAGGAAATGCACAGTTCATAAACATCACTGTACCGGTTACTTCAAGGCTTTGAGTCGAGCCAAACGCAGCAGTATGATCAACATCTTTTGCAGCGCGATATACCCAACTACGTTCAGCACGATTAAACGGCATTTCTTCTCTATCAAGTGCGAAAAAGTACTGGCGGAAAAATTCGCCTTGGCGCTCAAAAAAATATCGAAACCGACCAATTACCGGATAGTTGCGCCTAATTGCATGCTTTGTTTGGGTTATATCTCTAAAATAAAAAATAATAACCGATAAAACTATAAACCCTAATACGACAATAAAAAGGCTCGCAAATACATTAATACTTAGAACTATAAAATTGTTCACTCAAAACCCCTCTGCAGTACTTTTTCGCCAATAAAATAAAATGGCTTTAATAGACAAATGCGCATATCACTTATTATAGATGATATGCGCATTTTATTAATTTATAACCTTAGAGCATATTAACCTTAAAGGTAAACACGCTCTCATATAAGCCATTACGATTGATGCGGATTAATTAAATATCCTGTTTAGCTAGTTCGTTTTTAATATACAAACGAATTTGCTGCTCAAGTACAGATAACGGTACTGAACCATGGCGTAGCACTTGATGATGGAACTCTCGCACATCAAATTTTTGGCCAAGGGCCTGCTCCGCTTCTTTACGTAAGCGCTTAATAGTTAATTCTCCAATTTTATACGATAACGCCTGCGCAGGCCATGAAATATAACGATCTGTTTCAGTTTTAACGTTGTGCAACGACAAAGCAGTGTTATCGCCCATAAAGTTCATCGCGCGTTCACGGCTCCAGCCATACATATGCATTCCCGTATCAACAACTAAACGTGCAGCGCGCCACATTTCATAGGTTAAACGTCCGAAACGGCTATATGGGTCTTGATAAAACCCAGCTTCTATTCCTAAGTACTCAGAATAAAGCCCCCACCCCTCGCCAAATGCTGATAAATAAGCATCACGACGATAACTCGGCAAATTTTCTAGCTCAGCATTAAGTGATATTTGTAAATGGTGCCCTGGTACAGCTTCATGCAGCGTTAACGCCTCTAGCGCGTAAAGAGGTCGCTTATCTAGCGCATAAGTGTTTACCCAGTAATAACCAGCTTGATCGTCGCGGTTCGAACCCGAGTAACGCCCTGTAGTATATTTAGGAGCAATATTGGCGGGAACAGCCACTACGCCATAAGGTTTGCGCGGCAAGGTATGAAATAATCTAGGCAGTTGCGCATCCATTTTTTTAGCAATATAAGCAGCTTCTTTTAGTAACTGCTCTGGAGTAGTTGCGTAGAACTGCGGATCAGTACGTAAAAAGTGGATAAATTCAGCGAACGTGCCTTTAAAACCAACTTCTTTTATTACCTCTTCCATTTCGCTACGAATACGTGCCACTTCTTTTAGGCCCAACTCATGAATTTCTTTTGGGGTCATATCTGTAGTGGTGTAATGCTTGGCGCGATTAGCATAAAAAGCAGCCCCATTAGGCGTTGCCGAAATACCAATACTGTCTCGAGCACCTGCTTGATACTCTTCAGTAAAAAAGGTGAGATAATCTTTATATGCTGCTATTACTTGTTCTTTAATTATTGTTTTAGCTTGGAGTTGCAGCTCATAAAATTCGCTGCTACTTAAGCCTGCAGTATTCGTTAAAAATGGCTGATAAAATTCAGATTGTGTTACATCATCAACAATATAAACACTAATTGAATCTTCATAACCTTTAAGTACAGCTTTAGGCTGCGTTAACCCTATTGCTAAACCTTGTTTCATCCAATAAATATTTTGCTCAAAAAAGCGTGGTACCTGAGCTAATCGCGCTAAATAATTTTTATAATCTTGTAACGTTTTATATTGTGAACTTTTAACCATAAACGACAAGCTTGAATGAAACCCATATTCAGATGTAAGCGGCATATAGTGGGCATTAAATACATACTCATCCACGCTATTTTGCACTTGAGCACGCAAAATACTAAAGTTAATCCGATTTTCATCACTTAACTTATCAATGTTTACCGTATCTAAATCGGCAAGTAGCTGGGTATTTTTTTTATATTCTTGCGCTAAATACTCGGCAGTTAAGTTAGGTAGTAAGTAGCCATCTACCCCCTGAGGATTATTACTGTAGGGGCTAGCATCTTGTCTATTTTGCACAATGTTTTCGGCAACTTGAGTAAATTGCTTATCAGCATTAAGTGAGGTTGTTTGGCATGCACTTAAGGTGCATAAAAAAGTAATTCCCAGTAGCGAGTGGCGTAATGGTCGAGATAAAAGTTGATTCATTATTATATAGCTTCACAATTAAATAGATTTTGTAAACCTATCGCAGGCTAAATAAATAGCAAGATAAATACGACCAAGCACGCAAAAACTAATACGACTGATATAAGCAGGTTGGTATTTAATAACCAGTAATAAAACATGCTTTTGAATAAAACAAAAAGTAATTGATGATAAAAGCAGCCATTATGTTGCTAAAGTTACAATTTAGATAACTAACTGTCGTTTTTACTTTTAAATAACCGATATAATGATTATGGTACAAGTGCTTGGATGCGAAACGCTTCATTGGATGAGTTTATAAATTAATACGCATATGTATTTAGTTGGTATTTGCAAATGATGTTCCATGACTCTATGGCTGTAGCACAAGATAAAATGACAAAAGTGTGTGTATTTTTAGAGCGCCATGTTTTGCCACCTACACCACTTAATTATCAGGTTGTTTATACTTATATTAGCCAAGTAAACAACGACCTTAATAGCGCCATTGAGCGCGCTATTGCAAGTAACACTCTTATTGACAGTTTATTTACCGAGCAACTCTATTTTGAGCATTTAAATCAAGGCCATGCCACTGAAGTGTCGATGATAGAGAATGTTAATGGGGTAATTAACTCGCTGTCTAAAAGCGCACAACACACTGAAAAACAATTTATTAATTTTGCCGGCCATATTAGCGAGTGTATGCATTCGCTTGATGAAAATAACATTAAAAATAGCCGGATCGCACTTACAAGGCTAGATCAGCAAACAGCAACACTGTTAACGCAACACAAACAGTTTAAACAACAATTAAGTAATGCTAAACAACTCCACGAAAAAACTAAAAAGCAGCTTAACACCCTGCGTAAACAACATATTATTGATAGTCAAACTGGCTTGTATAAACGTCATTATTTAACCAAGCAAGTGCAAATATGGGCAAATCAACATAAACCGGTTTGTGCTATTGCTATTCAAATAGACAATTTAGATCACTTTATTGATAACTTTGGCGATGTAATCGCAGAAGCAATTTTAAGCAAAGTGGCTAAACAAGTACAAAAATATGTGTTTCAAAGCGGCCTAGCGGGGCGTACTGCAAAAGATCAATTTACTGTACTACTTACCGACGTAGATTGTGAAACAACCAATTTAATTGCAGAAAAAGTACGCGCTGGTGTTGCAAAGCTGCGCTTTATCAGCTCAAAAAACGCGCTGGCATTACCTGCAATTAAGCTCTCTTTGGGGATTGCACAGCAACAACAAGCTGACTTTGAGCAATTAACTAAAAGTGCTTCTAATGCGGCATTTAAAGCACGCTCTTTAGGGCAAAATAGCTTTACTGCGGAGCATTAATTAGCTGATAAATCATATTCAAATTGCACCTTCAGGGCACAATCAAGTACACTAGTCTTTATTACCACGATAGAGATTAATGATGAGCGAAACACCACAAAAGACCACGCATTTTGGCTATAAAACGGTAGCCGAAAACGATAAAGCCTCAATGGTTGCAGACGTATTTCATTCAGTTGCGGCAAAATATGACGTAATGAATGACTTAATGTCTTTTGGGGTACATCGTTTATGGAAACGTCAAACAATAGCCAGCTCTGGCGTTCGTAAAGGCCACCATGTTTTAGATTTAGCCGGTGGTACGGGCGATTTAACTGCAAAATTTAGCCAACTAGTCGGAGAAACCGGTCAGGTTATACTCGGTGATATTAACTCGTCTATGTTAAAAGTGGGCCGTGAAAAACTCCATAATTTAGGCTTAGTTGGCAATATTGACTACGTGCAAATGAACGCTGAAGCCTTACCATTCCCAGATAATAGCTTTGATCTGATCACTATTGCATTTGGTTTACGTAATGTAACCGACAAAGACAAAGCATTACGTTCAATGTACCGCATTTTAAAACCAGGCGGGCGCTTACTGGTATTAGAGTTTTCAAAGCCAGAGCATGAAATACTCAGTAAGGCATACGACTTTTATTCATTTAACTTATTACCAACTATGGGTAAGTTAGTGGCAAACGACAGCGAATCGTACAAGTATTTAGCTGAGTCGATTCGTATGCATCCAGATCAAGACACGCTTAAAAGCATGATGTCTGATGCAGGCTTTGAGCAAACCACTTATCAAAACTTAACCGGTGGTATTGTTGCGCTGCATCGCGGCTTTAAATACTAAGGTAAATAATTATGGCGCTTGAGCAAGCAACCGAAAAAAATTCTACTGAGGCTCCCTCAACTGATTTTTTTATGTTACCCAACTTAGTACTTTCGCTCGTGGAGCGAATACTTAATCAAGCACTTAAACTCGATACAAGCCTATCGGGAAAGTTGGCAGCAGTTAAGCATCAGCGCTTAGTCGTTGATGTTAGGGGCTCTCAGCTAAAGCTGCTGCTAGTGTTTAGCGACAAGCAACTTCATTTATATAGCGCAACCAGTGATACAGACGCAGATTGCATGATTAGCGCCGACCTTAACACCCTGCTTGCGCTAAAAAACCCAGCCATGCTTACCCAGCTAATTCGCCAAGACAAACTTGATTTACAAGGCGATTTAAACATAGCTCAAACCTATAGCAATGCATTTTCAACACTAGATATAGATTGGCCTGAGCAGCTTTCATCGCACCTTGGTGATGCTCCCGCACAGCAATTATATTTACACTTCAAAACGCTCCAGCAACACGGCAATAAAGCAAAAACGCAGTTAAGCCGCACCCTAACAAGCTTATGCCAAGATGAATTGGCAATTACCATTCATCCGTTAGAGCTTAAACAATTTAAACAACAAAACCGTGAGCTTAAAGGCCAAGTTGCTGCTATAGAACAACGCATTAATGCCTTACTAACCACTTTGACTACCCGCTAAGGATTTTTTGTGTCAACTGCACGACTGTATTACATCACTAAAACACTGCTTAGCTACGGATTAGATGAGTTAGTACCAAAACATAAAATCCCTTGGTTTGCGAAAATAGCCCGAGGTAGTTTATTTTGGCTGCGTAATCAGCATAAAGATAAGCCAGCAGGGCTGCGATTACGTTTAGCCCTACAACAGCTTGGCCCAGTATGGGTTAAGTTTGGCCAAATGCTTTCTACGCGTCGTGACTTACTGCCGCACGAAATTGCATTAGAGCTGGCATTTTTGCAAGATCAGGTTGAACCTTTTCCCGGCGAACTTGCACAAAAAATAATAGAAAAAGCTCTCGAAATTAATGACATAAGCGAGCGTTTTAGTGAGTTTTCACAAACACCACTGGCGTCGGCATCAATAGCACAAGTACATACCGCAACGTTAGTTGACACAAATGGTATAGAGCAAGATGTAGTTATTAAAGTAATCCGCCCTAACATTAATCAACAAATTAACGCCGACTTAGCCTTAATGGAAAAGCTCGCTAAGGTGTTAGCAAAAGTACACCACGAGTCAAAACGTCTGCGTCCTGTGGAAGTAGTAAAAGAGTACAAAAAGACTCTACTTGATGAACTTGATTTAATGCGCGAAGGTGCAAACGGCATTCAACTTAAACGTAACTTTGAAGACTCAGATTCGCTTTACATCCCTACCGTTTATAGCGATTACAGCCGCCATAATATATTAGTAATGGAGCGTATTTATGGTATTGCGGTATCAGATACTGATGCTTTATTAGCGCAAAACACCAATATGAAACTACTGGCTGAGCGTGGCGTTGAAGTGTTTTTTACCCAAGTGTTCAGAGACAGCTTTTTTCATGCTGACATGCACCCAGGTAATATTTTTGTTTCTCGTGAGCACCCCGAAAACCCTAAATATATTGGTATAGATTGCGGTATTGTGGGCACCTTAAACAAAGAAGATAAACGCTATTTAGCGGAAAACTTTATAGCCTTTTTTAATCGTGATTATCGCCAAGTTGCGCAGTTGCATGTGGACTCGGGTTGGGTACCGCCCGACACCAGTATTGAAGAGTTTGAATTTGCTATTCGCACTGTCTGCGAGCCTATATTTAATAAGCCTTTAGCTGAAATTTCGTTTGGTCATGTATTGGTTAATTTATTTAATACTGCAAGGCGCTTTAATATGCAGGTACAACCACAATTGGTATTACTGCAAAAAACCTTACTGTATGTTGAAGGTTTAGGCCGCCAGCTTTATCCACAATTAGATTTATGGAAAACCGCTAAGCCCTTTTTAGAAGACTGGGTTAAGCAACAAGTTGGTCCGTTATCGGTTATAAAGCAAATGTATGCACAATTACCCTTTTGGGCCGAAAAAATGCCAGAGCTGCCCGATCTAATTTATCAAAGCTTAAAACGCCCACCACAAATTCAAGTACAGGCTCCGAAGGGATCTCATAAACCTTTGGTTTTAGGTTTGTTTAGCAGTGCGGCTATGGTTATTGCTGCATTATTTTATTTACAGCACGATTTAATTGCTGCAAGTATCGCTATAAGTAGCGCTATTATTGGTTTTATAGCAGCATGGCGTAGCACATAAACTAAGTGCTATTTACGTTTTTAGGCGTATAATTAGTATTTAAAATATACACTTTATAATTATGAAAACGGGAGATAAACATGGGATTTGGCGGTATTAGTCTTTGGCAGTTATTGATTGTATTAGCAATTATTGTACTTTTGTTTGGCACTAAAAAATTACGCGGTATTGGTGGTGATTTAGGTGGAGCAGTTAAAGGCTTTAAAAAAGCAATGTCTGACGAAAAAAATACAGATAAAGAAAAGCCAGAGCAGATTCAAAAATCAGAAGAAAGTGCACCGCTTGATTCTGCCCATACTGAAAAAAATAAAGACAATAACAAGGTTTAATTAGCATGGGGATGTGGGAGCTAATTGTTGTTTTAATTGTTGGTTTAGTGGTGCTTGGTCCAGAGCGTTTACCTGTAGCAATTAGAACGGTAAGCCGATGGATAAAAACTGCAAAGTCGCTTGCTAACTCAGTGAAAGCTGAAGTGAGCGAAGAGTTGCGTGTGCACGAATTACACGAAAACCTTAAAAAAGCGGAGCAACAAAACTTAACCGATTTAAGTCCTGAACTACAAAGTTCACTAACTGAACTTCAACAGGCCGCTCAGTCTGTGACCCACAGTTATAAAAAAAATCAAATCGATCCCTCTAATAAGCAAAATATTGATGATACAAAGTGAAATTAATTTCTCACTTTGTGGTCAACTTACTAAATGGTATAAAAAATAATGGCTGAGGAAGTAAAATCGGGGTTTGTCGCGCATTTAATTGAATTACGCGATCGGCTGATTAAATCACTATTAAGCATTTTAGTTATTTTTATTGCAATAGTGTATTTTGCAAACGACATTTATACATTTGTTGCAGCGCCATTAATTTCACATTTGCCAAGCACTGCAACCATGATAGCAACTGATGTCACAGCGCCATTTTTTGCCCCTTTTAAACTAACGTTATTTGTCGCATTATTTGCCTCTATTCCGTGGATATTACACCAGGTTTGGGGTTTTATAGCTCCGGGATTGTATAAGCACGAAAAACGCATGTTAATGCCAATACTCGCCTCAAGCATCTTTTTGTTTTATGGTGGTATTGCCTTTTGCTACTTTGTAGTACTGCCAATTATTTTAGGCTTTTTTACCAGTGCGGGTCCTGCAATGCTCACCTTAGCACCGGATATTAGTAGCTACTTAGGGTTTGTACTAAAACTATTTTTTGCCTTTGGTGTCGCTTTCGAAATTCCAGTAGCCATTATGCTGCTGTGCTGGAGCGGCGCTACAACAACGCAAAGCTTAAAAGAAAAACGTCCCTATATTGTAGTGGGTGTTTTTGTAGTAGCGATGTTTTTAACACCGCCCGATGTATTGTCACAAACTTTATTAGCGCTACCTATGCTTATTTTGTTTGAGCTAGGCCTAATTTTAGCTAAATTTTATACCGCTAAACCACAACAAGAATCTGAGGAATAACATGAACAAAAAACTACTCTCACTATTAGTTTTGTTAAGCGCACCGACTTTTGCAGCCACAGCTATTAACGAGCAAGCACTGCAAGCATGTAGCTTTATTGAAAACGACTTTAACCGCCTGCTTTGTTACGATAATACGGTTGCCGGTAAACCGCTGAGCAAGCCTACTGTAAATAAAACACTCTCACCAACAAATACAGAAGCCACCGCACCTGTTGCTGTAGCGGTAACACAAGCAGAAGAGTTTGGTTTAGAGCATAAAAATATTGCGAAAGAAAATGACAGCTCTATTAGCTCAACTGTATCAGCCATTAAAGAAGCAGCTTATGGTGAGTTAATTATTACTCTAGAAAACGGCCAACAATGGCGCCAAATTGGATCTGACGGCATAACGCTAAAAGAAGATGACAACGTGGTTATTAGTCGTGGTGTATTTAATTCTTTTTTATTAAAAAAAGAAGGTCAAAACCGCTCTATACGCGTTAAACGTACTCAATAATGCCATACAGCTTAATTGATGCTGGGGTTAATTTAACTAACCATCAGTTTGATAAACAGCATCAAGATATTATTGCCCGCGCTAATGCTGCGGGAGTAAAGCATATGCTGATTATAGGCTGCGATGTAGCAGCCAGTGAGCAGTCGCTTGAGCTGGCTATAGAGCATCAGCAATTTTCTACAGCAGGCGTACATCCTCACGATGCTAAATCGGCTACTGATGAGCTTGAGACGCAACTCACTCAACTTGCAAGCCATAAACAAGTTATAGCCATTGGGGAGTGCGGCCTTGATTATAACCGTGATTTTTCGCCTCGCGATGTACAACGAAGTGTACTTAGACGCCAGCTTGCCCTAGCTGAACAGCTAAACTTACCTGTATATTTGCATGAACGTGATGCCAGCGAAGACATGCTCAGTATTTTAAAAGAATTTAATGTACGCGGCGTATTACATTGCTTTACAGGTAACGCTCAGGCATTAAAAAGCTACTTAGCGTTAGGGCTTTATATCGGCATTACCGGCTGGGTTTGCGATGAACGCCGTGGAAAAGAACTACAACAATTAATCCCCAGTATCCCTCTTAATAAACTGTTAATAGAAACTGATGCGCCTTTTTTGATTCCGCGCACCGTTAGCCCAAAGCCTAAATCTCGCCGTAATGAACCTGCATTATTAACTTATGTGTGCGAAACAATTGCCCAATTATACAACCTTACTCCTGAGGCAATAGCGCAGCAAACTACTCTAAACTTTTATAATGTTTTTGGTTTAAAAGCTAAGTAATGAAAGTTATTGGGGTGTTATTAAGCTTATTAACTATCCTTTTTGCTGGTTTAGCAGCCGCTAATACGATAGAGATCGATGAGCAGTTTACATCTGAAAAAATTAACTCTGTTTATTATTCTTTTGCGCCTACATCCATAGCAACCGCCCAGCAGAGCGATCTTAAACAGTGGCAAACGTTAACCAACAAACCACTTAATTTAGGGATTGAACAACGCCCTGTTTGGATCCAATTTACAATTAAAAATACGCTCAATACGCGTGTAACGCCAATACTCTCTATCGATAATCCGCTATTAAATGAAGTACAGGTATATCACTTACTCGATAAGCGACGATCCTCCTCAATAAATATTAATGCCCCTCCTTTACTGCCACAACAACAAATAAAAAACGAACCTTTGCTGGTAAAATTAACGCTTCCTGCCCACAGTAATACCACTGTTATTGTTAAAGTGAGCAATAGCTCAGGGTTACGCGTGCCTTTAACCTTATGGCAGGCAGATGCGCTCTTTACATATAAAAGTAAGCTTAATTTGCTTTACGGATTATTAATTGGCTTTGTTTTTTCTTTAGCGATTAGCTGTCTTATTTTGTATGCTTTTTCGCGTAAGCAATACTTTGCTTACACGGGCGCTATAACATTAATGCTCAGCATCTTATTATATTTTATTTGTGGCTTTAGTTTCATCCACACACGTTCTGCGGGCACAGTACAACTTATGATCCCCATGTTGGTGATGCTGATAACGGTACTTTTCTTACCTCTACAGCAACAGGTATGTCAGCCTAAAACCGTTACATGGTTTAAAGTGCAAAAAATTATAATAGCTATATATGCACTGCTTATTGCGTTTGTTTGGCTTTTTCCCACACTTGTTGTCACCTTATTTTGCTTTATTACCACTCCCATTGTTTTAGGCTACTATGTTGTAACAACCTTACTTTGTATTCGCCAAAACCCATCAGAACCCCAAAAAGCACTTTTGCTAGCTTTATGCAGCTTTTTAGCCGCAATTGTTTATTTTATTATTACTGTTTCAGGGCTTTATATATTTACAAACAGTAGAGTGGCTTTTGTGTTTATTTGCTCTCTTAGCTGCGCTTTCTCCCTTGGATATGCGGTGATGAAACTCTTTATTTTACAGCGCGATGAACAAGTAACTACTCAACAAACCTTAATAGCCAAAAGTGCTGCCCAAGATGCCTTATTACATGAGCGGCTATCTTTACAAGAAAGCGTGCGTCAAGAGCTCGAAACACAAGTAGATGAGCGTACTTTTGAGTTACAAGTAACACTAAGAGAACTAGAAGAAAAAAACCGTGAGCTTGAACAGCTAAACATGGAAGATCCCTTAACTGGTATTAAAAACCGGCGCTTTTTTGATAAAAAATTAGTGATGGAGTTGCGCCGCTCGCGTCGCGAACAAACACCATTAAGTGTTATTATGCTTGATATAGACAAATTTAAGGTAATAAACGATACCTATGGCCACCTAACTGGCGATCAGGTTATTCGTACTGCTGCTGATACTATTAAAAAGCAATTACAGCGCCCGCTTGATGAAGTAGCACGTTACGGCGGCGAAGAATTTGTGGTGTTATTACCCAATACCCAAAATGATGGCGCGATAGCCATTGCTGAAAAAATTCGCCACGCTATTGCTACTAATAATGTGCATGTGGCTGGCACTACTATTTCATTTACAATCAGCGCGGGAGTGTATACTAGCGTTGCTGAAGATATAAATAATCCTGAAATTTTTACCGAACGTGCCGACAAAGCACTGTATTTTGCCAAGCAGCATGGTCGTAACCAAGTGATTAATTTTCCAATCCCACAATCCAAAAGTAGGAGCGTATAAATATGGCCCAATCTGGTCTAGATCTTTTCCCATATACTCGCATGCGCAGAATGCGCCGCGATGATTTTTCACGCCGTCTTATGGCTGAAAACCAGCTTAGCGTTAATGATCTTATTTATCCGGTATTTGTACTCGAAGGTAAAAACCGTCGTGAAGCAATTGAATCAATGCCCGGTATCGAGCGCTTATCAATTGACTTACTGCTTATAGAAGCCAAAGAACTGGTTGAGCTCGGTGTGCCCGCCATTGCTATTTTCCCGGTAACACCGGCCGACAAAAAGTCATTACATGCTGAAGAAGCGTATAGCGATGATGGTTTAGCACAACGTACAGTACGTGCATTAAAAGAAGCATTCCCTGAGTTAGGTGTAATTACTGATGCCGCGCTAGACCCGTTTACCACCCACGGACAAGACGGCATTATTGATGAAAGTGGCTATGTAATTAACGACATCACAACTGACATACTAGTTAAGCAAGCACTGTCGCACGCCCGAGCAGGTGCTGACGTTATTGCCCCTTCGGACATGATGGATGGCAGAATTGCCGCTATTCGCGAGGCACTTGAAGCCGATGGCTACATTCACACTCGCATTATGGCTTACTCAGCTAAATACGCCTCAAGCTATTATGGCCCATTTAGAGACGCGGTAGGCTCTGCCGGTAACTTAAAGGGTGCTGATAAAAAAACCTATCAAATGGATCCAGCTAATTCTGACGAAGCCATTCGCGAGGTAGCGCTTGATTTGCAAGAAGGCGCCGACATGGTAATGGTTAAACCTGGCATGCCATATTTGGATGTTGTACGCCGAGTTAAAGATGAGTTTGGCGTGCCAACCTTCGCTTATCAAGTAAGTGGGGAATACGCTATGCACAAAGCTGCTATTGATAACGGCTGGTTAGCTGAAGAGGCCACTATCATGGAGTCGTTACTGGCGTTTAAACGTGCTGGCGCCGACGGCATTCTTACCTATTTTGCTAAGCAAGCTGCACAATACTTAGCTAAAAAGTAAGCCTTACAAGGCGGGCAACAAGCCCGCCTTACTTTGCATTTACAATCATTCACACTGAATATTATTTTTGTAATATTTATTCTCTAAACTAATATCCTATCTGGAATTATAAACGGGAATAATGACCAATGTTTAAAACAAAAATAACCCCATTAGCGCTTATTATTGCAAGCATTAGTGCATCAGCCTCTGCCGAACTGATAATTTCTGAATATGTTGAGGGAAGTGGCTTTAATAAAGCTATTGAGATTTATAACACATCATCCGCAGAGGTTTCTTTAAATGGCTACTCACTTAGCTTGTATTCAAATGGCTCTGGATCAGCCAGTGTAACTGAAGAGCTTACGGGGTTGCTTGCTGCAAACAGTACCTATGTTATTGTCACTTCAGACTCTAGAGCAAATGATGAGCTTAAATTAAAAGCTCAGCTATTTAGTGGTGCAGTTAACTTTAATGGTGACGACGCATTAGTACTAATGCAAGGCTCTAATGTTATTGACAGTTTTGGGCAGCGTGGGGTAAAAGAAATTTGGTCTGCCGGGGGCGTAACTACAAAAGATAAAACGCTACGCCGTAAGGAAAATATTCTTATTGGTCGGGCAACCCCTGACTCCACTTTTAACCCAAGTGACGAATGGCTACAATTTGATAAAAACGACTTTTCAGGGCTAGGTTTTTTTGGTATCGGCACAACACCTGAACCTGAACCAGAGCCACTTGAACCACTGATATGTGGCAACGATAAAACAACCATTAACGCCATTCAAGGTACTGGTGCTGCCAGCCCATTGGTTAATACTACAGTAGAGTTAGAAGGGGTTGTAACGGCCAACTTCCAAGGTGACAATCAGTTAAAAGGCTTTTTTATTAGCTCTTTACCTGTTGATGACGATACTAACCCACTAACCTCTGAAGGCATCTTTGTTTATTTTGCAGCAGCAAATGTGAGTGTAGGCGACCATGTGCGTGTACAAGGCAGTGTTGAAGAGTATTTCAATGCCACTCAAATTGGTAGCGTTACCCAAGTGGCCGTTTGCAATTCGGGTTTAACTGTATCAGCAACTAAAATCTCACTCCCAGTTACAAATACAACAGATTTAGAAGCATTTGAAGGCATGCTTATTACACTAGAGCAGCCATTAATAGTGACTAATAACTTTGGTTTAGGACGCTATGGTGAAATAGAGCTGGCAACCGAGCGTTTGTATCAAGGTACACAAGTTGCCCTGCCCGGTGATGCCGCCAACACACTTGAAGCGAATAACTTAACTAAAAGAATTCTTTTAGACGATGGCTCAACTTTACAAAATATTGAGCCAATTTACCCTATACCGGGTTTATCTGCCGAAAATACGCTACGCACTGGCGATACCGTTAACACTGTAACTGGGGTGCTTGCATATAGCTTTGATACTTATCGCATTCACCCTACCATAACACCGCAGTTTATCACTACCAATGCACGTAAAAATGCTCCCGAACTTCACGTAGATGCGGATCTAAGGGTAGCTAGCTTTAACGTTCTTAATTATTTTAATGGCGATGGTCAGGGGGCCGGATTCCCCACTAGTCGTGGTGCCGATAGTGAAGCTGAGTTTATTCGTCAAGAAGCTAAAATTGTTAGTGCTATTAGTGCAATACAAGCCGATGTTATTGGCTTAATGGAAATAGAAAACGATGGCTTTGGTGAGTTTAGTGCAATTGCTAGCTTAGTAAATGCGCTTAACGACTTTGACACAGCTAACCAGTATGCATTTGTTAATTTTGGCCTTGATAAAATTGGTAGTGATGCAATTACCACAGCCTTAATCTATCGTGTAAATAGAGTAGTAGAAGTAGGTAGTGCAGCAATCACCACACAACCTCCGTTTGACTTTGGAAACCGCCCACCAATTGCACAAAGCTTTAAAGTATTAGCAACAGATGAGGTATTTACCGCTGCAGTAGCGCACCTTAAATCAAAAGGTGGTTGCAGTAGCGCAACAGGAGCAAACCAAGATAAAAGTGATGGCCAAGCATGTTGGAATGAAACACGCGTTGCCGGCGCTAATGCATACGCAAGCTGGCTTAATAGCAAGCCAACCGGTATTGATGATGAGGATATTATTCTTATTGGTGATTTAAATGCCTATGCCATGGAAGATCCTATTCGTGCATTTGCCGACAATGGCTATAAAAATGCAGTTGCAGAGCTTGATGGTAATACCCTTGGCTACTCTTATAGTTTTTCTGGACGTGCGGGTAGCTTAGATTATGCCTTAGTAAGCCCATCATTATTAAGCAAAATAGTTGCAACGAATGATTGGCATATTAATGCCGATGAGCCCACTTTACTCGATTACAATGTCGAGTTTAAAAGTGATGCTCAACAATCAAGCTTATACGCAGCAGGCCCATATCGTGCATCAGATCACGATCCAATAATTGTTGATATAAAATCTGAGGTTATTTTAACACCTGAGGAGCAAACCCCAGTTATAGCAGCTAACCAGACATTTATTGTTAATGAAAATAGCCCTGTTGGTACTGTGATTGGCCAGTTAGCGTTTAGCGATCCAAATGCTAATGACTCTCCCGTTGTTAAATTTATTGTGTCGGGTAGCAATAGCGTAACTATTAACAACCAGGGTCAGATCGTGGTGACTGCTGAACTTGATTATGAACAACAAAGTCTTATTACTTTAGTTGTGCAAGCCCAGGATAGTGCTGACAATATATCATTAGAGCAAACAGTTACTATAAATGTTAATAGTGATGAGGCTCAAAATGATGACGATGACTCTGGCTCATTATTTTGGTTAACTATTTTTTTGGTACCTCTTACTTTATTTCGCAGGTTTAAAAGCTAAAAGCCAACACTATAATTGTTAAAAAGCCGCTGTTGCGGCTTTTCTCTTTTTACACAAATGTAATTCAGACAAGCTTCAGTAAACTTTGTGTACTATCCGTACTAAATCTACTCACTCTCGTATTTAGCCTGTAAACAACAAAGCATACTTGAGCCTTTTTATACGTTTATTATTAAAAGTACCAATGAAACAAATTAATAAATCGATATTAATCTTAACTGTAAAAATAAGTCATGTTTTTATAAAGGAACGAAAATGAAAGCACCAATTCACCTAATATCAACATGGAAAAAAGCCTCAGTACCATTACTTAGCTTGTTTCTTGTTTTTTCAGCTCAGCAAGCATTTTCCGCCACGCTTGACGTTGCCATCCCGCAAGACAGTTTATTTGATGTGATCAGCGCCCGCGCTCAAAAATTAGCGAGTGAGGAGTATATTGCCCCTAAAAACATCGAGCTAGATGCGCTAAATAATATTGAGTATCAAGATTATCGCTCTATTCGTTTTAAACAAGACAAGTCAATGTGGAAAGGTGAAGGTCTTTACGAGCTACAGTTGTTTCACCCCGGCTTTTTATATAAAACACCAGTAACAATTAATACAGTTGATAGCGATTCTAAACTTAGCCGTTTGCCGTTTAGTACTGACTTTTATCAGTACGATGGTACTGCAGCACCTTTAAAAGATGAAATAGCCAAGAGTGTTGCCAATAAACAATTAGGCCATGCTGGATTTAGGCTGCATTACCCAATTAATACCACTGAGTACAAAGATGAAGTAATGGTGTTTCAAGGTGCTTCTTATTTTAGAGTTGTTGGGCCTAATCAAGTGTATGGCCTATCGGCGCGAGGGTTAGCAATTGATACTGCTGAAGCGTCTGGTGAGGAGTTTCCTGTGTTTAAAGAGTTTTGGCTAGTAAAACCACAGCCAGAACAAACTAACATTATCATTTTTGCACTGCTTGATAGCCCATCGGTTGCCGGCGCTTATAAGTTTAGTATTGACCCTACCACCAACACCAGCGTTAAAGTAGATATGCAAATTTTTGCCCGTAAAGACGTGAAAAAATTAGGCGTAGCACCACTAACAAGCATGTTTTATCACGGCGAAAACAGCACTAAGTTTTTTGACGATTACCGCCCAGAAGTGCATGACTCAGACGGACTGTTAACCCAATCTCAGGATAACAACTGGATTTGGCGTCCGCTTAATAATCCGTCGCAACTTAGCGTAACCTCTTTTTCATACGAGAACCCTAAGGGATTTGGCTTAGCGCAACGTGATCGTGAATTTAATAATTACTTTGATATTGAAGCGCATTATCACAACCGCCCTAGCCTGTGGATAGAGCCTGAAGGTGACTGGGGAAATGGTCGAGTAGAGCTGGTAGAAATACCGACAGATACAGAAACAAACGACAACATAGTGAGCTACTGGGTACCTGAAAAACCATTTAAAGCAGGCGATTCGTTAAAGCTAAGCTATAAAATGACCACCTTTAATGCTTACTTAACTCAGCATGATAAGGCACGCGCAGTTCGCACTCGCATTGGTAGCGCGGCATTACCGGGTGAAGATAATCCGCCACCTAAAAGCCATCGCCAATTTACGGTTGATTTTGCTGGGCCTGATATAAATAAGCTTTCAGAAAAGTTAAATTTAAATGCCGACATCCAATTAACAACGGGTGAGGTTAGAGATGTAACTGTGCAAAAATTACCTGATTCATTAGGCTGGCGAGTTGCTTTTAAAATAGCTCCACAAAACGGTAAACCTGTAGACATGCGCTTATCGTTAAAGCTGCATGATAAAGAAATTAGCGAGGTATGGAGTTATGTTTGGTATCCAAATGACATCAAGTAAACAAACCACCAAAATATCTATGCCCTTTAAGGCACTTCGTATTTGGTTATTTGCCATTGCCGCAATTGGTATATCTGCGTATGGCATCTCTATTATGTTTGAAATTTTAAACTCAAATGGTATGACACCACTTGAATATGCTTTGCTGGCATTATTTTCAATTACCTTTGCATGGATTGTTACCGCATTTTGTAGTGGTACTATAGGGTTTGTACTGCAGTTACTGCGTATTGATCCGCTTACCCTTAGGCGCATAAAACCTATAAAGCTTGATAGTCAGGCATTTTCTCAGCAAAAAACTGCCATAGTAATGCCTATTTATAACGAAGATACACACCGCGTTATTGCAGGCTTTGAAGTGAGCTTACAGTCATTAAAAGAGACTGGGGAATTAGCCAACTTTGATTTTTATTTACTCAGTGATACACAAGATCCAACAATAGCTAAAAATGAACTAAGTGCTTGGCATGCTTTGTGTGAGCGCCTAGGCGAGACATCAAAGCAGTTGTTTTATCGTCGCCGCGAAGATAATAAACACCGTAAAGTAGGTAATTTAACCGACTTTTGTGAGCGCTGGGGAAGCCAGTACGATCATATGATTGTGCTTGATGCCGACAGCGTTATGACAGGTAAATGCATGCTAGAGCTAACGGCAAGCATGATTAACAACCCGCAAGTAGGACTTATTCAAACCATTCCTATTCCGGTACGCCAAGATACCTTTTTTGGTCGTTTTTTACAGTTTGCTTCGGTACTTTATAGCCCTATGCTGGCAACAGGATCGGCATTTTGGCAAACCGATAAAGCAAACTACTGGGGCCATAATGCCATAATTAGAGTAAGCGCATTTATTGACTGCTGTGGTTTACCCACACTTAAAGGCAATGCTCCTTTTGGTGGTGAAATACTCAGCCATGACTTTGTAGAAGCATCATTACTACACAGTGCAAATTGGGAAGTATTACTACTTGCAGATATTGAAGGCAGCTATGAAGAAGTCCCAAGTAATATTTTAGATTATGCCGTGCGCGACAGACGTTGGGTACAGGGTAATATTCAACACATTGGATTACTCCCGTCACCAAAGTTAAAGCTGATGAGCAAATTTCACTTTTTACTTGGCGCTACCGCTTATATTTCGTCATTAATATGGTTACTTATGCTCGCGTTAAGTACGGTTGATGCCGTAACACGTGCTTTAAATAGCGACGTTTATTTTAACCGCGCTTATCAATTGTTCCCTACTTGGCAAATAGCTAAAACCGATTTAATTGATGCTCTGCTCTATCTTACTATTGTTATTTTATTGCTACCAAAACTAATGGGTATAATCGTAACCTTGGTGCACAGAAAAAACCGCTTCGGTGGTGCTATTAAGCTTACGTTAGGCGCAATTATAGAAACAGTTTTTGCTATTGTCATGGCTCCATTAATGATGGTGTTTCATGCTTATTTTGTTGTTTGTGTGTTTTTAGGAAAAAAAGTTAAGTGGGATGCTCAACCACGAGAAGGCCGTATGGTGCCATGGAAAGAAGCGTTTAGTTATACGTTATTTTCTACTTTGGTCGCTATTGCTTGGGGTAGCACAGCGTATTACTTCACGCCGGTATTTTTTTGGTGGCTATCACCTATATTACTAGGTTTAGTACTAGCTGCACCTATAGTGCGTTATTCAAGCAGTATAAAACTGGGGGTTAAACTCAGAAAGCTAGGTATATTTATCTGCCCTAGTGAAGTAGATAACGATACCATGCTAGAGGCACTTAAAGTGCACCTTAAAGAGGTTTCGGTACCCACCGCAGGGCAATACCCTTTAACTATACCCGCATTGCCAAAAGAGCACTTGGTTACCATGCCAATACAAAGCTTTAATAAGTCACGCTCGCCAAAGATGAAAGCGCTAAAAGAAAAGCTAATTAAAAAGCTTAGCTAGCGCCACACTTTAAAATAAAAAAGGAGCTACAAATAGCTCCTTTTTTATTACTAGATTAGGTTATATTTACAAAACAAAGCAAGCTCGTAATTATAGATAATTAACCAATTACTTTATCACTGTATAATTTATAAATGGCAGTACGAGTTTTCTCATCTAATCTCCAATTGTAAAAATATATACTTCTACCATTTAATAGAGATACTTTAAAAATAGTATTAATAAAAAATGACTTAAAGGAAATAGATTTTATCTCTTCTCTACTAATATAACGCTCACCAAATATTCGTTTATAACATATGCCAGGCTTGTAGCAATGTAATAGCTGTAAGTTCATCTTACTAACAATAAAAAATGTGAGTAGTGTTGGTATCAACACGATTATCGCCACTCTAAAAGTAACGGTGGAAAATATAGGTATTAAAAGAAATAAGCCTATAACAGTAATATATTTAAACAGTTGTAGAGACCAATTAGGCACTAACTTAATCATGTTCGTAAACGTCTTATATAAAAATAAATATAATCAATATCCCACTTGGAGACTTCCACATATGCAATCTATCCTCAGTTGAGGCTTGCTCTCGCGAATCCTACATCAGCACTGAGCCTATTTCAATTGTTACTACTACTTATTTAGTAATGACAAAAACAATGTCAACTAGTTGTTTATAAATATGTTTTACTAATTTTTTATTTTAATTATTTGTAACTTTTATACCATTAGGTAATTAACAGTGCGCTTTATGCAATAAATTATGGGCAATAAAAAACCCGCAACATGTGCGGGTTTTTTTAAAGAGTTAAGGTGCTAATTACTTAGCAGCTTTTTTCTCTTTTTCTGCAGCGATTACAGCTTCAGCAACGTTATTAGGACATGGTGCGTAATGTGAGAACTCCATAGAGAACTGACCACGACCTGATGTCATTGTACGTAATGAACCGATGTAACCGAACATTTCTGATAACGGTACGTCTACTTTAATGCGAACGCCAGTTAAACCAGGCTCTTGGTCTTTCATCATACCACGACGACGGTTAAGGTCACCGATTACGTCACCTACATGATCTTCCGGCGTGAACACGTCAACTTTCATGATTGGCTCAAGAAGTTGTGCACCCGCTTTAGGGATAGATTGACGGAAAGCACCTTTAGCAGCGATTTCGAACGCGATTGCTGATGAATCCACTGCGTGGAAGCCACCATCAAAAAGCTCAACTTCAACGTCAAGTACTGGGAAGCCAGCTAGAACACCAGTGCCCATCATTGACTTAAAGCCTTTCTCAACTGCAGGCCAGAATTCTTTAGGTACGTTACCACCAACAACAGATGATTTAAACGTGAAACCAGAAGCAACTTCGCCTGGCTTAATACGGTAATCAATTTTACCGAACTGACCAGAACCACCAGACTGTTTCTTATGCGTGTAGCTATCTTCAATTTCTTTAGTGATAGTTTCACGGTAAGCAACCTGTGGTTGACCAACAATAAGGTCTACACCGTAAGTACGCTTAAGGATATCTACTTTGATATCTAAGTGAAGCTCGCCCATTCCTTTAAGAATAGTTTCGCCTGAATCTTCATCAGTCTCAACTTGGAAAGATGGATCTTCTGCAACCATTTTACCGATAGCAACACCCATTTTCTCATTACCGCCTTTATCTTTAGGCTGTACAGCAATCGAGATTACTGGAGTTGGGAATACCATTGGCTCAAGTGTTACTGGGTGCTTAGGATCACATAATGTGTGACCAGTTTGCACGTTTTTCATGCCTACGATAGCAATGATGTCACCAGCTTGTGCGCTAGCTAATTCATTACGGTCATCTGCTTGCATCTCAACCATACGGCCAACACGCTCAGTTTTACCAGTAAACGCATTAAGGATAGTGTCACCCTTGTTTAGTTTACCTGAGTAAATACGTACGAATGTTAACGCACCAAAACGGTCATCCATTATTTTGAATGCTAACGCTTTAAATGGTAGGTCTGTAGATACGATAGCGAATTCGCCGTTTTCATTACCTTCTTCATCCATAAGAGGTTGAGGATCAACTTCTGTAGGAGATGGTAAGTAATCAACAACTGCGTCAAGAATAAGCTGCATACCTTTGTTTTTGTATGCTGAGCCACAGTATGTTGGGAAGAAAGCAAGGTCACGAGTACCTTTACGAATACAACGCTTCACATCTTCAATTGAAGGGATTACACCTTCCATGTACGTTTCTAGTAGCTCATCGTCTTGCTCAACAGCAGTTTCGATAAGTAACTCATGGTATTCCTCAACTTGGTCAACCATGTCTGCAGGAACGTCTTCAATAGTGTAGTTCTCTGGAAGACCAGTCGCATCCCAAACATATGCTTGCTTGGTTAGAACGTCAACAACACCAACAAACTCATCTTCTCTACCGATTGGTAAAGTCATGATTAATGGAGTTGCACCAAGTACTTTTTGTACTTGATTAGTTACACGGAAGAAATCAGCACCCATACGGTCTAATTTGTTTACGAAAATAACACGTGCTACACCTGACTCATTCGCATAACGCCAGTTAGTTTCTGATTGTGGTTCAACACCACCAGAGCCACAGAATACACCGATGCCGCCATCTAATACTTTAAGTGAACGGTAAACTTCAACAGTGAAGTCAACGTGTCCAGGAGTATCGATAACGTTAAAACGGTGATCTTTCCAGAAACAGCTTACAGCCGCAGACTGAATAGTAATACCGCGCTCAGACTCTTGATCCATGAAATCTGTAACTGATGTGCCATCGTGCGTGTCACCACTTTTGTGGATTTGACCAGTAAGCTTTAGTATACGCTCAGTGGTGGTAGTTTTACCCGCATCAACGTGCGCGAAAATACCAATGTTTCTGTACTTCGATAAATCTGCCATTAGTTTACTCTTAATAAAGTCGAAAAATTATTCGGCCAGAGTATAACATCACTTAAAGCGAACATCACCATAGAAGTCGCTTAAAATGCAGCCAATTATATAAAAAAAATGATCCATCCTTTGAAATAGCTATTTTTTGTAGTGCGAGCGAGCGATCTATTTACCTAATGAGGCCTTACCTTACTCAGTACTCTTTATTTTATTGGCATATTTTATAGCAACGCTCTGGACGACCAATACTACCATAGCTTTGATCAGCTCTAACCTGCCCCGCTTCAAGCATGTATTCTAGATATCGGCGAGCAGTAGATCGGCTTACACCCACTAAATCCCCCATTTGCTGAGCTGTAAATGCTGTTTCTTTATGTTCATTAAATGCAGTTATTATTTTTTTTAAGGTAAGCGAGTCGACTCCTTTGGGTAAGCGTGTTGTGGTACTAACACGCTCTTTTGAACCAAATAGGGTATCAACCATAGACTGCGTCACCTCAACAGCAGCCGAAAAGCATTGTTGGCGAGCTTCAAAACGTGCCAGAGCTTGATCTAACCTACTTAACATGAGTGGTTTTACTAAAAAGTCACTGGCGCCTAACTGCATTGCTTTTTCGAGTATTTCCACTTCTTTTGCCGCTGTGAGCAACATCACTTCGCTTTTTATGTTTAAGCGGCGCAAATCACTCAATAAGTCTAAGCCGTTACCGTCGGGCAAATGAATATCAAGTAACACTAAATCTGGATTAACTGCCTGCAACAAAGCCTTTGCCGTAGCTAAGTTACCGGCAATGCCCACTACCTGATACTGCCCTTGCCTGAGACTTTGCTTGGGTGTGTTGTTTCCTGCAACACCATTGGGTAGCAGTAAATATTGTGCTAATAACTGCGCAACCTCTACTTCATCTTCCACTATCACTACTGAGTACGTCATGTTTTATTACTCTTATTATTTGGGGATATAAACACTGAGGCGCGCACCCAGTAGATCTGATTCACCTATTTCTAAACTCCCACCGCACGAATCTAAATTAGTTTTAACTAAATACAAACCAATTCCATGTTCCGCCCCCGACTTAGAGCTGTATTGTGGGGTAAATATCACATTATGATCAGGTCCTAAACCAAAACCGCTATCTTCTACATCAAAAAGTAGCGTTTTGCTGGTTTCATCAACCGTTACCCGCACTTTAGCAGCACGAGTATCTGATGCTCGAATGGCCGCATCAATCGCGTTGTCGATTAGGTTACCTAAAATAGATACCACCCGCTCTAAAATATCTTTGCGAGTTATTTCATCACCAAGCAAGCTATCAGGGTTAAGCGTTAACACCACATTTAACTCTCTTGCTTTATGGTATTTACCAACTAACAAACCTGCAAGCACAGGATCTTGTATTCGCTCTAACAAGTTATGTATTTGCGCCTGCGATCCTTGGCTTTCTTGACCTATAATTTCAATCGCTTGCTCATTTTTGCCCATTTGCACTAACGCCCCAATTAAATTGAGCTTATTTGAATAGTCATGAGTTTGCACTCTTAACAGCTCCGCAAACGCTTGCACTTTAGTAAGTTGTTGGCTTAAATATTCGAGTTCATCAGAGGGGCGCATACTAAGTAAAATGCCATCAGCTTGGCCTTGTACCTGCAAAGCAAAGCGCGATAATATTATTCGTTTATCGGCGGCAAATAGTTCAAACCCTACTATTTCACGTGACTGGTTACGCAGCAAAAATTCAGCATGCTCAGGAAGTAAATCAGCAAGCGTGAGGGGTTGGTGAGTATAAGCAAGAGGTTTATCTAAAATTTCGCAAGCACGTTGATTCAACTTACGTACATTCCCCTCGGGGTCGAGCGCAATTATACCGTTACGCACCGTATTTAAAATAGCATTTTGTTCTGAAAACAACCGCGCAATCTCATCTGGCTGTAAACCAAAAATAGCATTTCGCACCCGCTGACCAATATAAATAGCCACCACAATACTTAAGCCCACCACCACTAAGCCCCAAATTAAAATCTCAATACTGCGAGAACGTATAAGAGGGTCAATTGACTGTACTAAAAACCCGACCGATACCAAGCCTATTATTTGGTTATTATTCGAATAAACAGGCACCTTACCGCGAATTGACTCTCCTAAACTGCCACGGGCAAGCGAAATATAGCGCTCACCCTTTAATGCAGCTTGGCTATCGCCACCCACCATACGCTTGCCAATTTTCTTTTCATCAGGATGCACAATACGCAATGCATTTTCATCGCCAATAACAATAAAGTCGGCTCCAGTGAGTTGCCTTATTTCTTCTACTTCCTCGTTAATAGCCAATAAATCTTTTGGATTTTGCAGTGCTTTTATAACATCAACGCGTGAGGCTATACTGCTGGCAACGGCCAATGCTTTGTCGCCAATGTGACTATGTAAGCTTTGCGCCGTAAGCTGATACACCAACGCGCCAAACAACAATGCTTGTAATACACATAAACCGGTTACCCAAATAATTAGCCGAGTTTCTAGGCGTTTAGGTTTTTTAACCATATGTTGCAATGGGCTTAGCGGGTTGGTGTTTTTCATTTTATGACTCTGTTAAGCCTGCTCTTGAAGCGCAGCTTTATCTGCACGGCGCTGCATTAAGTAATCTTTTAACGGAAATAAAAGCACTAAAATTGAAATAACAAATATACTCAATGTAAGTGGGCGATCCCATAAAAAGCTCAATGAACCATCAGAAATCATCATAGAGCGACGGAAATTACGTTCTATCATATCACCCAAAATAAAACCGAGTAATAAAGGTGCCATAGGAAAAGCTAATAATCGTAATACCAACGCCACTAAGGCAAATCCCACCATCATAAATAAGTCAAAGGTATTAAAAGACACCAAATACACACCAATTAAGCTAAAGAACAAAATCATTACTGTGAGTACCGATTTGGGCATAGCTAATACTTTTGCAAAGTAAGGAATAAGCGGTAAGTTTAAAATAAGCAGCACTATATTACCAAAGTACATACTAACAATAACAGACCAAAAAACACTGGGGTTTTCTTGCATAAGCATTGGCCCTGGTTGTATACCATAGGCAATTAATGCCCCTAGCATAATAGCCGTAGTACCTGAGCCCGGAATACCTAGCGTTAACAAAGGTACAAATGAGCCAGTACATGCCGCATTATTAGCCGATTCGGGTGCAGCTAAACCACGTAATGAGCCTTTACCAAATTTTTCTTTTAAGCCTTTCGGTGCTAAGTTGCGCTCGGTTGCATAAGCCATAAAACTTGCAATAGTTGCGCCTGCGCCCGGTAACACACCGACAATAAAGCCCAAAATAGACGAGCGACCAATCACTGGCGCTATTTCTTTAATCTCGCTTTTAGTTAACTTAGTTGAACCTATTTGCGGCGTATCTGAATCGTTAATATTTTTGGCGTCTTTTTTCTCTGGTTTTACTACGTTAACTAACGCTTCTGCTAATGCAAAGGTTGCCATAGCCACTAATAAAAAGCTAATACCATCAAGTAAGTCCGCTTGGCCAAAAGTAAATCGGTCGGTGCCCGATGAAGGATCGATGCCAACAGTAGCAAGCATTAGCCCAAATACCGTCATCATCATCGCTTTTAAAAATTGTCCTTTATTAGAAAACGCTGCAATTGCGGTTAAGCCTAAAAACATCAGCACTACATAATCTGGTGATTGAAAACTCAGCGATACTTTAGCTAATAAAGGTGCGGCAACCATTAACAATATAGCGCCGATAGTGCCCCCTATAAAGGAGGAGTAGGCAGCAATTGCCAATGCTTTACCTGCATGGCCTTGTTTTGCCAGTGGGTAGCCATCAAAGGAGGATGCCACCGTACCCGCAACCCCTGGTGCGTTAATTAAAATAGATGAAGTAGAACCACCAAAAATGGCACCATAATAAACACCTGCCATTAAAATCATGCCTGAGTCGGCACCTATGCTATAAGTAATCGGGATCATTAATGCAATCGCAGTAATTGGCCCTAACCCCGGTAACATACCAATAAAAGTGCCCACTAGGCAGCCAGCAATCACATACATTAAATTATTAAAGTCGAGCACGGTCGACAAACCAAGCATAATTCCATCAAACATAATTTAACTCCACAAATCGCCCGGAACTAAGTAAATACCTAGCACTTGAGTCATTAAAAACCAAAACACCACAGCAACCGGAATCGATGCAAATAATAAAATACCTTTGCGCCTTTCACCCATTACAAAAAAGCCTGCTAACAAAAATGTACTGGTCGAAATTAAAAACCCAACCGGCTCTAACATGGCGCTATAAATCACCATTAGCACTAATAAGCTAATAGTACGCAGTACATGTGATTTTTCGAGGTTTTCATCGGTAGCTTCTTTTTCGCTTGGTTTAAGTAATGTTGTAGCAATAGCAAGTAAACACACCACAATACCAAACGCGGCATATACTTTAGGTAGAGTTGCAGAAGTAACCGTTTCGTATTCTTCAAACGGTAAAAGTGGAATTTGCCATGCAACAACGGCGTACAGGGTAAATAGCGCCAAGAATAAACTTGGCCCTAGTAATTCGCGATTCATCATTTTAAACCTCGATTATTGCAATGTACGGATAAAGCCAAGCTCTTCCATCACTACTTTAAGCTGCGCTTCTTGCGCTTCTAATGACTTAATAAACTGCTCTTTTTCTTGGAATAAATTTAACCAACCGTTACGTGCACGGACAACTTCCCACTCAGGAGTACTTTGTAATTTGCGCAGTTTTTTGGTGTACTCTGCCAATTTTTCAGCAGGTAAGTTCGGCGCTGCAAAAAAACCACGCCAGTTTACAAATTCCATATCGTAACCAAGAGATTTAAGGGTAGGTATTTCTGGGTAATCCGGTAACGGCCCACCTGAGGTAACCGCTAAAATGCGTGCTTGACCACCATTAGCTACTTCTAGTGCTTCACTTAAGCCGGTAGAAAGTAAGTTAACTTCGCCTGATAGTAATCCAGCTTTTGCTTTACCACCGGCGTCGTAAGGAATATAACGTAAACGTCGACCATCAATACCCGCCGCTTTAACTGCTTGCGCTGCAACTAAATGATCCATACTGCCACGCGCAGAACCGCCCGCTACCTTTACTGAGCTTGGATCTTCTTTGATTGATTTAACAACATCTTGCCACGTTTTAAATGGCGAATCGTTACGCACCACAAATGCGCCATAATCGGCAATCATGCTGGCAACAGGAGTTAAATCGCGGTAGCTATAAGGAATGCGACCAGTTAATGCACGCAATACGATAGGTGTTGAGTTAACCATTAAAATATCGCCCTTTTTAGTGCCCGACTCAATTAAGTAAGCAATAGCACGACCGCCGCCGCCACCCGACATATTTTGAAAAGACGCATTATCTTCAATACCTGACTTAACTAAACCTTCGCCTACACCACGTGCTGTTGTATCCCAACCGCCACCAGGGCCGCCAGGTACTAAAAAGTGAATGTCGGCCATTACAAATGGGCTGCTAAGTACCAGCGATGCTGCAAGTACTGTGGTTTTTAGTGATTTAAGTGACTTAAATAATTTCATTGTATGATTCCTTAAAATAAATACTGCATACGCGCACTAAAGCCCATACCAGAGTCTTCATCGCCTACCAAAGCTGTAGTACCAGGGCCTGTCACATCACTGTAAATAAGGTTGCCCATAAACTTAATATCGCTACTGATGTAATAAGATGTGCCTAATGTATAAGTAGTTGCTTGCGTCCCTTGTAAGCTGCTAGTTGCATCCATTTGTGAAACACGCGCAACTAACTCCCATGCATTTTTAATGTTTTTAGGTTGTACAAATAATGCTGAACTTGCTTTGTATTGGCGCTGCTCGCCACCTAAAAAGTAACTTGCCGATACATGAAAACCATCAAAGCGCTCGCCATCTAGCAAGTCTGCGCTATTAACTGCGTTTAACGAGCGGCTTGCATATTCAGCTTCAAGGGTTAAAGAATCTGCTTGGTAAGCAAATTCAAGTCCGCTTTGCGATAAGCTATCAAGTGCTGCGGTTACGCCACCAGCGGCATAATCAACAAGCCTAGTATTAGCTTCGCGAACTTCTCCACGAGCAAAACGCGCACCTAATTCATTGCCGCCCATATCACGATATGAATGCCACGCCCCTAAATGAATCACATCACCCGGTGCAGCACTTGACCACGTTACGCGCCCTGTTGCAGCCAAAGTTAGCCTGTCGTTTTCATCATTACCCGTTGCGCCAAAGGCATCATTTTTATAAACACCCACTGCGTAGCGAAATCCCGAATCTTTAAAGTATTGGTAAGCCGATGCACCCCAACGAAAAAATGGCGAGAAGGTATTTGCTAAACTACTACGCTCAATAGTGTTGATATGTTTTGAGCTGGTTAATGCATTAAGCGATATATCTTCGCGAATTTTACCTGCTTTAATTTTAAGCCCGTTATCAAACGCATAACGTACACGTGCCATAACAATTTCAGCTGTGCCTTCGCCAAATTCGAGTAATAACTTGTGATCCCAATTACCATGCTCGCTAGCAACGTAAGTACGAATACGTCGCGGAAAAAAATCACTGCCGCCAGAGCCGCCATTATCTGCATTGTAAGCGCCATCAAAATAGTTGTAGTCAAGCTGTACGCGTCCACCAAACTCTAAATTAAAACCACTCGATTTTTTTAATGCACTGACTTCTTTTTGTAATGCATCTAATTGCTGTTGTAATTTATCGGTATCGTTATCGGCTAAAACTGATGTGCTCGCTAATGCGGCAGCTACTGCCAAAGCGAGTTGTGTGTTACTTGCTTTCATTGTTGTCTCCACGCTGTGTTGGTGTATTTATTGTCAGGTAGATAAGCGACTACAAACTGCTATCTAAAGCGCAGCTTATTGTTAACGTGAAATTAACTAAATATTTAGACGGTAAGGTGCATTGATGATCTTTACGCGCTTTTTGTGCATAAAAACCATGCGCAAAAAGGACAAAACTAGCCGCGCATTACTCTTTGATTTATAGTGCCTTTATATTTAAAGTGGTTTTATAATAAATAAATTGGTAGCTTTTTAAGTTATAAAAAAACCCGCAACAATGCGGGCTTAATTAATAAGCTATTATTAAAATGTCATTTCGGGTGTGTTTTTAGGGATAATTAAACGCCCCTGTGTTTTCGCTTGAATTTCTTCTACGCTCACTCCGGGGGCGCGCTCTAATAAATGAAATGCACCATCTTTAATTTCCAGTAAGGCCAAGTCGGTAATTACTTTATTAATACACCCCACACCGGTGAGCGGTAAGCTGCACTCACTGAGTAATTTTGACTCACCATGCTTATTAGCGTGGGTCATGGTACAAATAATGTTTTTTGCACCAGCCACTAAATCCATCGCACCGCCCATACCTTTTATTAACTTATTGGGGATCATCCAGCTAGCAATATTGCCGTTTTGGTCAACCTCAAAGGCACCCAATACGGTTAAGTCAACATGACCGCCGCGGATCATCGCAAAGCTTTCGGCTGAGTTAAAAATTGCTGCGCCAGTGGCGGCAGTAACGGTTTCTTTACCGGCGTTTATCATATCAGCATCGAGCGCATCGGCAGTAGGATACTGCCCCATACCCAGTAGGCCATTTTCTGATTGCAGCATTACTGCAATATTATCGGGGACATAGTTAGCTACTAAGGTAGGAATACCAATGCCTAAATTAACGTAATAGCCATCTTGTAATTCCATCGCGACTCGCTTGGCGATTTGTTCACGTGTTAATGCCATTAGCTTACTCCTTATTGCTTTGCTGCTTGGGTGGTCACTTTTTCGATGCGTTTTTCAAACACCCCTTTTATAACCCGATCGATATAAATACCGGGAGTGTGTATTTGGCTTGGCTCTAACTCCCCAGGCTCTACAATTTCTTCTACTTCGAGTACAGTTATCTTACCTGCGGTGGCGGCCATAGGATTAAAGTTCATCGCGGTATGGCGATAAATACAATTACCAAAGCGATCCGCTTTCCAGGCTTTTACAATGGCAAAGTCACCGGTAATACTGTGTTCTAACAAGTAGTCTCGACCATTAATATTGCGCGTTTCTTTGCCCTCAGCCACTGGCGTGCCTACTCCAGTGGCGGTATAAAAAGCAGGAATACCTGCACCACCAGCGCGCATTTTTTCAGCCAGTGTACCTTGTGGAGTAAGCTCTACATCTAGCTCACCACTAAGTAGTTGCTGCTCAAATAAGGCATTTTCGCCCACATACGAGGCCACCATTTTGCGTATTTGTTTATCCTCTAGTAACACGCCTAAACCAAAACCATCTACGCCACAGTTATTAGACACCACAGTTAAGTTACGAATACCTTGGCGTTTAATTTGGCCAATAAGTCCCTCCGGTATACCGCACAAGCCAAAACCACCGGCAATCACTGTCATGCCATCCTCAAGCCCTGCCATTGCTTCGCTGTAACTGCTTACTACTTTATCGAATCCTGCCATTGTTAGCTCCTATTGTGCGGTCCAGCCGCCATCTATTACTATAGCTTGTGCGGTAATGTTTCGCGCCGCATCAGCCATTAAAAAGGTTACCGTATGATGTATTTCATCTAAACCAATAAAGGCTTTTTTTGGCATGGGTGCTAGCATAATAGTATCGATAACTTGTTGCTCAGATAAACCATGCTCTTTGGCTTGTGCGGCAATTTGCTGCTCTACTAGCGGAGTTTTCACATACGCGGGGCACACGGTATTAATGGTTATATTGGCATCTCCTGTTTCAAGTGCTATGGTTTTACTAAAGCCAATTAAGCCATGTTTGGCGGCCACATAGGCCGACTTATATTTAGAGGCCACCATGGCATGAATAGAGCCAATATTAATAATTCGGCCAAAATTTTGTTCCCACATTTTAGGCAATACCGCTTGGGTCATCATTGCGGGCCCAACGAGCATTACTTGCTGCAAAAATTGCCATTTATCAGCCGGAAATTCTTCAAGCTTTGCTACGTGCTGAATGCCAGCATTATTTATAAGTACATCAACAGCTTGCGGTAACTGCTTAAAAAAAGCGGTAATTGCCTCGCTGTCGGCCACATTTAATGCATAACCTTGGGCTTTTCCGCCATTAGTAACAATACCCTCCGCCGCTTCTTTTGCGTGCGCTGCATTTAGGTCGGTTACTATAATATGATGACCCGCTGCTGCTAATTGCTGTGCTATATATAAGCCAATACCACTGGCGGCGCCGGTTATTAAAATTGTTTTGCTCATGCAGGCCTCCTAGTTGGCTAAAAACTCACTAATTTGCTGCGCTTTAGGCGCAATCGAAAACAGCCCATCTAAATGGCCCCAACCACCCGCAATTTCAGAAATAGTGACCTCTTTACCTAGCTCATCCATTATTGAGTGCATTTTGCGGACATTTTCGGGACGTAGTAATAAATCATTAGTGGCAGGTAGCAATAAGGTTTTTGCCTGCACCTTTTTTAGGGCATCAGTTAAATTGGCTGATCTACCAGCGGTAAATAACTGCGATGCTCGCACTAAATACAACACATGATTTGCATCTTGTAGCTTAGCTTTAGCTAATGCTCTAGCTTCTAAAATCTGATTTACTTTTGGTAGAGTACGAATATCTTGCAGTGCACCGTCATCTAGCACCTCAAAATTAGGGAAACTGGCGTTATAAATAAGCGGATGCATAGCATCTTGGGTAATGTTTAGTAGCGTAGCGGTAAGCCCTGCAAGCGGGCGTTCTTTATTATAGTAATTACCTTGCTGCCAGTTTTTATCTAAACGAATTGGCATAGCCCATTTTTCTAGTGCCGACACAGTCCATGCATCCATGGTTGCTGCGCCAATTACATGCACTAAGCGCTCTACTTGCTCAGGGTAACGTACCGCCCACTCCAGTGCCTGAAACGATCCCATTGATGCACCCATTACGGCGTGCAGCTTATTAATGCCTAAACTATCGAGTAAGCGTTTTTGCACTTCAACAAAATCAGTAATTGTCACTACCGGAAAATCAAGGCCATACGGTTTACCTGTTGCCGGATTAGTTGATGCAGGGCCAGTAGTAATTACATTAGGATCGTGCCAATTAGCATTAACTAAAGTGTCTGAGCTAATTACAAAGTATTTATTAGTGTCGATGGCTTTACCTGGACCAATTAACGCATCCCAATAACCCGCTAAGGCATCGTCGGCTTTATATTTACCAGCCGCATGCGACGTGCCCGAAAAATAATGCGTAATTAGTACCACATTATCTTTAGCTTTATTTAAAGTACCGTAGCTCTCCCAGCCTACGTCTACTTGGCTAAGCGTAACTCCCGACACAGTAGTAAAATTTTTAGTGGTAAAATGTTGTTTTTCAACCAACATAGGCGCTGCTTTATCATTGCTATAAGCAACAGTGCTTACTATTAACAGCAGTACACTCATTATAAATTTAGTTTTCATCGTTATTCCTTAAAAGAAAATAAATAAGCCAATTGCTAATGCAACTCCAATTAGCGGTACTACGGTTGTTAACGCAGCCATAGACCAATAAGCCCGTTGATGTGTTTCTTTACAAATAGCGCGGATCAAAGTAACTACATAACCATTGTGCGGCAAGGTATCTAGCGCACCTGAACTAATAGCCACCACACGGTGTAGTTGCTCTGGGTTAACGCCCATATCTATATATCCTGGAGCAACCAGTGGTAATGCTATAACTTGCCCTCCTGAGGCAGAACCCGTTAGTCCCGCTATTACACTGACCGCTACAGCAGCGCCTACAAGTTCATTACCTGGCATATGGGTCATTACTTCAACCGCCGCAGTAAATGCTGGTGACACTTTGGCAACAGCACCAAACCCAACCACCGCGGCTGTATTTCCTATTGCCACTAAGGCCCCGGTTGTTCCTACATTTACAGCACCAGCTAGATCATGAAAGTACTTAAAGTTAATTACCATAATACTCAGCACGCCACCTAGTAAGGCAATAATAAGCGCAGTTTGTTGTAATGTATCATGTAAGGTAAATGATAATACCAGCACCACTAATAGCGGAATAAGCCCAGTAATAGGATGTGGCCTTTTACGATCAACCACGCTTGGATCGTCATCGCGCTCTTCAAAACACTCACCATTGGCAAGCGCTTTTTTTATCATTTTATTAAGCCAATAATAGCCAAATATCGCCATAAAAATAGCCACCACTAGGCTCACCTCCCATGCGGCATAGGGTGAGGTGCCTAAATATTTTATTGGGATCCAATTTTGAATTTCGGGCGAACCTGCCGAGGTCATAGTAAAAGTAACCGAGCCAAAAGCCAGTGTAGCCGGAATAAAGCGCCGTGGTAGGTTTGCGTCTTTAAATAAGCTAAGCGCCATCGGGTATACCGAAAAAGCCACCACAAATAAACTAACCCCACCATAGGTTAATACCGCACACGCTATCACTATTGCTAAAACAGCATGCTTCATACCTAATTTGCCAACTATATAACTGGCCACACTATCTGCAGCGCCGGTGTCTTCCATAAACTTACCAAATAGTGATCCCAGCAAGAACATAAAAAACCATGCACTTAAAAAGCTAGCAAAACCATCCATATAAGCATTAATAAAATTAATATCGGCCGTGACAGGAAAAATTGCCATGTCGCTACTCAGTGCTACAAGTAACGCGCATAGCGGTGCGGCTATAAATAAATTTACCCCGCGCAAAGTTAAAATAATCAGCAGTATTAAACCACCTACTAGCCCTATCATGCTCAGCATAAGCTTTCCTAAAGTTATTGTTATTACAAAGATGAGGTGACATCGCAGTAATGTTAATTATATTGTTGCTTATTTGTAATTAAATACATAGCACTATGGTACTACATTGTTATATTTAGGCTTGCAGGTACTGTTGTATATAGGTTTAACCTAGGTATAGCACTATGGTACTAATTCATTTTTTGTAACAATCTTCTAAAGTAGTTAACAGGTGACATGAGCAATGAGTAAAGGTCTGCAGCAATCTTAGTAGTTAGCGGTGCTCAGGCTTATACAACGGTATTTAAGTAGAGGCAGATAATAAATGGCTCACATTTTATTCCGTTGGCATTAATCACAACAATAAAAGGTAATCAACATGATAAAGCTCAATAAAAAAGTTGCACCCGTAACGCTTGCTGTTTCATTAGCGCTGATCGGTGCAAATAGTTATGCTGCAGAACAACAAACCAATGTAGTTAAAAAAGGCGAATTGGAGCGCATTGAAGTAACAGCGCGTAAAACGGTAGAAAACTTACAAGAGGTTCCTGTAACCGTCACTTCTATTGGCGCACAAGAGCTGGCTGAAAACGGCATTAGTGTAATGACAGAAGTACAACAGTTTTCGCCAAATACTACGCTGCAATCTAGCCGCGGTACTAACTCTACAATTACTGCGTTTATTCGCGGTGTAGGCCAACAAGATCCGCTATGGGGCTATGAACCGGGTGTAGGTATTTATGTTGATGATGTATATATAGCCCGACCACAAGGCGCAGTGCTTGATTTACTCGACGTACAACAAATTGAAGTATTACGTGGCCCACAAGGTACGCTATACGGTAAAAACACCATTGGTGGCGCCATTAAGTACGTCACCAAAGAAATGGATGGCGATGCAACATTAAACGTACAAGGTACAGTGGGTAGTTACGGTCAAAAAGATTTAAAAATTACCGGGCAACTACCACTTATTGACGAACAGCTGTACGTTGGCTTTGGTTTTGCTACTTTAAACCGTGACGGTTTTGGCGAGTTTTTAACCTCAGATTTAAGCAATCAAGATCGCGAAAACTACAACAAAGACGTAACCGCAGCGCGAGTTACTCTAGAGTACACGCCAACAGATGATTTATTTTTTAAACTTGCTTGGGATAAAACCAAAGACACCTCTAACTCAAAAGGCGGCTATCGCTTACTACCTAGTATATTAACGAATGCTCCAGTACCCGACAGCGTATACGACTCTTACACCAGTTTACCTACCTGGAACGAAGTAGAGCTTGAAGGCTATAGTTTAACTGCTCGCTGGGATATAAGTGACCGTACTAGCATTAAATATGTTGGCGCCAGCCGAGATGGTTACTCGCCAACGAATATCGACTTTGATAATACTTCTAAACGTATTTTTGATGTACCGGCTATTTATGAGGACGATCAAACCACTCATGAATTACAACTAAATCATCAAGGCGATAACTATAAACTAGTATCTGGCTTGTATTATTACGATGGCGAGTCTTGTGGCCAGTTTCAAGCTATTTTAGAAGAGTTTGGCAAAACGTTAGCCGCACCTGGCTTAACTCGTGAAGTGAGTGGTTGTAGTAACTCAAAAAGTAAAGCCGCTTATATTCAAGGCTCTTACGACTTTGATAATAAATGGTCAATGACCTTAGGTGCACGCTACACCAAAGACAGCAAAGAAGCACTGGTAAATAACGGCCTTATATTTGATACTGTTTACCCTGAATCAGGTTGGATCCCAGGTTATGTGCGCCCAGAAGGACAACTTGTACCTACAGTACTAGATGACAGCGAAGATTGGTCACGCTTTACCCCAAGAGCCGGTGTTGAGTATCAATATAACAACGACATTATGTTTTTTGCCAGTTATGCCCAAGGCTTTAAGTCGGGTACGTTTAACCCCCGGGCAGAAACAGCCGAGGCAGCAGCTAAGCCCGAAGTTGTTGACTCACTTGAAATTGGTATGAAGAGCGAGTGGAACAACAACTTACGCGCAAACATTACGGTATTTACACTTGATCATAAAGACCGCCAATACGTCTCGGTACTGCCTGGCGATAGTGGTGCTGATTTAAATCAGCGTTTAGGTAACATTGGCGAATCAACATCAGACGGTATTGAAGTAGAGCTTAACTACATTGCCACTGAGTCACTAAGCTTTAATGCCTCAATCGGTTATATAGACAGTAGCTTTGATAACGTGATTGATTTTGACCCTGCAACAGGCGTGGCATTTGATAAATCGGACCGCTTTAGCGTATCAAACACGCCCGATTTAACCGTTAACCTAGGTGCTACGTACCGCATGTACACAGATATGGGCGACTTTGTAGTTAATGGTAATTACTACCACCGTGGTGATTACGCCTTATTTGAAGAAGACAGCCTACTAACCCAAGACGCATACGGCCTGCTTAATCTAGGTGTTACTTGGTACAGCGCCGACGGCCATTGGACCGCTGGTGTATATGGTAAAAACCTCACCAATGAAGAATACATGATTGGCGGTTACCAGTTTGTAGCACCCGATCCGAGTGATCCAACTAATGTAGGTAAATATACCCCAGGTTTAGGTGGTGATAATACCTTAATTGGCTACTTTGGCGACCCACGTACTGTGTCGTTAACTGTTGGCTACCGCTTCTAGTCTTTATTATGTGCAAGGTTTGCCTGTGTTATCCCCAACAGACAAACCTTGTTTCACTGTGCAAAATCACTTATAACTAAATGTATTGGAGAATATTTGGAATGTCTTTTGCTGTGAATACCATAATTGCCGACGACCACCCGTTGTTTAGAAGTGCATTACGCCAAGCAGCCGCAACCTGCGTTCCTGAAGAACATATACAAGAAACCAGCGACATAGACGGACTGTTTGCCTTACTCAAAATACACCCAGAAATAGAACTTATATTTTTAGATTTAACCATTCCCGGTGCTAATGGCCTACAAGCGCTATCGCAACTACGTAATCATTACCCCGACATTTTAGTAATTATGGTTTCTGCCAACGAAACTCCCAGCATTATAAAACAAGCTATGAGCTTAGGTGCCGCAGGTTATATTCCTAAATCATCATCGCTCGATATAATAGGCGAAGCTATTGGCCATGTACTCAATGGCGACACTTGGCTGCCCGCAGATATTGATTTAACCGACGTAGTTGTTAATGACGAGCAAAGCAGCTTTGCCCTAAATCTCGAAAAGCTTACCCCGCAACAATACCGCGTACTTGCCATGATTGCCGACGGTTTACTGAATAAGCAAATAGCTTTTGAAATGTCGATTCAAGAAACCACTATTAAGCAGCATGTTTCTGCTATTTTACGCAAACTCAACGTTTATAACCGCACCCAAGCTGGCATTTTATTTAACCAGCTATCGCAAGTCGGTAAGTTAGAAGTAAACTAGCCCACAAACACTACACGTTAACTTACTTGGTTAGTCGCTTAATCATACGCTTTAATGCCGGTGCTTTTAGCGGTTTATACAATAGCGGATAACCTGCATCAAGCACTTGCTCACGTATGCTTTCATCATGATTTGCTGTATTTACAATTACCGGCAAGTTAGTAAGCTGCGCCTTATTAAGCACCTCAAGCCCGGTTACACCATCATCGAGCTGATAATCAATAATAAGTAGTTGTGGTAATGCAGCGCTTGCTTTTAATTGCTCAAGCTCAGCTAAATTAGTTGCCGTGGCTATTTCGCAGCCCCAGTTTTGCAGGAGTTGCTTAAGTGCATCAAGCACATTTTTATCGTTATCAAGCAGCCAAATACGCAAGCGACCTAGTTCGGTATCGGGGTTAAGCATTACCCGCTGAGTAGGTTGTACCGCTTTACTTACTGTGCATGCCATCGTGAGCGTAAATTGCGTTCCTTTACCTAGCTCAGAACCCATAACCAAAGGTATTTGCAGTAAGTCGCAAATACGCTTAGTGATCGACAGTCCTAACCCTAGGCCTTCGGCATTGGGCTTTTCGCCCAGCTGCTTAAACTCTTGATAAATACTTTGCTGATCGCTTGCGGCAATCCCCACACCGGTATCTTCAATAACAAACGACACATGGCTGTCATCTTCAAGCAACACTTTTAAGCGCACCTCGCCGCGCTCGGTATAGCGTATGGCATTACTAAGTAAATTACGTAATACCCGCCGCAACAGTGCTTTATCTGTATGTATGCGTACATCGCATTGCTTTACAATAAATTTAAGGCCTTTTTCTGCTGCTAATGCCGAATAATCGTTGCGTAGCGGCTCAATTAAACTACTAACATCAAACTCGCTGGCCTGCACTTTAAATGAGCCAGAATCTAACTTGGTTAATTCTAAAATACTGCTAAGCAGCTCTTCTGCACTGCCTAATGAGTTTTTAATATTGAGTGCTAGCGCTTTTAGCTCAGAGCTTTGTGCTTTTTCGTTCATTAAAGAACAAAACAAGCTGGCGGCATTAAATGGCTGCAATAAGTCATGGCTGGCCGCCGCAAAAAAGCGGGTTTTGCTCACAGTAGCTTGCTCGGCTACTTGTTTTGCCTGCGATAACTCTTGGTTAGCTTGCGTTAATGCTGCGGTACGAGTTGCTACTTTTTCCTCTAAGCTTACATTGGCTTGCGTTAGTGCTTTTTGTTGTTTTACAAACTCGGTAATATCGGTATAAGTAGTTACAAAGCCACCACCGGGCAGTGGATTACCTTGCATTTCGAATACTCGGCCATCGCTGTGCGAACGCTGAAACTTATAAGCACTGCCTTGCTTTAAATATGTTAAGCGCTTATCTATCTCAATGGCAATATTGTCGCTATTAAACAAACCGCGTAGGGCATTAAAGCGAATAATATCGGCTACTGGCCGGCCAATATATAAAGCATCGTCTGGGTAAGTAAACATACGTTTATAACCTTGATTCCACGCCACTAATCGCAATTCACTATCGACCACACTTATACCCTGTTGAATATTTTCAATTGTAGATTGTAAAAGATCGCGGTTAAACTTAAGTACTTGGCTGGCTTCATCTACAAATTCGGCCACTTGTTCTAATGGTTGGCGCTGCTCATTTTTAGCTACATCTAAAATAAGCCGTGCCGATGCCCCGCCTATTACTGCCGACATTTCACGCTCTACCAATAACTCTAATTCGGCTTTAGCTGGGCTTTTCCATTGGCTTTTATCATCAGGAAAATAATGATTAACTAACGATTGGCTAGCCTCTTTTTCAGCAAAACGCTGTAATAATGCCCCTAAGTCATGATAACTCAACGGATGCAATGTAGTGTCTAGGCGTGAATCATGGGGTTGTGCAATAAATTTATTACTTTGTAATCGCTCAGCAAGAGTGGCTTGACTAAAAAATGGCATTAATAAATACACTAAGCAATTTGCACCTAAAGATAATAATAACGCTTGGCTAATACTCTCCAAACCAAGCGACAATAAATCAGTAGGCGCCAGCCAAGCTATTTGCCATGGCCCCTCTGTTAGCCAACTACTTTGGCTACCCAGGCCGCTGGCCAAGTTTGGTAATAATAAGGTATAACCCCAAATAACAAAGCCCGTTAAAATCCCCAGTTGCGCACCTCTGCAAGAGGCATGTCGCCACCATAATCCTATAATCATTGCAGGTGCAAACTGCGCCACTAAGGTAAACGACATCAAACCAACATTGGCTAAAGTGGTGGTTTCGCCAAGCACTCGGTGAGTAAAGTAACTAAGTAATAAAATCAGTACAATTACAATTTTTCGTGCATGCAATAAGTTATTTTTATCTAGCCCGCGGCTACTTGAGGTTAACTGTGAGCGGCGTAAAATAAACTGATTAATAAAATCATTAGTGATCATCACCGATAATACAATCGACGATACAATTACCATACTGGTTGCAGCCGAAAACCCACCTAAAAATGCCAATAAGGTTACAAAGGCATTATTTGCCGCCATTGGTAATGCCAACACAAAAGAATCGTGACCAATATCGTTGCCATTAAAATAAACCAGCCCAGCGTAGGCAATTGGTAAAATAAATAAATTTATTAGTAGTAAATAAAGTGGAAATATCCACCGCGCTTTGGCCAGTTCATTGTCGTTATTGTTTTCAATAAAGCTCATATGAAACTGACGCGGCAAACATAACGTAGCTAAAAGCCCTAGTAAGGTGTGCGCAACATATACATAAACAGGGCTTTGCGTAGCGGTAACTTGGGTGGGTAGTTTAAGCTCATAGGCTTTTTCGTATAAGGCGACTGGGTTATCAAATAGTGCAAAGCAAACATATAAACCCACTGTAATAAATGCCAGTAACTTTACCACCGACTCAAACGCAATACTGGCGATAAGCCCTGGGTTATGCTCGCTTGGGCGTAACCGCCTAGCACCAAATAAAATAGCAAATAAAGCTAAAAGCAAGGTGATATAAAAAGTACTGTCGGCCCACACCGCATTACTTTGCGTGGGTGCTCGGTCGGTAAGCAAGTTAATACTTTGCGCCGTAGCACTGAGCTGCAAAGAAATATACGGCACAATTGCAATCACCGAAATAAGCGACACCAAACCCGACAAACTCGATGATTGTCCATACCGAGTGGCTATAAAGTCGGCCATTGAGGTAAGTTTTTGTTGCCGACAAATATGCGCAATGCGGCAATATAGCTGCCAACCAAAAATAAATAATATAATAGTGCCCGCATAAGTAGGGGCGAGCCACCAGCCATTACTTGCAGCCTGTGCGGTAGTGCCAAAAAAAGCCCACGAGGTACAATAAACCCCTAACGACAAACCATAAGTTAAGCCTTTAAAAGGTAAAACCTTACGCTTATCGGCCCACCCTGCAACAGCAAACAATATGCCTAAATACACCACGGCAATTAAGCTAATCGACCAAATAGAAAACATAGTTTTATTCTTTTAATTATTTTTATAATTATTTAACTAGCATATGTGTTTTTGCAGAAAAAAGCAGCACCCACTTTAGTGCTAACAATTCAAAACATACTCGATAAAAATAAATAAGAACTATTTGCATTTGAGTGTTGACACACACCTAAATCTAATTGATAATCACTATCAACAAGAAGGGAGTACATCCTAACTTGTTACGAAATAAACTGATTTGTTTCTCGACCCTGGAACAACGTGTAGCGCACGTTAACTGCTATGGTTACTTGTAAATTCAACACAACGCCCCTTGATGTTGATAACGAGTAACCGCCCTACTATTTTACTTGCTACATTGCTCATATCGGTGACGGTAGATATGAAACTAAAAAAGCCCTTACGGGCTTTTTTTATGTCTGTAATTTAGCTATTAAATTACTTTCAGTTATCTAAATTCAGGTTAATTATTAACGACGATTTTTACGCGCTCGCGCTCGGCGTTGTAACTTTTCGTCTTCTTTGGCTTGCTTTTTAGCCGCCGCAGCCGCACGTAAACCAGCAACCATTATCTCTTCCTCCTCACGCATTTGTGGGGTTTCCATAGTAATGCGGCCAATAATTCCATCGCGTAGTTCGTTAATTAAAATTTCCGACATTTTGTAAGTGTCTATTTGGTTACCACCACGAATACAACCACGCTTTTTACCCGCTAATTCAACAAACTCCCAGTCACTCTCTGGTAGTTCATCTATTTTGTAGCGTGTTTTTAGTAGCTCAGGGTACGCCTTTATTAAATACTCAGCTGTGTAGCTCGCCACTTCTTCATACTCAAGTGCTGTATCGCGTATTGCGCCAGTTGCGCCTAAGCGGTAACCCGAGTTTTCATTTTCAACTTTTGGCCATAGCATACCCGGCGTATCGTAAAGCATAATGCCGTCTTCAAGCTTAATACGTTGCTGCGCTTTAGTTACCGCAGGCTCGTTACCTGTTTTAGCAACTATACGCCCAGCTAACACATTAATTAACGTAGATTTACCCACGTTAGGAATACCCATAATCATGGCTTTAATTTGCTTATCGGCACCCACCTTGTGAGGCACTAACTTTTTACACAGCTCATTAATACGGTGTACTTCAGCCGCTTTATCATTACCAAAAGCAATTGCTTTTACGCCGTTTTCTTGCTCAAAGTAATCTTTCCATATTTGAGTCATTTTGGGATCAGCTAAATCGGCTTTATTCAAAATTTTAATTACCGGTTTACCTTCACGCAGCGTCGCCACCATAGGGTTTTCGCTACTATAAGGAATGCGCGCATCAAGCACCTCAATAATCACATCCATTTGCGGCATTATTTCTTTAATTTCGTTGCGGGCTTTATTCATGTGCCCAGGGAACCACTGTATTCCTGCTCTACTCATTTGATTTATATGACCTTTAATTAAAGGCCGCAGCCTATGGGTACTAATGTGGGTACTAAAAGTAAAACTATGCTTTTGTACTTTTGTAATAAAGCTAAGTTTACTACACAAAGAGGATTTAATTCTTCTTAAAATAAACTAGCCGTTGAAATTTTAATCATGCTATCGCACTTAAGCTTTGATAGAAAAATATCTTATTTACGCTCGGATAAAAAGTATATGGCTACATTGAGTAAATTTTCTTTATTTTTCAGCCTATAAGGTATACAACTAATAAAATAACCTCATGCCCAATACAAACTAAAAACAAAAAATTCAATCCCATGAATAAAACCCAATCAACCGCTATAAAACATAACTAACAATTATTAATCTTACTCAGTAAATTGATATGGCAGCAGTTAAACACTATTGTAAATTTCTTGCTATTTTCACAGGCAATTCATTTAATTGCGCTATACTGGCGCAAATTTTTTCAAATAAGTAGTTATGGCTCTTAAATCCACCATTATGAAAGTGCAGTTGTCGCTTAGCGATATGGACCGTCACGTTTACCAAGATTTTAATTTAACCTTGGCCCAGCATCCTTCAGAAACCGAACAACGTTTGATGATCCGCTTACTCGCTTTTGCACTCAATAGCTGTGATGGTTTAGAATTTACCAAAGGGTTAAGTTCTGACGATGAGCCCGAGCTGTGGCATAAAAACTACAGTGAAGAAATAGAGCTGTGGATAGAGCTGGGTTTACCTGACGAAAAGCGCCTTAAAAAAGCCTGTAATAAAGCTAAAAAAGTGGTGCTTTACACTTATGGCGAAAACAACCAAGCTATTTGGTGGCAAAAACAGCAGCCTAAATTACGTGATTTTAAAAACCTTAGTATATTTAGTTTAGATTATGGTGTTACCCAAGCTTTGGCCAATTTGGTTGATCGTAATATAAAGCTTGCTATTACTATTCAAGATGGCGAGATGTGGGTTAATACCGACACGACCAATATTGAAATAAAACCACAGCAGTTAATGTGATAACACCAAGGTGAGGGGCGTATGAAGGTTAAGCAGGTTATTGTTTTACACGGCTTATATATGTCTGGCTTTGTGATGCGCCCGTTGTGCTCTCGCTTAAAAAGTTCTGGCGTAAAAGTGTTAAACCTAACTTACAATACGCTCACTCCTAATCGCGATGCTATTTTTGCGCAAATAGATGAGTTTATAGGCGATCAGCCTTCGGCTTTTGTTTGCCATTCTATGGGCGGGCTTGTTGCTCGTGCGTATCTTGAGGCGAACTCGCCTGCAAGCCAACATGTTGAAAAAGTAATTACTTTAGGCACCCCACATAAAGGCAGCCATATTGCGCAAAAAATGCAGCAAAAAGGGTTTGAATCTTTTTTAAAAAATAGCGTAGAGTTTTTACTTTCTAAAAACGGTAATTGGCCTTTTAAAGCCAAACTTTACAGTATTGCTGGTGATTTACCCATAGGGCTTATGCCGCTTATTGTTAAAGGCAGTTGCTCTGATGGCACTGTATTACTTGATGAAACCAAGCTCAAAGGTATGGCCGAACATAAAGTGTTTCATTTAAGCCATACCAGTATGATTTACTCTCGCCAAGTACTCGATTATATTTTAGAGCGCTTAAACGAAGACGATTAATCTTCTGCCGCTGCTGCAATTTTATAACTAATTAAAAATATAATACCTAATACTAGTGGTATAGGTGCGGCTATATAACCAAAAGTATCAAAGTTAGCAAAGCTGGCACTGGCTAAATGCGCTATTACGCCAATTAAAAACACTACCACGGCGATACCCGTTACGATCAATTCAGCTTTATGTTGTTTAGCTGTTTTTGTGCTCACTTTATTTCTCCTAATGATTGCTACCTCCTTATTATGCGTTATCAAGTCGAATGATTTTTGACCTAAATCAATTAATGCGACAGCGGCGCACTTAACTTGTTTAAAGCTTGTTTTGGATCATGATTTGTAGTGTTGAAGATATATTTTCCCTTCAGGGGTGGTATTTTAATTAATCCGACCCATTACTATTAATGATCTATTTATTATTTTTATAAGTAATGTAAGTACACGATTTATTTAAGCTATTAATCCCATCTATTTAAATTATTTTACTAACGGCTGATGATAGGCAATACTCATTAGCAGTTAACGTTATTAACGGTTATTTAAGGAACAAGCTATGTCACAGGTAAATGCTATTGGTTTAAACAGTGCAAAAAGTGAAGACATTATTAAGTCATTAAACTCGCTACTGAGCAGCTATCAAATTCAGTACATGAACGCACGTGGGTTTCATTGGAATATTAAAGGCCGTAACTTTTTTGAACTACACATTAAGTTTGAAGAAATTTATAACTTATTGCTTTTAAAAGTAGATGAAGTTGCTGAGCGTATTTTAACGCTAGATGGTGCGCCACTGCATGCGTTTTCAGATTACCTAGAAGTAAGTAAAATTAAAGAAGCTAAAGGTATTAGCGACGGTGTAGCTGCAGTAGAGAACTTACTTGCAGGTTACAGTGTGTTGATTAAAATGCAGCGCGAAATTTTAAGCCAAGCAGCCGATGCAAACGACGAAGGTACAGCCGCGCTAATGAGTGATTATATTTCAGAGCAAGAAAAACTTGTTTGGATGTTAAAAGCTTACTTAGATTAATAAAAGTTAAATGCATTAACCGCTGTATTTAAGCAGCTATAAAATAAAAACATCGCCTACTTTACAGTGGCGATGTTTTTATTTGTGCACTTTTTAATTGTTGCCTAATTATTTAGTAAGGCGATAAAAAAGGCCATTTCGAGCGCTCTTTCTTCTAAGCTTTTAAAACGCCCAGATGCGCCACCGTGTCCGGCATCCATATCGGTTTTAAATACTAAAATATTATTATCGGTTTTTAGCTCGCGCATTTTAGCTACCCACTTCATCGGTTCCCAATATTGTACCTGTGAGTCGTGCAGCCCTGTGGTTATTAGCATATGCGGATACTCTTGCGCGCAAATATTATCGTACGGCGAATAGGCTGCAATTACATCATAAAATTGCGCATCGTTAGGGTTACCCCACTCGTCGTATTCGTTGGTGGTTAGCGGAATACTTTCATCTAGCATAGTGGTTAGCACATCTAAAAATGGCACATGACAACCAACGCCACAATAAAGCTCAGGTGCTTGGTTTACCACGGCTCCCATTAATAAACCACCCGCACTGCCACCCGATGCAAATACTTTATTTTTATCGCCGTAACCTTGCTCAACCAGCGCTTTAGTAACGTCTATAAAGTCGTTAAAGCTGTTTTGTTTATGTTGTTTTTTACCTTGCTCGTACCACTGCCTGCCTAACATTTCTGAGCCACGCACATGCGCAATAACGTACACAAAGCCGCGATCGAGTAAGCTTAATGATGTACTCGAAAAACTAGGATCAATAGTATAGCCATAAGCACCATAGCCATATTGAAACAACGGATTAGTACCGTCCTTTTTAAAGCTCTCTTTACGGTAAACAACAGATACAGGTACTTTTACGCCATCGCGTGCAGTTATCATTAGGCGTTCTGACTGATAATTATCGGCGTTAAAGTCTCCTAATATTTGCTGTTGTTTTAGTAAGGTTTTTTCGCCTGTAGTTAAATCAACATCGTATAGCGAGCCAGGCGTAGTTAAGCTTGAGTAGTAAATACGGGCACTGCGTGATTCTGGCTCTGGATTCATTGCTATGGCGGCGTAGTAGCAAGGATCTTCAAACGCTAATGTCATGCGTTCACCTTGTTTATTAACAACCACAAAACGGGCTTGCCCTTGCTCGCGCTCACTTAATACTAAAAAGTCGTTAAATAATTCAACACCTTCAAGCAGTACATCATCGCGATGAGCTGTGTGCTGCTGCCACTGGGTTTTATCGGCAATAGTTTGACTGGTTGCGGTCATTAAGCGAAAGTTTTTGGCTTGCCAATTCGTCACTATGTAAAAAGTATCGCCAAGCTTATCAACGTCAAATTCATGGCCTTCTTCGCGTGGCATTAATGCGTTGAACTCGCCGTTTGGCTGGTCAGCATCAAGTACCCAAGTGTCGTTAGTTTCGGTGCTGGCTAAATCAATAATAATAAGGCTTTCGTCGCGACTTTTGCCCAGCCCCATAAAAAAGCTGCTGTCTTGCTCTTCGTACACCATTACATCTTGGCTTTGCTCTGTACCCAGCACGTGCCTAAATACTTGGTAACCTAATAATGTTTTTAGATCTTTTTTAACATAAAAAACTGTTTTATTGTCGTTAGCCCAAACCACTTGGCCTTCGGTGTTTTCTAACTTATCGGTGAGCATTTCGTCAGTGGTTATATTTTTAAAGTGCACGGTATAAATACGACGCCCTTCAGTATCTTCTGAGTACGCCATTAATTGCTCACACGGGCTCAGTGCTACTTCGCCTAGCTCAAAAAATTCAAATCCGGCCGCTAGCTTATTTACATCTAATAAAATTTGCTTATCGCTAGTACTCATATCACTACTGCGATAATGACGAGAATATTCGTCATCGCCACGCACTTCAGAGTGATACCAGTATTTGCCATCTTTAACCGGTACTGTATTGTCGTCTTTTACAATACGGCCCTTTAGCTCTTCAAAAAGAGTGTTTTGCAATGGCTGCATTGGCGCTAATTGCGCTTCACAATAGCTGTTTTCAGCATGTAAATGCGCTAATACATCTTTATTTTGACGTTCGTCATCACGCATCCAATAGTAATTATCGATACGTGTTTTATCGTGTGTGTTAAGGGTATAGGCTTGCTTTTCAGCAATAGGGGAGCTTGGCAGCAAGGCCAAAGAAAAATCAGAAGTAGACACAAATAAACCGATTAAAAAATAACAATATTTGCCAGTTTACCATAAAAATAAAAAAGCCCACTCATTGCTGAGCGGGCTAAACGGTATAAGTACAATTACTAAAATTTCTGCAATTTTTATTGTTGTCTTTATACCTTGGGAAGAGAGCACCTCAATAAGAATATCTTAAGAAAAACACCTTGAGAAATAATTCCAATTCAAAACTGTATACAAGCTATTTATTTTACTTGCTGCCAAGCCATAGCCCAGCTTTTACCCACACCGGGTTCAAACATGGCACTTTGCTCACCATTAACACGGCAATATTCACTAAATGGCCATGCTTTACACTGATAAATATGCCCTGTTTTGGGCTGCAATACTTTTATGCCCGCATTATAGTTATCGCCACCAGCGGGATAAACGCTATCGTATTCTGCGCTATTTTCTATTACCGACACATTGCGTTTAGTCAAACAATTAAAACTAACATCCGCTTTACAAATACCGCTTGATTCTAGTGCAAATATTTGATTATAACGATAAGCAACTACTAGCCCTGTATCGGTCATGCGCCCTGCGCTAACTAAGGGAACATGCACATTAATATATTCTGCTATTAGGCGCGGCCACGCATTAGGCCCTCCCTGCTCAGATACCGTCACTTCATAACTAAATGATAAATCGACTAGCTCTCCTTGCATGTCATAAAAGGTTACTACTACAGAATCGCCAATAGATAATTGGACATCCTGATTTAAGCAACCTATTGGTGTCCATTTTCCACAGACCAATGACGTATGCATAAACACAGCAACACCTTAAAATCCAAACCTTGCATTGGTAATACACAAATACACAGTCAAGACATTTAGAGTAATAAACAAACAAATGTAAACTAAATATTAGCTCAGTTTATTAATAAGATGAAGATTATAATTCGCAAGCTTGCAACAATCAAACAAAAGAATGTAACCAGAATTTAAATCTAATACTTAAGCTCTATATAAAACAAAAAAGCCAACCTAATTCGGTTGGCTTTTTACTTTGCTACTGACTAACAATGCTATTTTAAATTGTAGCTTTAGTGGTTTTTTTACTAAACGGGCGTTTAAATAACGCGCCTATATCCGTTAAAATAATATATAAACACGGTACTAAAATCAGTGTTATTAAAGTAGCAAACATGACAGCAAAGCCCAGCGCCACTGCCATTGGGGTAACAAATTTAGCTTGTAGGCTGGTTTCAAACATAATAGGTAATACCCCTGCAAAGGTAGTAATTGAGGTGAGTAATATAGCTCTAAAACGCGCACAGCCTGCCTCAATAACGGCATCTTTAATACTTACGCCGTTACGGCGCACTTGGTTTACATAATCGGTCATAACTAGGGAGTCGTTTATTACTACCCCTGCGGCGGCTATTAAACCAAAGCCCGACATTAAACTAATATCTAAACCAAACCAATAATGCCCCCAAATAGCCCCCGTTAAGCTAAACGGAATAACCGACATAACAATAAGCGGTTGCGAGTAACTTTTTAATGGCACAGCCAGTAAAATATAAACGAGGATCATGCCACCAATAAAAAACATCATTTGCTCACTTGCTTGCGCTTGTTGCTCCTCTATTGCGCCACCAAGCTCAGATTTAACTGTAGGGAACTCATCTTTAAGCTGCGGTAATAAGTTCTCTTTAACTTGTTTAACTACTTCACCTGGCTCTATTTGTTCTTCGTCGATACTGCCATATACATAAACTGTACGATAGCCTCCTTCACGGCGAATATAACTAATGCCTGGTGTTTCGGTTAGCTCAACTACATCACCGAGTAATACCTCACGCCCTTGTGGTGTGGTGATCACTGCATGTTTAAGTGATGAAAATGCTTCGCGAGTAAGCTTAGGGTAACGAACCATTACACGTACTTCTTCGCCGTTTCTGATCACGCGCTGCGCTTCACCACCATAAAAGCTAGCACCTACTTGGGTGGCAACACTCGAAAGATCTAAACCTAAGTCGTAAGCAACCGGTTTTAAGCTCATTTGCACTTCTTTACTAGCAGGATCAATGGTCGAGCTAATATCAAACAAACCTTTTTGTTGCTGCAGTAATTGAATAAAACGACGCCCTGCATTATTTAGCGTGTCTATGTCTGAGCCATACAATAAATAGCCAAACTCACCATTACCGTTGGCACCGCCGCCGCCAGCATCATCTTGAATAGTTAACGACTTAACGCCAGCTATGGTTGGCATAGCCTCACGCCAACGACGCGATAACTCAAAGGCGTTATACGGACGCAAGTCTTCATCAACTAATGGCGCTAATAACTGTGACTCTGTTCTACCTTGGTTAAATACCAAGATATCGCGGATCATTTTTTTACCAAATTCACGCTCGGTTGCTTCATCAACTTGCAGCACCATAGCTTCAATGTCGCGAATAGCTGCAATGGTTTGTATGTCTGAAACATTATCATTCATTTCTACGCGTATTTGTGGAAAGTCGTGCGGTACTTTAGGGGTGGGTACAGTACGTACTTTGTTTGAGGTAATTAACCCAACGCTAAGAATAAGCATTGCTATAAATGCAAACATCACCGTCCAGCGCCATTCTACGCAGCGCACTATAAAACGTTTATACGGGCCATTTACAAAGCCAAAAAAACGAGTATTAAAGCGATCGCGCCAACTGCCTTTTTTAATAGGTGCAAAGTGCGTATGAGCAATATGCGCCGGTAAAATTAGTTTTGATTCAACCAAACTAAATACTAAGCACAGCATTACCACTACCGCTATACCGTAAAAAAACGCGCTTTCTGGGCCGCTCGATAAGGTAAATGGTGCAAACACTGCAATTGTGGTTAATACGCCAAAGGTCGCAGGCGTTGCAACACGATTAGCGCCGCGCACTACGCTTTCAACACCACCACCACTTCTTTCTATTTCGGTGTAGGCGCTCTCTCCTATGACTATGGCGTCGTCCACCACTATTCCCAGCACCATAATAAACGCAAATAACGAAATAATATTAATGCTAATACCAAATACCGGCATCATCATCATTGCACCTAAAAAGCACACTGGCAGCCCTAGCATTACCCACAACGCCAGTTTAAAACGCAAAAATAACGACAACATAATTGCCACTAAAATAGCGCCCTGAAACAAGTTAGCTTTCATCATATCAAGGCGAGCATTTAGATAGTAAGTCATATCCATTAATGGCTCTAACCGTATACTGGGCGGCAGCTGATTATTTTTTTGTTCTATAAATGCTTTAACCGACTCGGCAACCGGGATCATGTTTTGCTCTTGGGTTGCTTTAACCGAAAGGTACACCGCATTTTGCCCATTAAACTTAAAGTAGCGCTCACCTTCAGTAAATTGGTCTTTAATTATGGCAATATCTTGCAATAATACTTTTGCGCCGTACTCGCCAATTTTTACCGGTATTTTTCGAAACTCTTCGCCGCTATAAAATTGATTTTCTACGCGTACCGAAATAACCCCCGAGTCAGTTTTTAGCTGCCCTGCCGAAAAGTTAGCTGAATATCTGCGTACTGCATTCATTACATCGCTTAAGGTTAAGTTATATTGGCGCAGCGTATCGGGTTCAATTTCAATGGCTATTTCATCAAGTGGCACATCGTTAACAACTAGCGATACATTAGAAAGCTGCAATAACTCACTCTCTATTTGGTTTGCAATTGGCTTAAGCTCGCTCAGTGGCAGGTCGGCTACTAAGGTCATGCCTATTACGTCTTGTCTAAACTCTACTTGGCTAATTGTTACCGGCTCCATACCGCCAGGAAACGTGGCTATACCATCTACGCGAAGTTTTACTTTATCGAGCACGTCGGTAAGTTTAACGTCAGTATTTATTTCTAAGCTCGCACGGCCACCATTACGAAACGCACGATACACGCCTTTTTTAATTTCGGTTACATCCTTAAGCGACTCTTCTATTTTTATGAGAATGCTTTCTTCTATTTCTTGTGGCGATGCACCTGGATAGTTAGCTTCAATATTAATGTAGTTAATTTCTACATTAGGAAACATTTGGCGCTGAATAGTAAAGTAACTAATAATCCCCATTACAATGATAAAAAACATCATTAAATTGGCAGCTACCGAATTCTTTGCAAAGTAGGCAATAATACCCGTTTGTTTTTGCTCTATTGGTTCATTCATATTTTGCTGCCTTACAACTGCTGAGTATTAGAGTTGCTTGTCTCTGAGCTTTCAGTTGCGCTGTTAGTACTAGTACCAGCCACTTTTACTTCCATGCCCTTTTGCGGATACTCTGGCAAGGTAACAACGAGTTTATCGTCTGCATTTAAACCGCTGTTAATATAAAAAAACTCACCTTCTTCTCTAATAACCGTTACTTTGCGCGGCTCAAGTTGCTGCTGCTCATTTACTATCCATACCGTTTGATTATTCACTAATGCTTGCGGTAAACGGTAAATGTTACTGAGCATAGCGCCTGCAAACCTTACCTGTACGTAGCTGCCAAATTTAATTGCTGGTTGTTTGCTTTTTAAACCGTAAGGGTCGTCAATTCGCACTACTAAACTACTCATGCGGGTAGCACTATCTACAATACCTAAATCGCGGTCTATTACTGCTTCACGAGTAAAGCTATTTAGTCCTTTTTGAATCACTGTTGCAGTAATACCTTTAATTCGCTCTGGTAAAAAAATACTATCAAAGCCGGCAATAGGAATGATCACCTCTGCGGTTTCTATGTTATTAATTTCGGCCACTTGCGAACCCATAGATACAAACTGACCCACACCAATATTACGACTAATAACGAGCGCATCGTATGGCGCAGTTATTTCGCAATTTTCTAAGTCACGTTGCGCACGTTTTAAGGCAGCTTGCGCCGATTTAACCGACGCTTGTGCACTCAAAACTTGTGGTTTACGTAAAAATAAATCTGTACGGGCCTTACCAGGAAAGCGTGTTGCTTCGTCTGCTGCTACTTGCGCTTGTGCTTGTTCTTCAATTAAGCCTGCTTGTGCGCGTGCAAGCTCAGCTTCAGCCATTAAAACGGCTGCTTGGTAATTATCTTTTTCAATAGTAAATAGGGTTTCGCCACGGCCAACTACACCACCGGCAATAAAGTTAGGATGCCAACTTAATACCTCACCCGACACCTGCGCCGACAATTGGGTATTTTCAAGCGGCTTTACTTCACCGTAACTATTAATAATAACCTGATGATTATTTGCCAAAGCACTTTCCACTTTAACGGTAGGGCGTGTATCTACTGGTTTTCTTTCTGCTGATTCTTCTGCAATAGCGTTAATTCCCATAAAGCTCACTATGCCAATGGCAAGTGCAACAAAAGGAAAAACCCATTTAAGTATTCTTGTTTGCATAACTTAATTACCTCAAAAACTCACTAACAACATAATAACAGAGCTTAACCAAATATTAACGACGCATTTGTAAGTAACTATTTCTAAAATAACTCTCAATTAATAAAAAGAATAACAAGTAATACTATAGAGAAATTAAAGCTGTAATTTTTAAGTTTATAAATCAATAACTTTAAACAAGAATAAATAATAGAGGCGCGGTTTGGAGTAATAAGTATATAGTGGCGGCTGCGTCGCCTGTGCTAACTTTCAAAAATTATATTTTTAAATAAAAGCGTTTTATTCGCAGCGCAAGAGTAATAGCATGGTTTATTTATACACAATTTAGAAAGTATGCAGCGCTTTGCTAAATAAAAATAGTGCCGGTTAAATACCTTACCGCATGCCCTGTGATCGTTACATATGTATCACCAACATCGCATAGTAACTGCCCGCCGCGGCTCGAAGCCTGATAAGCGCTTAACGTAGTTTTACCCAATTGCTGAGCCCAATAAGGGGCAAGGCCGGTATGAATAGAGCCTGTTACATAATCTTCATCGCCACCGCTTGCAGGCCAAAAGTAGCGAGACACAAAGTCGTATTCATCTCCAGGTGCGCTGGCAACCACATCGAGCGGAAATAATGTTTTTAGTAACTGCGAATCGGTTTTAAGCTGAGTTACATCTTGCTCATTATCGTAAATAGCAAAGTAAGCTTGGCGGTTTTTTAGCACTTTTGTGGGTGCTTTTGATAAACCATTTAGCAGTGCAGAAGGGGCATTTAATACAACAACCGGTGCTTGTTTTGGAAAGGTCATGGCAAAGCTACCATCGCTATTTTTATTAACGACTAACTCGCCCACGGCAGCAGCATAAAAACGCACTTGCGCTAAATTATGCTGCTCACAAAGCACATAAGCAGCTGCCAGTGTGGCATGGCCACAAAAGTCAATTTCCATCAAAGGTGAGAACCAGCGAATAGAAAAGCTGCCATCGCTTTGCTGGCAAGTAAAAGCGGTTTCGGACACGTTGTTTTCTGCGCCAATTTTTAGCATTAAATCGTCGCTTAACCACGTATCAAGGGGGATCACTGCGGCATAATTGCCTTTAAATAATTCATTAGTAAACGCATCTATTTGATGAATAGTTAATTGCATGGTTTAAACTTTATAATTACGAATAGCTTAAACCTGCCACAGTTAAATTAAATTATCACTACTATTTTAAACGTTATACCGTATTAGGGCGCATTTTATAATATTGAATGCAACCAAGCTGCGCAGCGTTGGTGAGTAAAATCATCACAAACGTTAAAATATGCGCAATACTTTGCGTAGCCATAGCAAACTCGGCAAATAAACCACAAATACCCGCCACAAACTGCAAACTAAAATAACGTGCACTTAAATTACTAATATCACCACTGCGAATAGTTTTATACGTTTGTGGCATTACACGCACCGAGCTCATTACCAAACCAACAAAGGTTAACCACGTTAGTACCTTAGCTGTATCGAGTACTGGGTTAGCTAATAACGTAAATGGAATAAGCGAAAAAGCCAACATACACAGTAACTGAACACGCTCTTTTCGTTCAGCATTATAACGCGCAAAATAGTATAAAATAGAACCACTTAATATACCTGTTACTATAAATGGCAGCGCCATATAAAAGCGCTCAAAATACAGATTAAAGGCAATAAAGTACGTACTTTGTGCAACACCAAAGGTCATCATCAACAGCGATAAACCCGACACGCTGCGATTTTTACGAATTTTATTTAGCAGTGGTAAAAAACTAAAGACTAAAATAAATGAAGACAATACAGGCAGAAAATGTGCCAAAGCAACCTCGCTCGTTACGTAAGTGTTAATAGGAATTAAAATGGAAACATATAATAAACATATGTTTTTAAAGGGTTTTATATTATAGCGGCATTGTAGTGGCGACTAGATTTTACTCAACTAAATTGAAAATATTTTTTTAGCAGCTGGCAACTTAGCTATACAAAAATCGTTAGCTTAAGTTCACGCTTTTGCTGTTTTTAGCATAACTATCTGCAAAACTTGAATTGCAATTGATAATTGTTATCATGCGCAATACTTATCATCTTTTCTTGCTTTATATATGCGAAAAACACTGTTTAAAATTCATAGCTGGGTTGCCCTTATTGCTATCATCCCCCTTATTGTTATTAGCATTACAGGGAGTGTTTTAGTATTTAAAAGCGAAATAGATGGCCTGCTAATGCCAAATAGCCACTTTGTGGTAAAAGCATTACCTGAGCGACTACCTATTGATAAGTTAATCGCTAAAACAGAGCGTACTTACCCTAATTATATAGTAGCTAGTTGGGAAATATTTAACGATGATACTGCTGATCGGGTTTACTTAATAAAGCGCGGTACAGAGCAATGGGCTAAGTTACATTTAAACCAATACACAGGTGATATTTTGTCAGAGCCTGTGGGTACCAGCCATTATTTCACCGATTGGTTTTTAGAGCTGCATTACACCTTTTTACTTAACGATTTTAAAAATTTACCAGGGCAAACGGGCACTGTATTAGGGTTCTTTTTTGCGGTGTTTTTACTCGTATTGGGTATTAGCGGCCTGATTATTTATCGCAAATTTTGGCGACGCTTATTTAGCGTACGCTGGCGTGCAACACTACAAATAGTGCTTAGCGACATTCATAAAATGACCGGCGTGTTAGGCTCACCCATTACTATTATTTTAGCCATTACTGGCGGCTACTTTAACTGGGCTGTGTGGTATCACGAAGTGATAGAACACGCACAAGAAGAGCATTATGTACTAACCAACCCCTTATACAGTCACGACATTTCGTTGCAGCAAATACTCGATGACAGCAAAAAACAAATCTCTACTTTTAACGGTACTTTTTTAGTTTTGCCATTAGAGCCAGACGAAAACATTACCTTATTTGGTGAAGTAAGCACAACCAATCCGCTGGCTAGTGAATACGCCAATACAATTACTTACAATAAGCTAACTGGCGAGCACATGGCTAACTGGGATATTCGCGAAGTAGGAATTGGCTGGCAAGTAATTGATAGCTTTAGAAAGCTCCACTTTGGCTACTTTGCAGGGCTTGTAAGTAAGGTGCTGTGGGCTGTTATTGGCTTAAGCCCTGTATGGCTTGCAGGTACTGGCTTTTATTTATGGCTTACCCGACGTGCACGCAAAAAGCAGTCACGACACAACCGTTTAAATAAACGCCGCACAGCAAACCCTTGATTAAAAAACAAACTCATTATAATGTTAGGTAAAGTAGTAATTAACTCTATTTAAGCTACTTACTTTTGTATCAATGGAGTGAGTTTATGAAATTTTATACGCTTGTGATAATTACTATTTTTTCATTAATAACCGGCTGCAGCAGTACTAACAATCAAAAGCAAATACTGCAAACTATACCGCTTACACAAGTAATTAATCATGCTTTATTTAGCCAGCAACCCACTTTATCTGAACAAGCTATTTTTGAGCTGTCTGAGGTCGAGACAGAGCAGTTTTTAGCGTATGCCAAAAAACAGCTATTATCTGGGATTCGTACCGATAGAGTTGTTTATAATTACCTTGAAAACCAACTAACTAACTTTACATATCACGGCGATACACTCACTTCTACACAAACAGTTAATCGAGCGCAAGGAAACTGTATTAGCCTAGCGGTGCTTACCCAAAGCTATGCTCGCATTCTTGGTTTAGATACGAGTTTTCAAGAAATGACCAGCGAGCCTGTTTACGCAAAAGAAAGTAACTTAGTGTATGTAGCTAACCATTTTAGAACTATGGTTTATGCCCCTAAAGAAATAGGTACCGCTAAAAACATAAATCCAATAAGCACAATAACAACCCGCGCAGGTACGTTAATCGACTACTTCCCAACTCGAGACAGTATTTACTCAGGTAGTGCTAACCATAATGACTTACTCGCTAAGTTTTATAGCAATTTAGCCGCTAGCGCATTAGCAAACAAACAATTAAACATGGCATATTCTCTTATTTTGCAAGCTAATAACTACACCCCTAAAGATCCTGAGCTATTTAACTTAGCAGGCATATTACACCGCCATGCTGGCGACTTACAAAGCGCGAAAAATATTTATCAAGCAGCATTAAATAACAATTATGCGAGCATAAATTTAATTAGTAACTATCAATTATTAGCTCAAAAGCTTGGTGATACTCAGCTTGCGCAGCAGTTATCTTTACAACTAATAAATATAGAAAAAGATCCTTATGAGTTATTAGTACTGGCTAAAAATGAGTTACAAACAGGAAATATTTATAGCGCTAACAAACATGTTGAGCAAGCAATAGTAAAAGCACCGTATATAGCCGATCTGTATTTAGAGCTGGCGAAAATACGCTTTCAGCAAGGTAAAACTCAACAAACACAAAGCCTACTTGAAAAAGCCATCGAACTTGAACGCGACAAACAAAAGCTTAATGTGTATCAAGCTAAGTTACTGTCGTTAAGTATGACAAAGTAAATGTGGGTTTTACGGCACTTAAATCGCCGCTCAAACCCCGTTATTAATTATTTTTACCTTTGCTTTTAAAAACGCTAAAGGGAATAATAAAAACTTAACCACGCGCGCATTTCATCTGCAAAGCTATCGCCTTCTACGCGCGATAAGCCCAAATTAAACGTTAAATCATTTATACCTGCAGGCCCCATCCCAAAGCTAATATCACCTTGATATTTTAAGCCGTAACTTTGTGCATATACCATGCTATCAAGTTGGTGTTGCTTGTAATAAAGCCAAGGTAACCCCTCTTTAAAGCTAAACCCAGCACCATAACTTTGATAACGCTTTGCAGTTGCACTGTAAAAAGGCAGCTCAGATGAAAGTACAAATTCGCTACTTTGTTGCTGATTAATCAGGTTTGAGCCAAAGCCACCTAATGCAAGGCTGCCATCATCACGTTGCTTTTGCTCAAGGCTTGCATAAAGAGGAATACCAAATGCTTTACCAAAAATTTGGGCGGCTAAATCGTAACCTTGCCAATTATTACTTTTGCTGCTGCCATCGTACCAGCTCGCATAAGTACTTTGGCCTATAACAAAGTCTTGGCGGTCATATTGCCAACTTTGAGTAACGCCTAAGCGCGTCCAGCTTTTATGGTTTTGTTTGTAGTCAGTGTAATTATAAGCAAGCTCTGGCGTTAAGTTTAACTGCCCAAATTTAAGAGGGTAACTTATTGCAGCAAAACCACCGCGCGCAGTAATATCGGCGCTTAAGCTTGTTTGATTTAAGGATTTATATTGGCGTGCTGTATTTAAATTATAATCAAACACGCTAAGTTTGAATTTTACTGGTAATGCACTGTATTTTGCCTGCACAAAACCACCATGCAAAGCACCATTGTGCAAGTCGGCGCTATACCCTGCCTGTAAGTCGAGCTGTTTTAATAAATCGCTACTTTTAACCCCTAAATTCAACAAACTGGTTGCAGCCGAATAATACTGCGCGCCTAGTGCAAAAGTGGCTTGTTGCTCAAGTGCATTGTAGCTACTTTGTGTGCCTACTTGGTTAGTGTAAATGTTAGCTTTTGGAAGTGTGTGTTGATTAACCATAAGCAGTGGCGCATGTTTAGTGGTTGCAATATCACTAACCATATTCCCTTGGTGTGTTTTCGCTAGTTGTTTTACATTGGGGCCATCTGCGCTAATCGAGAAATAAAGTAATGAGCCATCAGCCATTTCAACGGGATGTGCAACCGCTTCTTGCCCTTGAGTTAGTTTAGTGAGTGTTTTGCTTGCAATATGATAACTATAAATATCGGTAGCGCTATTTAAGCCAGCAATAAAGTAAAGCGACTCTCCATTTTGGCTAAAACTTGGTTGGCTTAAATATTGATACCCGTTTGGCATAGCCACTGATTGACGGTGCTCACCATCCGTATTTTGTATATATAATTGCCAATTTTCGTTTAAAGATGCTGATAAGTAAGCTAATTTAGTTTCATCAGGGTTTAATATTGGGTAGTCATACGCCGTTTTTAAACTTTTATTAAATAACTCAGTGACGACTTTAGTGGTTAAATTTACTTTCACTAATTCTGAGTAACCACCTCTTACTTGCTCAGCATATAAGGTTTCACCATCGCTGGTTACGCTAAAACGGCGAATACCTGCAAGCTCGGTAAGCTGCTCTATATTGCCGGTTTCAGTGTTGTAGCTAAAAACATCAGAAACACGATTATAACTCCCCGATTCCTCAGTACTAAAAGCACTAAAGTAAAGCGTGGTATTATTAATCCATTGTGGGTTAGCTATGCCTGCTCGGTTAATTTGGTTAAGCACTTGTTTTTGCTCACGCTTAAATACACCAGGTGCAGTGTCAGCAATATCTAGGGGATCATTTTCTAATAGCTTTTTTTGTGCTTTATTAAAGCTATTTTCGGCTTTAGTATTTTGCTCTGTGCTGTACACAATAAGCTTAGTGTTATCGTTTTTATCACGCTCTACAATTGCCAGCTTACTGCCATCTTTTGCAAGCGCAGGGTTACTTGCATATAAACTAAGCTGTAGCCACAGCTCACTATTAAGCTTAGGTTCTAATTGCTCTTTGGCCATAGCTTTGTAAGTGTATTCAGCTACAAAACGGCGGTACAGCTTAGCGGCACTTTGCCCAAACACGCCGCTAAATGCTTGATCAAAATCACGCACTTTTACGCCTTGCATGCGTGTCCAAACGCTATCGAGCGTTTGCTCTGAATAGTTTTGCTCTAACCAATTTAAAAAACGGCTACCAATTAAATACGCCATGGAGCTGGCCATAAAGCCACCTTCGGTACTATTTAACTGTGAGTAGCTGGGCAACGCTCCTTGCTGGGCAAACTCTACTAATATTGCTTCTGAGTAGTTATCAAATAAGCGCCCACGACCGGTCATTTTAGATTCAATTAACGTGGCATAACCTTCGGCAACCCAACGAGGGGTATTGCTGTAAGTTAGATCGTATAGATCCCATAGACTGCGTATTTTTTGCTGCCAGTTATTACGTGTTGGCTGTGCTAAATGCACTAAGTGAATGTACTCGTGCAATACCAATAACTGCTGCCAACCTGAGGTATTTGATATAACAGTATCTGATTGTGGCGGCGTGGTAAAAAGTGCCATTATCGGGTTATTTGAGGTAGGTAGCGCAAAACCATTCGCTGCATTTAAGGGATCAAACACCACTACATCTACAGTTTTATCGAGTGCGCGGTTTTGTTGCTCAAGCACTTTGGTACGTACTATTTCGAGCTCTACAGCAGTCGATTTGGCAAAGTCGGTATGCTCAATACTGTAATGCACATTAAAGTGCTCGGTATGAATGGTTTGCCAGTCGTTGCCATAGCTCGGCGCGGTAAGTAATAAAGCCGCTGCGATAAGTGTTTTTTTCATTATAGTCCCTTAGATGATCCCTTAACTGCACCTAGGTTATTACTAATTACTTTTAGTTGGCAGTAATAAAGTGTAATAAAACATGTGCAACTATAAACTACACATGCTTTTAGTAGAGCTACATCCAGCTACGGGGATCAGATTCAACCTGCATAAGTGTAAAATCAATTATAAAGTCAGCATCTTGCTGCTTTATATAGGGCATAAAAGCGTAACCTGAGGCGAGTTGTATATACACACTTTTTAACCCTGAGCGACGCATTAAGTAGGTACTTATACTACGGGCACTTTGTGTTTTATACAGTTCAAACACCCGATAATGTACGCCAATCAAGCCTTTGCGCACCACCATATAATACCGGCCATTTTCTTCATGTAAGTAATAGCCATAACGCTGATACGACAAGGTAACTAAACCAGCAAATGCAACAAATACACCTAAACTAAGCCACATATTAAACTCAGCTACTAAGCAAAAAACAAATACTAATATGCTCGGTAAAAGCGCATAAAAAACTAAGTTTTTATATAGTAGTGCGCGCTCTGCGCCTGTAAATGCGAGGTTTTTGCTATTAAACCAAGGATAAATCCATTGGCAAACACTGTTTACTTGTGCCGCGTTTAATACCGGTAAGAGCAAGGTTTGTTTATTATTTTTAGCAGCAACGCCTGCTACCATACCACCACTGCTCGCTTGCAAGCATTCAACGGTAAAGCGTTTTAATAGTCGGGCAACTAAGTTTTGTTTTATAACAATTGATTGCACCTTATCTAAGCTCATAGATAACTGATGGCGCTCTAATAAGCCAGCAATGCGTTTAAACTTTTGTCCTTTAAAATACAGCTCGTAGTTATAAAACCGAATCAACGACATGCCAACCGATAACAACACCGCAATAATAACCAACAAAACAATTAAGGTGATCACCGCAAACATGGCAGCATTGGCCACTATACCTAGCTCTTGCTGGTAAAAGCCCTCCATTTTAGCAATCAGCTTTTGCTCTAAAAAATCGATAACAACATTTATAAATGGCGCAATAGCTGCAAAGGCTAAAATAGCCATATTTGATATTAAACCAAACTTAGCAATTTCTTTATTGCTAATAAATAGACTGCTTTGTGCTGTTACTTGGTGATCTACATTGTCAGTTACAGTATCTTGCTGCTGGGCTTTGTAAGCAAAAATTTGTTTACGCATTTGTTGTGCGTGTTCTTTGGTTATTCCCGGCAGTACCACTTCTTGCGCTACGCTACCTGCGGCATCAAAAATACAATTTACTAAGTTAATAGGGGTAAAATAAAACGGCTCAGCAATATTTACGTTTTGTACGCGAGCAAATTTAAGGGTTAAACGCTCTTTTTTAAATACGCCTTTTTTGAGTAAAATTTCGTGTTCTTCAGAAATACAAAAACGAAAGCTTTTATAATATAAAAAAGAGTAAATAAGCAAAGCAACAAGCGCGACGGCTCCGGCAATTTGTCCCCAAAATAGTTTGTTTTCAACTTGAGTTACAAACACAATCGTAATAGGTAGCAAATTAAATATGCCATCTCTTATAACTCGCACCATAAAATGGACAACAAAATACACTAACGCCCAAGGCGATACTGCTTGCCAATGTAAACTACTTGCGCTACCAGCGTTACTCATCTGCAGGGGTTACTTGTGCGATGTTATCGTCGTTGCGGTAGTTTTGTACAAACTGGCGCATATTTTTACAATCGTCGTGAGTTAAGCCGCTAATTTGCAGGTCGGCGCTCATGCCACCAGCGCTGTATAGCTTTAAACTCGCTAAGCCGAGTTTGCGCTCAATTGGTCCGCGGTGCACCTCAATATGCTGTACTCGCGCTAGCGGCAAAATAACTATTTGCTGCCAAATAATTCCCTTTTTAAACGCGATATCGTGGGTGCGCATTGCTACCCCTTGCAGCTTTATACTCACTACATTATAAAACATTGATAATATGATAATTATTGGCATGCCAATCAACAAATACGTTTGCGCTAGATTAGCAAAAGCAGCATTTAAGTAACACGCCACCACTAAGCCGGTTATTAAAGGGATATAAAACGCCAGCCAATTAAGTTGCACATGCAGCAAAGCGTTAGCCGCCAATGGCTTAAACTCAATATTACTATGTTGTGGTAAGTTGGTTATTTGTTGATTATTAAACACCATATTATTGTTTAAACTCACTATTACTTATATAAATACAAGGCTCAACTCAGCCATTTAATGATGGTAATTAAGGTATGGCTTTGTTTTGGCGCGAGCGTAACGGCATCATTTAATACGTTGGCTGCTTCAAGGCAAAGCATGTTGTTATATTCAGTATTAGCAAAGTTAGATAAACGCTTTGATTTTTCTATCCATGGATTCCACAATACGCAAGAGCTGGAATTTTCTCGGCCCACACTAATTATACCCTCGGGAGTATTAATGGTTTGCACTGGCGCTGCTTGGGTATAAACCATGTCGGTTTCGCGGGCAAAACTAACCACATCACTTTGCATTACTGGAGCTTCGCCAAATTCAGTATATTGCGCACCTTGCAAACCATCAACGCTGGTATTGTTAATATCTGATGTTGGAAAATAAGTATGCAGCGCTTGCGAAAAGCTAAACGGTGTATTGCTTAAATTTGTGGTTGTTAAGCGCACTTGTAACTGCTCGTTTAGTACAAACTCAACTCGTAAGCTTGATTGATGCGGCCAATAATCAAGATTAACTAGTTTCATGGGTAATTTGAGGCTAACAATAACTTCGTATTCGGTTTCATGCACTTCATCGGCCTGCCACAAACTCGTTCGAGCAAAACCATGCGCCGGAAAATCGCTGTTATCGTGCGCTCCAAACCAAGGCCAACAAATTGGGATACCGCCGCGAATACTGGCATTTTCTTGGAATGTTTCTTCTTGAGATACCCATAACAATGGCTGCTTACCTTTTGGGGTAAACTCGGTAATTTGCCCGCCTTGCAAAAATATTTTTGCATCGCAATGGCTGCTATTTATATTAATAAATTCTAAACCGGTGTCAGTATGACAAATACTAACGGAAGGTGATAACTTCATATTATTTCCTATAATGCTGGCACGTAGTGTTAAATGTGCACCTAAATAGTCAAGTAAGCTTATAAATCATCTACATGATAAGCGAAATAATTTAAATATCGATCGCTTTATTTTCACTCGGTAATACCTGCGAGGTATTTATAAATAATTACTTTGTACTAATACTTATTTATAAATGTCACCCTCAGTAAATTAGCAATACTTATAAATTGATAAAAAAAACTCATTATCTATACTCTATAGGCTTAAAGGTATACTACAGCCATTGGCGAATAAAACACTACAGACATAGATTAAAAATTAAAAAACACAAATTTTAATTACTGCTCAAACTAATAAAAACCACAAAAAGCAGGCTAAAATGCAATATATCATTTGAATTCAATTTACTTGATGTGTAACATTTCGCGATTATGGCAAACCATTGCGCCCTTTTAACGAGATTAGCTAAATGCAAAAACATAACGAGTTATTGGTTTCTTTACGTAAAGTGATTCGTGCGATCGATTTACACTCTAAGCAACTGAATAAAACTTCAGGCTTAACTGGGCCACAACTGCTTATAATGCAAGAGGTTTCCCATACAGATGGGATAACAGCAAGCCGTATAGCTCAAAATGTAAATTTAAGCCCGGCAACCGTTACTAATATTCTTGATAGGATAGAAGGTAGAGACTTAGTAACTCGGGTACGTAGCCAAATGGATAAGCGTCGAGTGAGTTTATACCTCACCGATAAAGGAAAGGAGTTACTTGATAAAGCACCGCAACCACTACAAGAGCATTTTATTGCTAAGTTTTCGGCACTTGCAGAGTGGGAGCAGAGCCTATTACTGTCGTCAATGCAGCGCATTGCCGCAATGATGGATGCAGATAAACTTGATGCATCGCCTCTGTTAGAAGTGGGTGCGCTTACTCAAGCTCCTAAATAATAAATTTACACAGGATGTGCTTTTACATCTTAAATTTTCAATCAAAATCTGAGCAGCAATTTATGACTAAACTTTCGAAATTAACACTTGCCCTCATGCTAGCTGGTGCGTCGAGCAATGTATTCGCCGCAGATCTAGACACGCTTCAAACTCAGCTTAAACAACTTAAACAGCAAATGCAGATGCTAGAGCAGCAATTAGCAGCTGAAAAAACCAAACAACAACAAATTAATGAGCAACACGAACAACAAGTTGCTCAAATAAGTAAAAAAGCGGATACAAAAATTGTTGCTGTTGCAGAGTCTGAATCAGATAAAAAAGACGAAGGCATTAAAATTGGCGGTGCTATTCGCGCTAATTACAGCATTAATTCATACGATGATGACAATAAAGATCGCGGCGGCGACTTTGATTTTGATATTTTCCGTTTAAATGTATCTGGTGAAATTAATGATATTTCTCTAAATGGTGAAATTCGCTTTTACGATTACATGACTGTAATTAAATACGCTTACCTTGGTTATGAGTTTGTGGATGGTTGGGAAGGCCAAGCAGGTATAACATCTGTTCCTTTTGGTAACGGCCCGTACAACTCACACAGTTATTTTTTTAGCACTAACTATTACGTAGGGTTAGAAGACGATTTTGATTTAGGTGTGGTAGTAAAACGTAAACTTAAAGACAACTGGAAGCTAGACCTTGGTTTTTTCAAAAATGATGAACTAGGCGGAGTAGACGGTGGTTCCGATAAAAGCAAGCGTTACTCGTACGATATTGTAGGTAGTCGTGCACCAAATGAAGGTACATACGCAGAACCTGTAAATAAAATTGGTGAATACAATACCTTTGCAGGTCGCGCAACGTATCAAGTAGAGCATAGTAAAAACGTAATTACCGATCTGGGTGTATCGCTATTAAGTGGCGGCCTACATGACGGTAATGACCGTGCTGGAAGCTACGGTGCATGGGCTGTGCATCTTGATAGCAAAATTAATAACTGGAACGTACAATTTCAACATGGCGAGTACGACTACGACCTAGACGATAATAGCAACCGTTTTGCTGTAGGTGCTTACGCTTATTACGATACTGTTTCGAGCAAAGCAACAATGACTAACTTCAACGTAGCTTATAACTACTCACTTGAGTGGGGCCCAGTGACCGACATTCAGTTTTACAACGATTACGGTATTATTTACGACAAGTCTGATAACAGCGCAAATACTTGGATGAATGTAACGGGTATGAGTGTTGCTGCAGGTGGTTTCTTTAGTTACTTCGACTTTATCCAAGCACGTAATCAACCATTTATTGGCGGAACAATTATTGGTGAAGGCGATACAGAACGTCGCTTTAATATTAACCTTGGTTATTACTTTTAAGCCAAGCAAGGTTAATTAGCTAGTTAACCTGAACTCTGGTTAAGATATTTACTAACGTATTGAATCATAGTTATATTTGATTTTATTTTCTCTAGCCAGAGGTTTTCAGTGAAAACAAGGCGAATTTACGCGTCAATAGCTGGCCTATTGCAAGTAAATTCAACGCAGTTAGCGCTGAAAATAGCTGCTTGAGATAAGTTTATTATCCGCAGCTCAGGTTAGTTATAAAGGGCAACTTTGTTTGCCCTTTTTGCTGCGCTAATTTTATTTATTCCTTTATGTCCACGTATTAAGTAACTGCAATTGCGCTTAAATTTCGGCATTAATTACTCTATAATCAAACTAACTATAATTTAATAAAACTAACCTAAGTGAATATAAAAACAACCTATATATATTACAAAAAGGTATGGTTTAAAGTACTTGGCTTAATGCTAGTTGTACTTGGAATTATAGGTATAGTACTACCGGTTATGCCCACCACCATCTTTTTTATTTTAGCTCTGGCCTGCTTTACTCGCTCATCGCCTGCACTTGAGCATTGGCTTTTAAATCATCCACGATACGGCACTACCCTGCACCAGTGGCAAGCACATAAAGTAGTGCCTGTTAAAGCCAAATATTGCGCCGCTTTGGGCATGCTGGTTGGTTTTATATTTTTACTGGCTTCATCTCCTGCTGTTTGGGTTATTTTTTTAGTTGCCATAATTGAAGTGGCTGTAATGATTTATTTAATTTTAAGACCCTCTTCCATACCAAAAAGTTGAATATCCCGCTTTAACAACGTAAATACCCGCTGTTTATAAAAACTTAATGTAAAGTTTAGTAAGTATATTTGTAATAGCTAATACAAATCATTATCATGTGGTAAATATTAATTAGTTTACAGTTATTATGGCGTTTATTAACAAACGAGCTTTATATAGCACCAGCCGGGCTTTACACATTTATATTTCTACAGCGCTATTTTTTTTGCTTATTTTATTTTGTGTTAGCGGCATAGTACTTAACCATGTTGACTGGCTTAAAAATGATAAAAATAATGGCCAAATATCAACTCCAATTCCAAGTGCATTGGCTGCCAAAGCAAATGCGCAGTTAAGTACCTTACCTACACTCTACCCCGAAATAGAAGCTTACTTAGCCAAGCAATATGCGCTCACTAACGTAAAAAGCATTGAATGGGAAAAAGAGGACGCACTGGTAATGCTCGACTACCCATTACCCGCGGGGTTTGCCTACGCCGAGCTCGACTTTATAAGTGGCACACTAAACCTTGATTACCAAACAGGTGGTTTTTTAAGCCTAATTGGCGATCTACATAAAGGCCGACATAGTGGCGAAGCATGGAGTTGGGTAATAGATATCTCAGCTGTATTAATGATCTTATTTGCCATTACCGGCATGATTATTTTATTTCAAAACAGAAAAAAACGCTTAGCAGGAATATGGATAACGGTGTTAGGCATAGCAACGCCTGTCGTTATTTATTTATGTTGGGTTCCACAATTAAAAGGAGTGTATTAATGATTAAATTTAAAGTGTTTATAAGCGCAGCATTACTGCTAGTTGCGACGTTTTTTCAAGCGACTGCGCATGCACAAACTGCACAATTAGAAATTGAATTAAACCTACCCGAATTAGACGTACAACCGTATCACCGCCCTTATGTTGCAGTTTGGCTAGAAACAAGCGAGCGCAAACACGTTACTACGCTGGCACTTTGGGTACAAAAAGCCGAATGGTTTAAAGACTTACGCCAATGGTGGCGTAAAGCCGGTAAGAGTAACCTTAACTTCGACGGCATAAGCGGCGCAACCAAACGAGCTGGATCTTACACCATTAATTGGCAGGGCAATGATTTAGACGGTAACCCAGTAAAACCGGGTAAATACTTACTTAATATTGAAGTGGTACGCGAAGAAGGCGGCCGAGATTACAGCCGTGTCGAAATAGACCTAACACAAGAGGGTAAAATCACGATTGATGGTACCAATGAATTTTCACAAAGCTTCGTCACTATTATTGCCAAGTAATACATAGCAGCAAATAAAGCATCCGCTAAAACCATTTAAAAAGGAACGATTATGAAAATCAATTTACTTAAAAGTGCATTAATTGGCGCACTTACAGTCACTGCACTTGCATCAAGCTATGCTAACGCCCATGCACAATGGTTAGTGCCATCGCATACTTCTTTATCTGGCGATAAAGCGCATTATGTAATGATTGACGCGAGTATTTCTAATGAAATTTTTGCTCCCGACAAAGCATACCGCCCAACTGAGAAAGACGCACAATACGACGACAATTTACTGATGGCTATCGGCCCTGACGGCAAACCTATTAGCGATAATATTCGCGCTTACTTTTTACAGCGTAAAAACTCTGCGGCAGTTAAATTAACCAACGAAGGGACTTACCATATTGCAATGAAACGTGAACCACGTTTAATGACCTTTTATAAAGATGCAAAAGGTGAGCGTCGTCGTGTTTTTGGTGGCAAAAACAGTAAAGATATTCCAGCAGACGCTACAGATATTAAAACAACCAAAGCATTTTCTACCGTTGATACGTTTGTAAGTCGTAACGGCACATCTAAGCCTGCACTACTTGGTAAAGGTTTAGAGATTAGCGGCCCAACTCACCCTAACGATTTATTTGTTGGTGAACAAGCGCGTTTTCAGTTGCTCAAAGCTGGTAAGCCGGCAGCAAACGTTGAGCTGGCAATATTAAAAGGTGATACACGCTACCGTAACGAACGTGGCGAAGTTAAAGTAACCACTGACAAAAACGGCTTTTTTAGCACAACGTGGCAGCACCCGGGTTTATACTTAATTGAAGCAAGCGTGAGCGAAGAGTCGTCTGAAAAAGGCATAGATAACGTGCGTTACTCGTTATTTACTACATTAGACGTTGCGCCAGAGTAATACTTAACTCTTGAATTAAAACATTAAAAACAATAAAGAGGCCAAGTAATTTACTTGGCCTTTTTTATTTACATTTACTAAATTAATTGTATTAAAAAACACCTCAATTCACCCTGTGGTTGCAACTACTCAACACAAGCACACCTATTTAAATTAGTACGTTCAGCGCAAAGTAAACACCAGCCTTAGCTATTTGCATAACTTAGTTTGTTTTGATCTTTGCACTATCCTATTAGCTTCTTTAAGATGCGGCGCTTTTAGACTCAACAATAGCAGCCCTTGGGGGATCACATGACCATACAGCGCTTTTCAGCGAAAAAATTAGCACTTAGCTTGGCCGTTACTACTGCATTGAGCACGCCTTATTCAGTAGCTGTAGCCGCAGAGCCAGATAGTCAAGCACAAGAAAATATCGAAGTAATTTCGGTAACGGGTACTCGTCGCAGCTTACGCAGTATTGCTGAAAGTTCAGTACCTGTTGATATTATTACCAGTCGCGATATGGCCAGTACAGGCCAGCTTGAAATCAGCCAAGTACTTGCAAACCAAGTGCCAAGCTTTAACTACCCAAGCGCAACAATGGGCGATGGTACAGACCATGCTAAACCTGCAGTTTTGCGTGGTTTAGCCCCCGATCACACCCTAGTGCTTATTAATGGTAAGCGTCGTCATTCAGGTGCGCTATTAAACTTAGCTGGCGTAGTTGGGCGTGGTTCAACAGCTGTTGATTTAAATATGATCCCAACATCGGCAATTAAGCGCGTAGAAGTATTACGCGACGGTGCCGCAGCGCAATACGGCTCAGATGCTATTGCAGGGGTTATTAATATAATTCTTAAAGATGCAGCGCAGGGCGGCAGTGTAAGCGTAACTTACGGACAATATGATACTCAAATGGCCGGAGTACCTCAGCTTGAAAGCGTGTACGCAGATGCAAACGGCAACTTAGCATTTAATACTGGCGACGATCGTAAAATGAGCGATGGCGCAACGCGTACTATTAGTGCTAATTCTGGTTTTTCGTTAGCTGATAACGGTTTTGTAAACGTGTCTATTGAATATCGTGATAACGACTCTACCCAGCGCTCTGGTTTTGACCCTCGCGATCAATATAGCCACCTTGATGACGGCAGCTTAGACCCACGCGAGTTTACTATCGACCGTTACAACCACCGCTTTGGTAAAGCCGACCTTGAAGACTACGCTTTGTTTTACAACATGGGTTACGATTTAGATAATGGCTTAAACCTATACTCGTTTGGTAGTTACTCAAAACGCGAAGGTAATTCAGGTGGTTTTTATCGCCGAGCTGTAGATAAAAATAACATTTTAGACGTTTACCCTAATGGCTTTTTGCCGCAAATTGAAACCGACGTAGAAGATTACTCTCTCGCTCTTGGTTTACAAGGTGAAACAGGCGACTGGACATGGGATGTAAGTACCAACTACGGCCGCAACGACTTTGCATTAGGCGTAGTAAATAGCTTAAATACATCTTTAGGTGCCACCAGCCAAACCGAATTTGATAACGGCGCATTGGTTTATGACCAATTTATTGTTAATGGAGATGCCAGCACAGCATTTGATTTAGGTTTACCAGATGACGTATTTTTTACTATAGGTGCTGAATACCGCCACGAAAGCTACAAAATAGAACAAGGCGAAGAAGCTTCTTATATTACCGCGCTTGATAGTAACGGCAACCCAATTGCAGCAGGTGGTGCACAGGTACTATCTGGTTTTGGTCCGCAAAGTGTTACCGACGAAAGCCGCCACAACGTAGCACTTTTTGTTGAATTTGATACCTACTTAACAGAAAAGTGGAATGTGGTTTTAGCCAGCCGTTATGAAGATTACAGCGACTTTGGCGACACATTCACCTCAAAAATAGCAACGCGTTACAGTATTACTGATAACTTATCGTTACGTGGTGCAGCAAGTACCGGCTTTCGCGCGCCATCGCTAGCACAAAGCTCGTATCGTCAAATATCAACCATACTTGAAAACAACCAAGCGTTTGAAGTAGGTTTATTTCCAAGTGACTCTCCAGCAGCACAAGCACTTGGTGCGCAGCCGCTTGACGCAGAAGAATCTGTAAACTTAACCGCTGGCTTTGTCTACACTCAAGGTAATTTTAGCCTAACGGTTGATGCATATCGTATTGATATTGATGACCGGATTGTACTCTCTGAAAACCTAGCCGGTGCAGCAGTTGCGCAAATTTTAGCAAACGCTGGTGAGCTAAACACCGAAAGGGTACGCTACTTTACCAATGCAATAGACTCACGTACGCAAGGTGTAGACATAGTTGCAACTTATTTACTGGAACTAGATAACCTAGGCGACGTACGCTTAAACGCAGCGGTTAACTTTAACGACACTAAAGTCACCCATATAGACGACAACCCTGAAGAACTCAATTCGTTAGGTGATGACTATGTTGTATTTGCTCGGCGTGAAGTGGGCCGTTTTGAAGAAGGCACACCAGATAGCAAACTAAACTTATCGGCTGTTTGGAGCTTTAACGAATGGCAAACTACACTGCGTGCCACGCGCTATGGCGAAGTTGCTGATATTTCTACAAGCAGCGACCGAGATGAATACCTAGATGCAAAATGGATAACCGATCTTGAAGTGGCTTATAGCCCTAACGATGAATGGAAATTTGCCGTAGGCGCTAACAACCTGTTTGATCAGTACCCTCAAGCAACGGTAGATAATATAGGCCACTCTGACTTTGGCCAAATATTCCCGTACACCCCCTACGTGCCATACAGTTTAGATGGCCGCTTTTTATACGGTAATATTACTTACCGCTTTTAATAAAAGTGCTAGCTAAAAGTTGAAAGTTATAAGTTATAAAGGATGCATTACGCATCCTTTTTTTGCTGCTTAACGATTGATATAAGTAACATTCGCGTTAATCCTGAAAAAAAATCTCATTATGATTAAAGCAGAGCTAGGGTATGTCAGCATTAATAATACTTTGAAGGCTGTAAAATTTAAAAAAAACAGCATTTCTAGCCACTTAAATTATTGTATTTTATAAGCGTGTCAGTCATTCTATTTATACGCAAACCACTTGGGTTTAAAAACTCACCTAGGAAAAACACGTGTTAGAAATAGCTTTAATTTACTTAGCGGCAGCAATTGTAGCTGTGCCTATTGCCAAACGAGTAGGGCTCGGATCGGTGCTGGGTTATTTAATCGCAGGCATACTTATTGGCCCTTATGCCTTAGCTATGGTTGGCGATCAAACCGATGTAATGCACTTTGCCGAATTTGGCGTAGTAATGATGCTATTTTTAGTTGGTTTAGAGCTGCAACCTTCACGTTTATGGACATTACGCCACTCAATTTTAGGGTTAGGTGGTTTACAAGTAGTGTTAACCGCAGCCGTTATTTTTGCATCTTGTTATTGGCTGTTTGCCATGCATTGGCAAACCGCATTGGCCATTGGTTTAATGCTGGCACTTTCTTCTACCGCGATTGTATTGCAAAGCCTAGAAGAAAAAGGCTGGCTAAAACAAGAAGCTGGGCAAAATGCTTTTTCTGTACTGCTATTTCAAGATATCGCTATTATTCCTATTTTAGCGTTATTACCCTTACTCGCATTTGCACCACTGAGTGGCAACGCCGAGATTAGTGATTCAATTATTGCCAACTGGCCGGTTTGGCAACAAGTAGGTGCATCGATTGCTGTTATTGCCGCCATTATTGTTTGCGGTAAATATATATCGGCCCCCATTTTTAGATATATAGCGCAAACACATATACGTGAAATATTTACCATTTTTGCGCTTTTTTTAGTGGTTGCTATTGCATTAGTTATGCAAAGTATTGGCTTATCACCTGCGCTGGGTACCTTTTTAGCTGGCGTAGTACTTGCCGAAAGTGAATTTAGGCACGAGTTAGAGGCCGACATAGAGCCTTTTAAAGGTCTGCTATTAGGGCTATTTTTTATTACTGTGGGCGCGTCGATTAACTTTGAACTGTTTTTTAATCAATTTAGCACTGTGATTAGCTTAGTTGTTTTATTGATAGTAATTAAAGCCTGTATTTTATTTGCGCTGGCTTTTACCTTTAAAATAAATAAAAAGCAGCAACTATTATTTACACTGGCTTTGGCACAAGGAGGCGAATTTGCTTTTGTATTATTAAGTGTAACTAGTACGCTAAGCATTTTAACGCCCGAACAAACCGCATTAACAACCTTAGTGGTGGCTATTTCTATGTTAATAGCCCCTTTATTATTAATGTTTTACGAGCAACTGCAAAAACGCGATAGCAGCGTAAAGCCTGAATTTGATAAACCCGAGCATATTAGCAGCGCTAAACATGTCATTATTGCGGGCTACGGTCGCTTTGGCCAAGTAATGGGCCGTTTACTGCATGCCCAGGGCTACGAAATAACAGTACTTGATCATAGCCCTACGCAAATTGAATTATTACGCCGCTTTGGTAAAACGGTATTTTATGGTGATGCTGGGCGTCAGGAGTTACTTGAAGCCGCAGGCGCAAAAACAGCGCAAATGCTGGTAGTGGCTATAGATAACCCCGATAAAACATTAGAAATCATTAAGCTTGCGCAAAAAAACTACCCGCAGTTAAAAATTGTTGCACGTGCTATCGACCGTCGTCACGCTTATCAATTACTTAGTTTAAAAGTAGATGCCTTTAATCGTGAAACTGTTGATTCTGCCATTAGCCTTGCGGTTAAAGCGCTCGAGTTATTAGGTAACAATAAACCCGATGCCGAGCGAGCTGGTAGGCTATTTAGAGATCACGACCGCGCCAGTGTATTACAGTTAGCAAAATTATGGGGCGACGATATTAGCTACGGTGTAGCGGTACGCCAGCGTATGGAAGATTTAAAACAAGTACTACAACAAGACAAACAAGCACAAGAAGATTTAAATACCTGCGACGACAACGACTATATTGCGGGCTTAACAGAGGACGCTGCCAAGCCCAAAAAATCTAATGATAATGCTCACCTTGGATAGCTTGCCCCTGCTGGTTATAAAAGCCAGTGGCGCTATGCTCAATAAAACCAAGGTTAATCATTTTAGCTAAAAAGGGATCGTTTTCGTTGTCGCCTATATCGGCATAGTCGGTAGTTTGAAAGTTATCCCATTTAGCAAACTGGGCGGTTATTTCGACTTTATTGCTGTTTACATTATTAAGGCTAAGTAAGGTGCTTACTTGGCTTTTTTTATTGCTAACTCTAAACGTTTTAACTAACTTTGACTGTGTAAATAAAGCCAGTTTATACTCAGTTTCGGCTTCGTTTAACACATAATTTTTTACTTCTTCACAGCCTGTGCCTTGGGTGTTTACTAGCGTCATTTTTGCTATTAAATGCGCATCCACCAGCTGGTTTTTAGCACTCCAACTTTGTACCCCGCGCACTTCTGACGGTTGGTATTCAATACCTCGCTGCTGAGCATTAAAGTAACGAATTGGCCGTATTTGCTTATTAGTTAAATGCTGCCACAGTTCGGTCGTTATTTCGTTTTGATGCGCTACTTGTTGCTGGTTTCGCCACAGGGTTAGCGCTTGAGTTGTTGGCTCGTTATTTTTATTGTTGGTTACAGTGTAAGTTGCTTTTAATAGCGCTGGGTTAACATTGCATTGCTGGGAAAAAGCGCTGCTACTGAATAATACGGTCATCATTAATAATGCTTTTTTCATTGGGTACTCTTTTTAAATGCTCTAATTTATGCTTTTAACATAGCTAAAAATAATGGCTGTTTTATGACAAAATATAATATAAAAACAACCCGCACAGAGTACGAGTTGTTTTGCACACACAAATTATAAACTTACTACTGCGCCACTTTGTCGTTTGCTGTTTTAACTAAATCTGCGGCAAAGTCCATTACATGAAATAAAAAGCTTTGCTCATTAGTGCCTGTCACTAAGTGCGCACCAGGGCCTATAGCATATACGCCAACATCTTCACCTGCGTGTGTTTCTGAGCTCATTGGTACCAGCGCTTCTTGATGAAAACCAGGGGTAGTAGTATCAACATTGGTTAAATCAACCCGCCCTGTTACTGGTGCAAAGTTATAACCTACGTCAGCATCTGTTTCGCTACCGAGGTTTCTAAAACCACCACCATTGGTATAACCTAGCGTTGTATATGGCATATCATCGGCCGCTAGGCTTGGCGTTGTTTCGCCTACGCCCACCACTTTACCTAAAATAGGATTACCGCGTTTAGGGTAACCCGCAATGGTAAATACATGGCTGTGATCGGCTGTTACAACAATAAGCGTTTCCTCTGGATTGGTGTTATCAACCGCAGCTTGTACTGCTTTTGCCAATTCAATGGTGTCGTTTAAAGCGTTATATGCATTACCCGCATGGTGCGCGTGATCAATACGACCCGACTCAACGGTTAAGAAAAACCCTTTGTCGTTTTTGCCCAGTACATTTATGGCTTTTTCGGTCATTTGCGAAAGCGAAGGCTCGCCAGCAATATCATTTGCGCGGTCTGCTTCGTACTGCATGTGAGATTCGTTAAACAGCCCAAATACTTTAGTAGCATCATCGCTAATTGCATCAAAACCGGTTTGATCCATTACGTAAGTACCATTTGGATATTGCGTTTTCCATTCACTAATTAAATTACGATTATCAGTACGATCCCCTTCAACTGCACTTACTGCATCGGCTGAATTAAACGCAGCATCTTTTGGTAAAAAATGACGACGCCCGCCACCCATAACAACATCAATGCCATCTACATCAACACCATTAAAGCGCGCTTTTAGGTTGGCTTCAAAGTTAACCAGTTGCGATGCAATATCTTCACAATTAGCTGACTCGCTCGCGGGCATATCAGAAATATCTTCCCAGTTACGATCGGCCGATTTTGCGTACATAGCCGCAGGTGTTGCATGAGTAATTCGGGCAGTTGAAATAATACCGGTCGCTTTACCCGCAATTTCAGCAAGCTCTAGTGAGGTAACTAGCTCATGTCCTTTGCCCGACACACAATTACCACGCTCAACCGCTTCATCAATACCAATAACACCAACATCGGTTTTAACCCCTGAGGCCATTGCGGTCATAGTGCCGGCCGAATCGGGCGTTTGTGCATCTACGTTATAGGTTTTTACAAAACCTGAATACGGCATAGTTTCAAAGCTTAATTGATGCTCCTCACCCATTTCACCTTCTAACTGCCCGGCTAAAATACGCGCTGCAGTTATTGTCGAAATTCCCATACCATCGCCAACAAATAAAATAATATTTTTAGCCTTGCCTGACTCAGTCACTATGCTCGCATTTGCTGTTTTTGTGGTTGCTAACTTGGTTTGTGCATCGCTAAACCAAGCATTACTAGTAAGCGATGCTAACTGCTCGCTGCTAAGCGACGTAGCTGGTGCATTACATACTAAGTTACTTGATGTAGCCTCACTGCTTTCTAATATTCCATTACCGTTGGTATCTTCGCCTGTTTGTGTTGTTACTCCGCCGTTAACACATTGCTCAGACCCGACAGCAATTACGTTATTGACAGTTAATATACTATTTTGGTTTTTATCGCTGTCACTTGAGCAACCCGTTAGTGCAAGAGTTACTGCTAAAGAAAGTACCGTTAATTTTTTCATGTTAGCCGCCATTATTGCTGAGTTAGTTCAAGAGCTTGATTAATTATATGAAACACTACATTTTGCTCAATTACGCCTTGTGCAAGCTGAGCACCGGGGCCTGTTGCATGCAATGAAATGTCTTCACCTGCGTGTGTTTCCGAGGCCAATGGCACTGTTGTTTCTTGATGAAAACCAGGGGTTGTTGTATCTATCCCTTGTAATTCAACGCGCCCTGCCACAGCAGCACTTGCATAGCTTGCATCGGCATCTGTTTCATCGCCTAAGTTTCTAAACCCTAAACCATTGGCGTAACCAACTGTGGTATAGGGCTTGTTATCGGCAGCTAGGCTGGGGGCTGTTTCGCCCACGGCCACAACTTGACCTAAAATAGGGTTGCCGCGTTTGGGATAGCCCGCAATAGTAAATACATGACTGTGATCGGCAGTGACTAAAATGAGGGTTTCTTCTGGATTGGTGTTATCAACCGCAGCTTGTACCGCTTTGGCCAACTCTATTGTGTCGTTAAGTGCATTATAGGCATTGCCCGCATGGTGCGCGTGATCAATACGACCCGATTCAACGGTTAAGAAAAAGCCTTTGTCGTTTTTGCCCAGCACTTCAATTGCTTTAGTAGTCATATCGGTAAGTGAAGGCTCGCCAGCAATATCGTTTGCGCGGTCTGCTTCGTATTGCATGTGGGATTCGTTAAATAAGCCAAATACTTTAGTAGCGTCATCGGCAATATTATCAAAGCCGGTTTGGTCCATAACATACGTTGCAGTAGGGTATTGCGCTTGCCATTCACTAATCAAATTACGATTATCGGTACGATCCCCTTCTATTGCGCTTACTGCGTCTGTTGAATTAGCTGCTACGTTTTTGGGTAAAAAGTGCCGACGTCCGCCGCCCATAACAACATCAAGGCCATCTATATCAGTACCAACAAAACGCGCCTCTAGGTTTTTTTCAAAGTTAATTAGTTGCGAGGCAATATCTTCACAGCCAGCTGCAATTGCATCCTCTGGCATGTCTGAAATATCTTCCCAGTTACGATCGGCCGATTTAGCATACGTTGCTGCAGGCGTTGCATGGGTAATTCGCGCTGTTGAAATAACCCCAGTTGCTAGGCCTTTAATTTCTGCCAGCTCTGTTGCTGTTAGTAACTCGTTGCCCGCAACTGTTGAACACACCCCACGCTCTATATTTTCGTCAACACCGATTACGCCAACATCGGTTTTTACACCCGAGATCATCGCGGTCATAGTGCCCGCAGAATCGGGAGTTTGTGCATCTACGTTATAGGTTTTAACTTGTGCGGAATACGGAAATGCCTCAAAGCTTAAGTAACCCTCCTCCCCCGATTGGTTATTGCGTTGTCCTTGTAAAATACGTGCGGCGGTTAGCGTTGATACCCCCATACCATCACCAACAAATAAAATTACGTTTTTAGCTTTGGTGGCTTTAACACTCTGCGCTTGGGTAGTTTTTGTTGTTAATTTTGTTTGCGCAGCACTATACCAACTGCTGTCTTTTTGGCTTTGCGGTAATACATTGGCATAACTAGCTGCGTTAAACGCAAATGTTAGCGCTATTGCCGCAGCAACTTTTTTAATTTTCATCCATAATTCCCATTATTTAGTGATTATTTTTTAAAAAATGTGTGACCACAAAAAGATCAACCGCTGCACTATAAAAAATAGATATGACTAATAAAGGTAATTTTTATGAAAGTTAAATGACTAAATTTATGAATGTAACTACTATAAAATCAAAACACATCAAAAATGCAAAACAAAGTTAAAAAATAAAACCCTTAATTTACAAAAGGATATAAAATAATCATGCCGTTTTATATAACTTTTAATTATATAAAGCTTGCTACATGTTTTAACTTACTCTAACATGCCTGCATCGGGTTGATTGAAAACCCAGCTTATTTGTAAGTACCACGTTGTTATTAGTAATAATCCTGCGCGTTATCCTCAGTTATATGCTTGTTTTCTCCCTGTTAAATTGCCTATTTTAAGGCACACTTTTATTAATTCTTAGGATACTATTATGTCTAATACTACAACTGGTACAGTAAAATTTTTTAACGAAGCAAAAGGTTTTGGCTTTATCGAGCAAGAATCTGGCGCAGACGTGTTTGCACATTTCAGTGCAATTTCAGGCGACGGTTTCAAAACTTTAGCTGAAGGCCAACGTGTACAGTTTACTGTTACTCAAGGTCAAAAAGGCCCACAAGCCGAAAACATTGTTTGCATCTAATTGCGTAACAATTTAATGGGTTAGCAATAACCCATTTAGAATACTAGTTTGAAAGAAGTTCTGTTTTATTTGTTAGTACCGAGTTGTTTTAGTAATAATCCTACGCGTTATCCTCAAGTTAACTATTTTTTCCGGCTCAATCGCCTCTTTTCAGGCACACTTATATTAATTTTTTAGGATACACATTATGTCTAATACAACTACTGGTTCAGTAAAATGGTTTAACGAAGCAAAAGGTTTTGGCTTTATCGAGCAAGAATCTGGCGCAGACGTGTTTGCACATTTCAGTGCTATTGTTAGCGACGGTTTCAAAACTTTAGCTGAAGGCCAACGTGTACAGTTTACTGTTACTCAAGGTCAAAAAGGCCCACAAGCCGAAAACATTGTTTGCATCTAATTGCATAACAATTTAATGGGTTAGCAATAACCCATTTAGAATACTAGTTTGAAAGAAGTTCTGTTTTATTTGTTAGTACCGAGTTGTTTTAGTAATAATCCTACGCGTTATCCTCAAGTTAACTATTTTTTCCGGCTCAATCGCCTCTTTTCAGGCACACTTATATTAATTTTTTAGGATACATATTATGTCTACTACAACTACTGGTTCAGTAAAATGGTTTAACGAAGCAAAAGGTTTTGGCTTTATCGAGCAAGAATCTGGCGCAGACGTGTTTGCACATTTCAGTGCAATCTCTGGCGACGGTTTCAAAACTTTAGCTGAAGGCCAACGTGTACAGTTTACTGTTACTCAAGGTCAAAAAGGCCCACAAGCCGAAAACATTGTTTGTATATAAACACTGTTAAATAATACGCTTTAGTGTATTAACAGCTCACATATAATTAATTTGTCTGTGAGCTAATTTTTTACCACTTACATTAAGTAATTGGTATTACTAAACATTTAAAATTGAGTATGTACTATGCAGCTTAATTTATTTTCGACTCACTGTTCGAGTCAGTCTCGCCTTATGCTTTATTCCACCTTATCTTTATCAATCTTAAGTCTTTTATATTCCTAGTTTGTAGATACACAGTAAAAGCGCTGGGCGAATTTAAGAGAGTTTTATGAATTTGAACCCAACCGCACCATTATCATCACCAATTTATGACAACCCGATCCCGGGTCGTGAATTTATTTTAAGCCTTTTTGGCAAAATGAAAAAAAACCTTAACCGTGAACAAATCGCGCATGCCTTAGAGCTAAAAAATGCTGAGCAAAAAGAAGCCCTCAGAAGGCGTTTACGCGCCATGGAACGCGATGGCCAACTTATGTTTAGCCAACACAAAGGTTACCAAGTTATTGATCAAGCCTTACTTGTGAGTGGTGTAATTACCCTACATGCAGATGGCTTTGGTTTCGTTAATTATAGCGCCAGCGAAAAAGATTTATTTATCGCTAAGAACCAGTTAGCTCACGTATTTGAAGGCGATATAGTACAAATACTACAAGAAGCCGCTAGTCATAAACGCTCAAACAATAAATTAATAAAAATTATTGAGCATAAAACCACCCATTTAGCCGGTATATTAAAGCGCCAAGGCACAGACTACGTGCTAGTAGCCGATAACACAAAATGCCCACAAAAAGTGCAAGTAGCGCAGTGCCAATTAGCAAACACCAGTGTGGGCCAGTATGTAAACACTAAAATTACCCAGTACCCTACTTTTCGCCATGCAACTCAAGTGCAAATAACCGAAGTACTTGGTCTGCCTCACTCTGCAGGTATGGAAACAAAGCTTGCGCTGCGTCGTCATGGTGTTGCAGATAGCTGGAGCAAGGATTTACTAGCACAAGCAAGTTCACTTGGTAATGAAGTAACCGAGCAAGATAAATTAGCGCGTGTAGATTACCGCTTGTTTCCGTTTGTTACTATTGATGGCGAAGACGCAAAAGATTTTGACGACGCCGTATACTGCGAAAGAACAGAGCAAGGAAACTGGCGTTTACTGGTCGCTATTGCCGATGTGTCGCATTATGTAAAACCCAATGATGTGTTAGATATAGAAGCGCAACAACGCGCCACCTCTATTTATTGCCCGGGACAAGTTGTTCCTATGCTGCCAGAAGCATTATCAAATGGCCTGTGCTCGTTAAACCCACATGAAGATCGCCTGGTATTAGTGTGTGATATGACCATTAGCCAAGATGGTCAAGTGACTCAAGCTAATTTTACAGAGGGGCTGATCCACTCACATGCAAGGCTAACCTACACACAAGCACATGCTGTCATTGCTAAACCCCATTCTAGCTCAGCTAAACAATTAGCCGAATTGAATGCTGATGTGTCGCCACTGATTAAAAATTTGCATTATCTTTATTTAGATTTAAGCGCAGCGCGCAAACTTCGCGGCGCTATTGACTTTGATACGCAAGAGCTCAAGCTTAATCTGAATAAAAATCAAAAAATTACCAGTATTGAGCCAATAGAGCGCAATGACGCACACCGCATGATTGAAGAATTTATGCTGTGCGCTAACGTGTGTACCGCACAGTTTTTAGATAAACACCAAATCCCCGGATTATTTAGAGTACATGCAGGGCCACAACAGAAAAAGCTACAAACGCTACGGGCGCTACTGGCCGAAAAAAGACTGCAGCTTGGCGGCGGTGATAAGCCAACGCCAGCCGATTACAATAAACTACTAAATAACATTAGTCAGCGCAGCGATGCCAGCGTGATCCGTACTTTATTACTGCGCTCACAATCGCAAGCCGAATACTCGGCTAATAACCAAGGTCACTTTGGCCTAGCATACAATGCTTACGCTCACTTTACCTCGCCAATTCGTCGCTATGCAGATTTAGTAACCCATCGTGCAATTCGCGCCAAAATTCAGGCTAAGCAGCAAAATGGTTTACAGCGGGCGATAAGCTTCTTAAATGTGTTTGCTAATAAAGCGTCTAGCGTTAGCAAGTTAGCTAAAAAGGCATACCCTTATAACCTTGAAAGTATAGAAACATTAAGCTTGCATTGCTCAGCACAATCGCGCAAAGCCAACGATATTAGCCGTGAAGTAGAAAGCGCCTTAAAATGTAGCTATATGGAAAAATACCTTGGCGATACATTTACCGCCACTATTAGTGGTGTATCAAGCGCTGGCTTTTTTGTTGAGCTAGACTGCACAGGCGTTGAGGGTTTAGTAGCGGTGAGTAGCTTCAGCCAAGGTGAGTTTGTATTTAATGCTGCCAAACAACAGTGGAGCAACAGCAAACAAAAATTTACTATTGGTGAGCGTGTGAATGTGACCTTAAAAAGTATTGACTTACGCCAACGTAAAATGAGCTTTTCACTGGCTAGTTTAACGTTTCATTAATTGCAGACAAGCTGCACTGTTAGTTATTAATTTAAACCGCCGCGCTTAACTGTGAAATTTAATAGCTAACTTTATTAGCATTTATTCTTGTCGTGCTTGAGCATAACACCTGTATTGCCTACAATAGCGCACTATCTATTCAATGCAGATCACAATTATGACTGATACAAATAAACCAGAGTTACCAGACCAACTTTCGATTAATCCACGCAGCAAGTTTTATGTAGAAGAAGTATTCGAACATGAAATTGGTGTAACTCTGAACGGCAAAGAGCGTTTTGACGTTGAAGAATACTGCATCAGCGAAAGCTGGATCAAAGTTGCCGCACCTAAAGCGCTAGATCGTCGTGGCCAACCATTACTTATAAAAGTAAAAGGTACTGTAGACGTATTTTATAAATAAAATACTGATGCAGCACAAAGAAGCCGACGTAACGTCGGCTTTTTAGATCAATGTTTACTCTAATTACTTAACTTGAACTCCGGTTACTTAGATTTACCTCGCCAACCAGCCCAAACATCGTCTTCAAGATCTGCTTTTTTGTTCTTTTTCTTGCCCGTGCCTTCGGGTTTTGCCATTGGCTTTTCGTTTTTAAGCGCCTGTGCGGCATCAACATTCGCTTGGTTCACTGCAAAGCCTGCCACTTGCTCGCGCTCAAGACGTAGTTTGTTTTTCTTCTCAATTATTTTAAAGTGATGTAAATCTTCATAATCAACTAATGAAAGCGCTAAACCCACTTCACCTGCACGGCCGCTGCGGCCAATACGGTGCATATAATCAGCAGGGCTGCGTGGTAGATTAAAGTTAATAACCACTGGCAGCTTTTCAATATCTAAACCACGTGCTGCAATATCAGTTGCTATTAGCACTTCAATTTCGCCTGCTTTAAACTTTTCTATTACGCGGGTACGTTCACTTTGGCCTTTATCGCCATGAAAAACTTGTGCATTAACACCGCGCTTTTCAAGCTTTTGCGCTAAGTGTTCACAATCTTTTTTAGCATTAACAAAAATCAGTGCTTGGCGCCATTTATGGGTTTTAATTAAATGCGCTAAAACAGTGGTTTTCTCGCCTTTATTAACGCTAAATACACGCTGTACTAAAGTGCTTTCGTCTTTGCTTTGAACTTGTATTTCAACAGGGTCGTTTAATAAATCTTGTGTTAATAGCTTAACTTGCTCTGGGAAAGTTGCTGAAAATAACATAGTTTGTTTTTTAGCAGGCATTAACGCTAATAACTCAGCAAGCTCTTCGGTAAAGCCAAGGCTTAGCATACGGTCGGCTTCATCAAGCACGAGTGTATTTAGTTTATCGAGCTTAATAGCATTGCTTGAGATTAAATCGAGTAAGCGCCCTGGTGTTGCCACTATAATATCAGCGCCACCACGAAGTGCCTGCATTTGTGTATTAACCGATACACCACCAAACACAGCAATCGTTTTAATTGCGCCATTAAAGTTAGCAGAATACGATTTAACGCTATCGGCTACTTGAGTAGCAAGCTCACGAGTAGGTACTAAAATAAGCCCCGTTACAAAGTTACCTTTGCTGGCTGCGCTTTTACTACCTTGTTCAAGGAACATTTTTTGTAGCATTGGCAGCGCAAACGTTGCTGTTTTACCTGAGCCTGTATTTGCCCCAGCAATTAAGTCACTGCCTGCAAGCACACTAGGTATAGCCTTAGCTTGAATTGGAGTAGGTTGGGTATATTCCAAGTCGGTTAAACGAGCTAATAGCTCTGGAATAAGGCCAAGTTCGTTAAAAGTGCTAGGGCTTGTGGCTGAGGTCATAAAGGTGTGGGCTCATTACTAAAAATTAGCCTGCAATTTTAGCGTATTTAACGCTTATTAAGTAGGGGTTAGTGATTTAAATCGCATTTAGTTACTGGCAAAAAAAAGACGCTTTCGCGTCTTTTTTATCTTATAACACTAACTTCTTGTTATTCAACAGTAACAGATTTAGCTAAGTTACGTGGTTGGTCAACGTCTGTGCCTTTAATTACCGCTACGTAGTACGACAGTAGCTGTAATGGTAAGGTGTAAACAATTGGCGCAATAATATCGTCAGTGTGATTTACGTTGATAACACGCATGGTGTTGTCTGATTCAAAGTGAGAATCTTTATCTGCGAATACGTAAATAATACCACCACGAGCACGTACTTCTTCTACGTTTGATTTAAGTTTTTCTAGCAGTTCGTTATTAGGTGCTACAACAATAATCGGCATGTCGGCGTCAATTAGTGCTAGTGGACCATGTTTAAGCTCGCCTGCAGCGTAGGCTTCTGCGTGAATGTACGAAATTTCTTTAAGCTTAAGCGCGCCTTCCATTGCAATTGGGTATTGCGAACCACGACCTAAAAATAGTGAATGTTGCTTGTCGGCAAACTCTTCTGCTAACTCGGCAATGCTATCTGCAAGCTGTAAAGTTTCTTCTAATTTTGCAGGTAGTACTTTAATTGCATTAACAATTGCGCTTTGATCAAGGCCTTTTTCTTGCGCTATAGACGCAGTAAGCATTAACAAACCAACTAATTGCGTAGTAAACGCTTTAGTAGATGCTACGCCAATTTCGGCGCCGGCTTTGGTCATAAAGGCAAGGTCTGATTCGCGTACAAGTGATGAGCCAGGTACGTTACAAATGGTCATTGACGCCATGTAACCTTGTTGCTTTGCTAAACGCAGTGCAGCAAGTGTATCGGCTGTTTCGCCTGATTGTGAAATAGTTACTAGTAGGCTTTTTTCGTGTACAAACGACTGGCGGTAGCGAAATTCTGAGGCAATTTCTACATTACAGCTTACGCCTGCAAATTGCTCAAGCCAGTAACGTGCAACCATACCCGAATGGTAAGACGTACCACAGGCAATAATTTGTACGTGTTTTACATCTTTAAATATTTGTTGTGCACTGTCGCCAAAAGCGTCAATTGCTACTCGGTCGTTGTTTAAACGCCCTTCAAGGGTATTACGTACAGCAAGTGGCTGCTCGTAAATTTCTTTTAGCATGTAATGGCGGTAATCGCCTTTGCCTGATGCATCTTGAGTGATGTTTGATTCAACCACTTCACGCTCTACAGCGTTGCCATCGGCATCAAAAATTTCTACTGTGTCACGTGTAATACGTGCTACGTCGCCTTCTTCTAAAAATATAAAGCTGCGAGTAACCGGTAGTAGTGCCAATTGATCAGAGGCAATAAAGTTTTCGCCAAGCCCTAAACCTATAACAAGTGGGCTGCCTGAGCGCGCTACAATAATTTCGTTGCTGTTGTCTTTATCAAATACAACTGTACCAAATGCACCTTCAAATTGCTTAACGGCAGCTTGTACTGATGCGAGTAAGGTTTTGTGTTGCTGACGAAGTTGGTGAATTAAGTGCACCATAACTTCGGTGTCGGTGTCTGATAAAAATTCGTAACCGTCGCCTTTTAATGCGGCGCGCAAGCTTACGTGATTTTCGATGATGCCATTGTGTACTAGTGCTAGCTGGCCGCTTGAAACATGTGGATGTGCATTGGCTTCAGTTACACTACCGTGAGTAGCCCAGCGAGTGTGTGCAATACCTGTATGGCCGCTAACACCTGATTGCTCAAGTGCCGATTCTAGGTTTACTACTTTACCAACTGCTTTTACAGTTTTAAGGGTGTTGCCATCAAGCAGTGCTACGCCTGCTGAATCGTAACCACGGTACTCAAGGCGTTTAAGGCCTTCAACTAAAATTTTATTTACTGGACGTTCTGCAACTGCCCCAACTATTCCACACATAGTGTCTCCATTAATTTTTTAAATATTTGCCCGCTTATAACCTGAATTCAAGTTAACGGGCTATTCCATAATCTCTGCACAAATTAGTTTTACACCACATGCCTCAATTGCTTTGCGTTTATCGTCTGCTAAGCCATTGTCGGTTATTAAGGTGGTTACTATTTGCCACGGTAATTCTAAATTTGGGATTTTTCGGCCAATTTTATCTGATTCAACCATCACTATAACTTCACGTGCTGCTTTTGCCATTACTTGGCTTAAGCCAACTAGTTCGTTAAAGGTAGTAGTACCGCGCTTTACGTCTATGCCATCGGCACCAATAAATAGCTGATCAAAGTCGTAAGAGCATAGTACGCTTTCTGCAACTTGCCCCTGAAACGATTCTGAATGCGGATCCCATGTCCCACCGGTCATCAATAATGTTGGCTCGTTTTCGAGCGCTAGCAAGCGATTAGCAACTTTAATAGCATTCGTCATTACAACTAGGCCTTGTTTACTTGCAAGCTCTGGGATCATTGCTGCTGTAGTGCGCCCGCTATCAATAATAATGCGGTTATGATCTTTGATCAGTGCGGCTGCAGCCTTGGCTATAGCCACTTTACGCTTAGAATCAATCTCATCGCTTACTATCTCTTTTGGTAATGCAATAGCTCCACCATAACGGCGCAGTAACAGGCCACTTTTTTCAAGCGCAGTTAAATCTTTTCGAATGGTCACTTCTGAGGTTTGAAACTGCTCAGCTAATTTTTCCACGACCACTTCACCAAGCTCATTAACCTGAGCCAATATATTGTGACGTCGTTGCTGGGTGTTTCGTTTGGTCATAAGTGATATGCAATTAAGTTTCGTTTCGAAAGATGCGTAATTTTAAACGAAACTAGTTAAATGGCAAGTGAACGAGCAAAAATAAAGCAATTTAATCAAATTATAATAAAACTTAAAATACGGTAAGCTAGGGGTAATAGCCGAATAAAGTAAAGTATATGCAATTATTTAATAGTATCAGTAAAGAATATTTAACTCAGCGTAAGCTCGCCGGCGATATCTGCCGTTTATTTAATAAAAGCCCCAGTAAGGGCAATTTAAAGCGTATTAAAAGCTTATTTTTTGATTGCGGTGAAGAGGTAATTATTGAAGCAGGGTTTCACTGCGATTATGGTAGTACACTTATTATTGGTGATCGTACCTTTATAAATATTAACTGCACCATTTTAGATTCTCCGCTACCTGAGTCGGCCATTAGTATTGGTAACGACTGTTTAATAGGCCCTAATGTACAATTGCTAGCTGTATCTCACGCGCTAGATCCGCAGCAAAGATTAAGTAAAGAAAACTTTAGCCAGCCAATTAGTATAGGTAATAATGTATGGGTTGGTGCAGGCGTAATCATTTTAGCTGGAATAACTATTGGCGATAACGCCGTTATTGGAGCGGGCTCGATAGTAACAAAAAATGTGGCAGCCAACACCGTGGTGGTTGGAAATCCTGCGGTTAAAGTTAAAGATATTTGAAGCAGTAATTCGTTAAAAACAACCTACAAAGCCTACTCTGCAGGTTGTACAATATATAACTAAGCAGTGTGTTTCTAAAGGAGGGGTTTATTGTTTATTTTTTAATGTAAGCGCTAAACCCGCCATAATAAACTCAACTTGGGAAACCTGCGCAGCTAATGCTTGATGTAACCAGCCAGATTCGTCTACAAATGTACGGCTTAATTCGCCAAGCGGAACTATACCGTGCCCCACTTCGTTACTTACAAAAATAACTTGCCCTGGTAAGCTTTTAAGTTGAGCTAATAACTCAGCTTTTTGCGTTTGCCAGCAATGCTTGTCGCTATGGCATAAACAGTTTGTAAGCCATAGCGTTAAACAATCTACCAATATACAGTTGTCAGCTTTACTATGGGCTTTAAGTAGTTTGGCAAGCGCTATGGGCTCTTCAACTAATTGCCAGTTTGCTGGGCGGTCTTTTTGATGGCGCGTAATACGTACTTGCATTTCATCGTCATTAGGCTCTGCAGTGGCCAGATAAATCACCGATTTATTACTCTTAATCGCTAACTGTTCTGCAAAACGACTTTTACCACTGCGAGCACCGCCTAAAATAAGTGCATGGTTGTTGCTCATAATAAGCCCACTAAGGTTAAGTAAATAATCACCTCAGATAACTGCTGCGCCGCGCCTAAACAATCTCCAGTATAACCACCTAGCTGGTGCTTAAACCAGCGTACTAATACACTGCGTAAAATGAGCAACACGGCAATAATAATCACCGCTGTTTGCCATACAATAATATGTAAGAAAATTAAACTCAGTAATAAAATGACTGCAGTGAGCGTTAAAATAGCTAAACTGTTAAACGACAAATACATAGCTATAGGCTTAACTTTTGAGGTGGCATCCTCACTCACGTAATCCATGCTCACAATTAAACTGGTTGCTATTACCCGACTTAAACACTGACCCAGCAATATCGCAGTTATAATGGCTGTGAGCGAAGTACTAAGTAATACTAGACTCTGAAACTTAATCAGTAATATTATAAATAATGCCGCAGCTCCATAAGTACCCAAACGGCTATCTTTCATGATAGTTAATTTTTGCTCTACCTGCCAACCGCCGCCAAAGCCATCCCACACATCAGCCCAGCCATCTTCATGAAACGCGCCAGTTAATAGCAAGCCAAAAGCCATCATTAATAACACACTTAAAGACGGCGGTAACAACAGCTGAAAAACACAGTAACTAAGTGCCAACAACCCACCAAGTAACAAACCTACTAATGCAAAATAGCGACTGGCTTGATTAAGGTGAGTATTAGTAACATTAAAACGCAAAGCAACCGGAATGCGGGTTAAAAAGCTAATCGCCAATAATACTAACTGCCACTGCGTGACCTTGGTTTGTAATTTATTATTTGGGGTATCTAAAAGTGAACTGTCACTCATATTATACAACCTGCTCAACACCGGCATCCGCAAAGCTTGCCATGTGGTTATAAAAGCCAAGAGCGGCTTGTAGCAAAGGTAAGCTCAATGCTGCGCCAGTGCCTTCACCTAAGCGTAAATCTAATTGTAGCAAGGGTTTAACTTCAAGCTTGCTTAACATTTGTTGATGGCCTTGTTCATTAGAACAATGAGCAAAAATTAAATACTCTTTTACTATAGGGTTAATTTTAATCGCAACCATAGCCGCAGCACTACAAATAAAGCCATCAACAATAACGGCCATACCTTGCTCTGCCGCCGCTAGCATTGCACCGGTAATATGCACAATTTCAAAGCCACCCACTGCAGCAAGCAGCGCTATTGGATCAGCCAAGTGTGCTTTATGCAGTTGTAATGCTTGCTCAACAACATTGATTTTACGCGCAATTAATTCGTCACTCACGCCAGTGCCTCTACCCACACATTGCGTCACAGGTAAATTTAATATTGCTGCCATAATAGCTGCGGCACTCGTGGTATTGCCAATTCCCATCTCCCCCATAGCCAATGTATTACAGCCTTGTTGTTTAAGCTGTAAAACCAGTGACTTAGCATTACTAAACCCTTGCTTTACTTGCGCAGTGCTCATGGCCATGTGTAAGTTAAGCGGGGCGGTTATATTACCAAGTCGGCAATCATGTACCTTGCTAGCAGGGCTTTTTTCTAATATACCGCAATCAACAACCTCAAGTTGCCAGCCAAGTTGCTGACAAAATATATTTATAGCAGCGCCGCCAGCGACAAAGTTAGCGACCATTTGTGCAGTTACTTCACTCGGTGCAATTGATACTCCTTGCGCTGCAATCCCATGATCTCCAGCAAAAACAACTAAAGTAGGGTTACAAATCTCAGCTTTAAATGCAGTAAATTCAACGTCACTCTTTATCGTTTGAGATAGTATTTTTACTAACTGTAATGCAATCAGTTCAAGCTGACCTAGTGCCCCTAGGGGTTTGGTTTTATTATTTATTTTATTGTGAATAAGGTGGTCAAATTGATTATTCAAAGGGGCTATTTTAAACATTGTGTAGCAACTCACGTTTTCAAAAAAGTAAAAAGATAACTGCTAAATCCCACAACTGATATCGTTGTGATAAAAGAGGATCAGGCGTTTTTAAAAAATAATTTTAGGCCAAGCTTGGCCATTTTCATCAAAAAATATATCGATACAAATAACCTTGCCATAACCCACAGTAAATATATTTTGATAATTTAACTGTTTTGGCACCTGACAAATAATAGCGAGTAATTGCTTTATTACTCCTGCATGCGTAATTACAAGTTGTGAGCGAGTACCTTGGCAAATAGTATTAACTAATAATTGCTGCCACCACGTTGTTATGCGCTGATAAAAATGAGCCATGCTTTCACCGTTAGGTGGCGTCACGAGCCAAGGGCTTTGCCAAAAGTCACCAATTGTCGGTGTTTTAGTATGCTGCCACAGTTCATCATAGCTTTGGCCATCCCAATCACCAAAGTTAAACTCTTTAATATCGTCGGTTATATTCAGTGGTATTTTATTAAAATCACAAAATTGCCGAGCAAACTCACTACAGCGCTTTAAAGACGATGAGGTAACTAAATCAATATTTGCTAACCTGCCACAGGCGATATTTAACTGCTCAAACCCTTTTTTACTCAATATAAAATCGGTATGCCCCGCTAAAACATCTTTAGTCGTAAGCTCACCATGTCGCAGTAAATAAACTCGGCTAGAAAATGCTGTCATGCTCATACAAGTCTAAAATAAATGTACTTTGAGTTTATCAGCATAGTATTTTTTTATCTTTGAGTTTTACTTATTAATGACTTGAATTTTACTTTTCTGCAGACGTAAAAAAGCCCGAATATTTTCAATCGGGCTTTCTCGATTTGGAGCCTGGCAATGTCGTGGTGCCCACAACGGTGGAAAATCACAGTGCAAATGCACCACATTCATTGGCTAGTGGTGATGTTTTCATGATTTGAGTGTCGGGTGTCGCTACGCTCGCCCAACCTACGCGGGAGACTTGTGTACATTATTCACCCACACTTCACTTTTTACAATTTGGAGCCTGGTAATGTCGTAGTGCCCACAGCGGTAGAGAGTCACATAGCAAATGCGACACACTCTCTTTGTGTCGGGGCGGCCTTCCGCGTGGTTCGCCTTCGAGCTGTTTTGTTTGATATAAAGGAATACAAATGCCGTAGAGCACAGGATGTGCAGGAGCGGCCACTACTGAATTCGCATGGGCTTTTGGCTATTTATTAGTGAGCGTCTAGCGAACTACACCTATGTTTTAAAATTCCAGGGTAACAAGCTGTCGATATCGGGCTCAGGCTGGCAC